>CBFDBC010000028.1:0-23015 GCA_965602945.1 uncultured bacterium | reverse complement strand
GACGGCTCCGACGGGGTCAATGACCTCTCCTACCTCATCCTGGACGTGATCGAGGAGATGCGCATCCTGCAGCCCTCCTCCATGGTTCAGATCAGCAAGAAGAACCCGGACCGCTTCCTCAAGCGGGCCCTGAAGATCGTCAAAACCGGCTTCGGCCAGCCCTCCATTTTCAACACCGATGTCATCGTCCAGGAGCTGATGCGCCAGGGGAAATCCGTGGAAGACGCCCGCAACGGCGGGGCCAGCGGGTGTGTGGAGTCCGGGGCCTTCGGGAAGGAGAACTACACCCTGACCGGGTACTTCAACCTGCCCAAGGTGCTGGAGATAACCCTGCACAACGGCGTGGATCCGCTGACCGGGAAGGCCATCGGCATCGCAACCGGCGACCCACGGGAATTCGGCTCTTTCGAGGAGCTTATGGAGGCGTTCCGGAAGCAGGTCCGCCACTTCGTGGACATTAAGATCGAGGGCAACAACATCATAGAGCGCCTGTATGCAGAACACATCCCCGCTCCCTTTTTGTCGCTGCTGATCGACGACTGCATCGCGAGGGGGAAGGACTATCACGACGGCGGCCCACGCTACAACACCACTTACATCCAGGGTGTGGGTCTGGGCTCCATATCGGACACGCTCGTTTCCATCAAACACAATGTGTTCGACCGGGAGAGGCTTTCCATGGCGCGCCTGCTGGATGTGCTCGACAAGGACTTCGAGGACGAGGAACCCCTACGGCAGCAGCTCCTGAACAAGACCCCTAAATACGGCAACGACGACGACTATGCCGACGACGTGATGCGGGAGATCTTCGAGGTCTATTACGATGCGGTCAACGGGCGGCCCAACACGAAGGGGGGCGCCTACCGCATCAACCTGCTTCCCACCACGGTGCATGTCTACTTCGGGCGTATGCTGGGGGCCTCGGCCGACGGCCGCAGGGCGCACCAGCCGCTGTCCGAGGGCATCTCGCCGGTCCAGGGCTCGGACCGCCACGGCCCCACGGCCGTGGTCAAGTCGGCGGCCAAGATCGACCACGCCCGCACCGGCGGCACGCTGCTCAACCAGAAGTTCAACCCGCAGCTGCTGGAAGACGAGGAAGGGATCGACAACCTGACCCACCTGGTGCGCTCCTACTTCAGTATGGACGGGCATCACATCCAGATGAACGTGGTCACAGCGGACACCCTGCGAGACGCGCAGCAGCAGCCGGAAAAGTACCGCGACCTGATCGTGCGCGTGGCCGGCTACAGCGACTATTTCTGCGACCTGAACCCGGACCTGCAGAACGAGATCATCCGCCGCACCGAACACCAGGATTTTTAATGCAAAAAAGGGGACAGGCCCGTATTTAACTCGCCCGTAGTTTTAATTGCTCTTTATTAAAAAAGGGGCCTGTCCCCTTTTTTATATCCCCTTTTTTGGCTAGAATCGGGCTATGGAAGAACTGAAGAAACACGCACGGGAATTGATCGATGAATTCAAGGGCAGCGACTATGTGTACGGATTGGGGTGCCTCGACCGGATCGGCGAACTGGCCGCGCCCTTCGGTTCACGGGTGCTGCTCATTACCAGCCTGGACAGCCGCGACGAGGAAAGCTACGCGACGATCGTCGCATCCCTGAGCGGATCCGGGATCGAGATCGGCGGGCGGTCCGCCTCCGCCCGGCCCAACACACCACGCGAGGACGTGCTGCGCATGCAGCAGGCCGTGGAAGACGTCGCTCCGGACTTCGTCCTGGCTGCCTCGGGAGGGTCGGGGATCGATGCGGCCAAGGCCGCGGTGGTCCTGGCCGACCTGGGCGGCGGCTTCGACGATTACTTCGGCACGGGCAAGGTGACGGAGAGGATCCAGGCTTCAGGGATGCGGTTGCGGCCCTGCATCGGGCTTCAGACCGCATCCGGGTCCTCTGCCCACCTCACCAAGTACTCCAACATCACGGACCTCGCCGCCCATCAGAAAAAACTCATCGTGGACGACGCCATTATCCCGCCGCGATGTCTGTTCGACTACGGCTTGACGGCGAGCATGTCGCCCGACTTCACCCTGGACGGGGCCTTCGACGGGCTGTCACACTGCCTGGAGGTCTACTACGGAGCCCCTCCGGAGCTCATCGGCCTGGCGGAGGACATCGCCCTCACCGGTATGGAGCTCACGCTGGCATATCTGGAACGTTCCCTCATCGATCCCCGTGACCCGGAAGCCAGGGAGGCGCTGGGCCTGGCCGCCGACCTGGGCGGCTACGCTGTCATGGAGGGCGGCACCAACGGGGGCCACCTCACGAGTTTTTCGCTGGTGGACATCCTCAGCCACGGCCGTGCCTGCGCCATCATGAATCCCTATTACACGGTGTTTTTCGCGCCGGCCATACAGCGGCACCTGAAGAAGCTCGCCGCACTCCTCCTCCGCTATGACCTGATCGCGCAGGGCGCGGCCTCCCTGTCAGGACGCGAGCTGGGTGAGGCCGTGGCCCGCGGGCTCATGGCGTTCAGCCGCCGGGTCGGCTACCCCACCCGCCTGGACCAGGTGCCGGGCATGACCGAGGCTCACCTCTCCAGGGCCCAGGAGGCGGCCAAGGACCCCCTGCTCGACATGAAGCTCAAGAATATGCCCGTGCCGCTATCAGCCTCCTTGGTCGATGAATACATGGGACCGATCCTGCAATCGGCCCACACGGGAGACCTGTCCCGGATCAGGGCCATGTCCACGGAGGCATCATGAGCAGTTCACAGGAAATCCACTTTGATTTCGGGCGGCTCGATTTCACGCTGCAGGTTCCGGCTCACGCGGAGATCCTGTCGATGGGACAGGCGGAGCCGCTCGAGAATCCCGCACAAGCCATCCGGCAGGCACTGAGGGAACCTATCGACAGCCCGCCCCTGGCTGATATCGTGCGCAGCAGGCTGTCCGCCGATCCGGAGGCCACGGCCGTGGTGGTCATCTCGGACGACACGCGCCCCGTGCCATATTCCGGAGAGGACGGGATCCTGTTCCCCCTGCTCGACGAGATGATGCAGGCAGGCCTCCCCCCGCAGCGTATCCGGCTGCTGGTGGCCACCGGTACCCATCACGCCATGAGCGACGAATCCCTGCGCGCGCTCCTCGATCCGCGCATCTTCGCCCTCGGTTTCCCCATCCACAGCCATGACTGCCGCAGGAAGGCTGAGATGGTGTGTGTCGGGCGCACGGAGATCGGGGGAGACGCCTTGATCAACCGTGTGTACGTGGAGAGCGGCATCAAGATCCTGACCGGCCTGGTGGAGAGCCATTTCATGGCCGGTGTCTCGGGTGGCCGCAAGTCCATCTGCCCTGGACTCCTGTCCGAGGAATCGATCCACATCCTGCACGCCGGTCCCATCCTTTCTTCTCCGAGGGCGGCCGACCTGATACTGGAGGGGAATCCCGTACACGAGGAGGCCCTCGCGGTGGCCCGCATGGCCGGATGCGACATGACCGTCAATGTCACGCTGGATTCCTCATACCGGCTGACAGGCATCTTCGCAGGCGACATGGAAAAGGCCCATCTGAAGGCCTACCAGAAACTCAAGACCTACGCGGGCATCCTCGTGGACCGGAAATACGACCTCGTGGTAACGCACGGCGGTTTTGCCGGGATCAACCACTACCAGGCAGCCAAAGGCGGTCTGGTGTGCGTGCCGGTCCTGGAACCCGGCGGGGTGTGCATCCTGGCGGGGCTGCACCCGGACAGCGACCCCATCGGGAGTGACACATACAAGGCCATGATGCGGCTCCTGGGGGAGATCGGTCCGATCGGCTATGTGAATGCGCTCCTCGACCCCGACTGGAAGTTCGTGCCGGACCAGTGGGAGGCCCAGATGTGGTGCCGCCTGTTCCGGATCACACCGCCCGAGAACCTGATCTACTGCACTCAGGACATCGAGCCCTCCGACTTCGTTTGGCTGCCCGGGACCGATGCGCGCACGCTGGTCACCGATGCTCCTGACCTGAGGACGCTCCTCCAGGGGTCGATCGACTTCACGGTCCGGGCGCTCGAGAAAAAGCTGGGACGCCGGCCCTCGGTGGCGTTCCTCGTGGACGGACCCTACGGCATCCCCCTCCCGCACTGATGCGGGCGGCCCAGTGGGAGATGACGCCGCGGCCATGGCCGTGTTGACGTCCATTCCGCTTTCTACTAGGATAGAGAAAGCTTTAATACATCCTGACATCACGAGGACTGAAATGAAAAAAAACCTTCTCGGCTTTTTTGTCTGCACCGTCACTCTGATCACCGGGGGAGGGCTGCTCATGTTCGCTGCCCAGGGGGAAACGCCTCGGGCAGAACTCCCCGTGCTGCTCACATCCTGCGGCCAGAGTCCTGATTCGAGCCTGCTCAAGGCCATTTTCATGCGCGCCAAACTCGAACATCCGACGCCGGCCTACGAGCTGATCCTGGAGGCGACACCGGAGGACCTGAAGGCGGCGGCAGACGCGGGCCGGCCGTTCAAGTCGATCATGCTCATTATGGGGGCCAGCCTCAAGGGCATGGGGGCTGCGGGCATATCCATCGATGACGAACTGGACAGGACCGCAGAACTGATCCGGGCCGCACGCGATCAGGGAATCTCCCTCATCGGTGTCCACATCGGCGGCATGAAGCGCCGGGCCCAGGGAGCCGACCCGGGTGACAACACCGATGAGCTCAGCATCGACGCAGTGGCTCCGAACTCCGACTTCCTGATCGTGAACAAGGACGGCGACACCGACAGCCGGTTTACGGTCATTGCCAACGAAAAAAATATCACCCTGCTGACCGTCGAAAAAAACCTCGACCTTCTTGAGGTCGTCAAACAGATCTACGGCCAAAAATAGTGCCAATGATTTCCGGGCTGGGTTGACTAAATATATGTAGGGAGCGAGAAAAGAAGAATGGAAGCCGTGTTGGAGTATCTCACTCTGACCAAGATCATCGGGATACTCCTGTTCCTGGCCTCCCTCTGGCTGCTGCGGATAATCCTGAAGAACGACCGCCGGAACCTGTTCCGAGGCGTGATCCTGTTCCTGTTTTTCCTGACGGTCCTGCTCTACATCAACCAGACCGATACTCACAAGATTACGGTTGCTGATATCCGCGATATGGTCTTCCCGGTGCACCCCCTGGAGCTGAATTATTTCGTGAGGCAGGGAAAAGGAAACGCCAGCAACATCACGACCTACTACTTCGAGGATCCCCAGCCGCGTCTCAAACTGACACTGGACGACAACGGGACACACCTCCACATCACCAACCCGAATTCCCTCAACAGGGTCCTGAACGGCTTGAAACTCCCGATTGTGAAAACAGGGGCACGCGAACTGGCCTCCATCACGGGGTCGCAGCTCGATGCTATGCTCTACCGCTGGAACGATTATGCCTTGGGGACCCTGATCGTGGCAAAGACCATATACCAGAACAAAGAGACGTTGGAAAGCTATCCTTGTATCTCCAACATCCAGATCCACAGATCCCGATAAACCAGGGTTGATTTTCCCCAGGACATACAATACAGTAATCCCTTACCATGTCATCCATGAGCATGTTCACCTCCGCCCAGATCATCCTGGCCGTCATGGTGGTCACCTACATCGTGGTCAGGCTGTTCAAAGTCTCCACCGAGCTGGCCCTCTTCTTCGCGGCTGTAGCAGGAGCCCTGGCCGGCGGGGCGGGGATCCCGGCGCGTCACATCGTCGAGGGCGCCTTCACATATCTGGACATCATCCTGATCTTCATCACGGCCACGCTGTTCATGAACCTGCTGAAGGAATCCGGGGGCGTCGCCTTCGTGGTCCGGGGGATCCTGACACGCTTCCACAAACGCAGGTCCGTGCTGTTCGTGCTCATCACGTTCCTCCTGCTCATTCCCGGTGCCCTGACCGGTGCCGGCAGCGTGACGGTGCTCATCACCGGCGGGATGATCGCAGTGGTGCTGCACACCATGGGGATCGCCAGGCCCAAAGCGGCGGCCATCATCTTCATCCTGGCTGGATTGAGCGCGGCCGCACCGCCCGTGAGCCTGTGGGCCATGCTGACCGCGGCCGGAGTGAACATGCCGTATGTGGGGTTCTTCCTTCCGCTGCTCATCCCCTGTGTAGTGCTGGCGCTGCTCACCATCTTTATCCTGGGATGGAAAGGCCGGCCCGTTGATCTCGAGACCGCGCTCCAGGAACTGCCGGAGGCACCCGCGAGGATGAACTGGCTGCGGGTATTCCTGCCCTTCCTGGTATTTTTCGTGCTGGTCCTCGCCGGAAGGATCTGGCCCCATTCGCTGCCCATCGTCGGGCTTCCCATGATGTTCGTAGCGGCGGCGGCCGTGACCTTCCTGCTGTCTCCGGTCAAGCTCGATTTCCTGAAGGTCTCCCGTGAGACCATCCACCAGCTTCTGCCCCTCATCGGCACCCTGACCTGTGTGGGGATCCTGGTTCAGGTCATGACCTTGACCGGGGTTCGGGGGCTCATCGCCATCACCATCGTCACCCTGCCCCTGACCGCGGTCTTCCTGACCCTGTCCCTGGTCCTGCCGGTGTCCGAGGCCGTGCTGATGTGGGGGGCCGCACCGGTCCTGGGGGTTCCGCTGGTGCTGCTCTTCAACACCATCGGGCTCAATCCCATCGTGGCCCTGGCTGGGATGAGCGTCATCTGGCCGTTGGGGGATGCGCTCCCGCCCACGGCCATCATCGGGCGCCTGACCAAAGACACAGTGGGTATGAAGGAGCCGTACGGCCGCATGCTGGCCTACTGCGTGATCCCGGCTGTCCTCATCATCCTGACGGGGACGCTTATGGTCTTTTTCAGCAAGGAACTCTCGTTTTTGACGTTATTATAGAAAAAGCACGGGAAGAGGAGAGAGAGATACGTTATAGGGAGACACGAAAGCGATGATCGTCACTTTTCTGTATTACATCCTGATCGCCTTTGTCGCGGTTCTTATAGTCTGGAACCTGCTGAAAAGCAGGAAATGGCAGGATGAACTGCTCTACGTCATCATCCTTATGCCTTTTATCCTGCGCCTGCTGCGCTTGAAGTGAGGGAGAGACCGATGCGAGGAGATCTGAGATTTTTCCGCAAGGCGGCCATCCTCCTGCTGGGGGCGGTTTTGATGTTTTTCGCAGGCCTCAGCTTCTACCGCAGCCGCCATCTCAAGGAACCGGTGGTCCTGGGTCCGGGTGTCACGGAGGTCAAGAAGCTCAGCGAGTATTTTGCGGGCCTCGAAGGCACCATCAACGACGCCAACGTGTATGTCCTGGAAGGCCGGGAACCGGGCGGCGCCGTCCTCATCCTGGGCGGCACGCATCCCGAGGAGCCGGCCGGACGGCTGGCGGCCTGGATCCTGGCGGAAAACGCGGTGCTGGAAAAGGGTCGGCTGTTCGTGATCCTCTCCGCCAACCGCAGCGGGACCACGGTCACGCGCCTGGGTGGGGCTTACCCCCCGGATTACAGCATCGAGACGCCCTGGGGGGAGCGCACCTTCCGCATGGGCGACCGCTGGTCCAATCCGCTCGATCAGTGGCCGGATCCCGAGGTCTACATCCACTATCCCAGCCGGCAGGAACTGGCCTATGTGGACATCCGCAACCTCAACCGCACCTGGCCGGGCCGGGCCAACGGGACGCTGACTGAGAAGACCTGTTTCGCCATAATCCGGATGATCAGAGAGGAAAAGATCGACATTGCCATCGACCTCCACGAGGCCGAACTCCAGTACCCGGTGATCTCCGTCATCGTGGCCCACGAAAAGGGCCAGGACCTGGCGGCGATGACCTCCATGATGATCTCGGGTATGGAGGGATTCGACCTCGGCATGGAGAACTCGCCCTACGCGCTGCGCGGGCTGTCCCATAGGGAGATAGGGGACCACACGGACGCCATCTCGCTCCTGCTCGAGGCGCCGGAGCCCATGCTGGATGCCACGCGCGGCCGCACCGACCGGAAGCTCCTGCTGGAGGGCAAGGACGAGTTCTTGGTCAAGGCCGGGGAGCACGGGCTGCTCTTCGAGAAAATCGATGAGAACGGCTGGCCCATCGACGTGCGCGTGGGCCGCCACTGCTCGGCTATCCTGCAGATCCTGGAACTCTGGACGGAGGATCATCCCGAACGTGCCGTGATCGCCTCCAACGTCCCCCGCTACGCCGAGGTGATCGAAAACGGCACCGGCGCTTACCTCCACGACCACCGCAGGGCCGCCCCCACCAGCCTCCGCTTCGAATGACGCGCTCCGACCATTTTAACTTACTGATATCATTTATGTTAAATGCTTAAAACTATGTTAATTTTGGCTTAGAAGGCACATTATCATAGTGAAATCAGTAGTCTAAGAATCCCAGACAAACACAACTGTGGAAAAGTCCATGTGATTGGCTTAAACGCTTAATATTGGCCCTAAAAATGATGCTCTAAGCCATAATTAAGGGCACTCTAAGGATCTAAATTATGCGTTTTCTGCATGTTAGAATGGTCGGAGCGCATGTAGGAGAGCGGGAGGCGGGCGCTTTTGAGGGTACCGAGGGCGGGCCAGCCGACCGCAATATGCATAGCGGGCTCGATGTGCTCCGGCAGGCCGTATTTGTGCTTGAAATCGGCACCGGTTTTCTCAGTCCGCGTCAGCCACACGGCACCCAGGCCCAAGGCATGCGCCATGAGGCACATGTGGTCAGCGGCCGCAGCGCAGTCGAAGAGCTGGTTATGCGGCACGAGGCGGTCGTGCCCCACGGTACGGTAGATGCGCGTGTCGTAGCAGACCACGATCAGCACACAGCGGTCCATGGGGGTGGGAATGTCACTCCACACCATCCGGGCCTCATCCGGATCTTGGATCACGATGAAACGCACGACATCCAGGTTGCACCCTGTGGGGGCGGCCCGCCCGGCTTCGAGGATCAGTTCGATCGAATCATCGGGGATCTCTTTTCCGGGAATCCAGTCCCTGATCGAGCGCCGCCCCCAGATGAGCTTCCGCACAGCGGCCATCTCCTCATCTCGAAACGGCTCCGGCAGGGACTGCTCCAGGGACACGGCTTCCCCAGCATTCAGTCTGTCCGCCAGATCGATGTAGTGTTTCCCCCACAGGATGTCGGGCTCATCTTCCGGAATCCCCCGCTCTCGCAGCACATCCAGGATCAATCGCGGCTGCCAGCCGTATCCGGGCCGGGCCTGCTTCTCTCCCCGCAGGATGGGGTAGAGTGGGACCTCGATGGTGTGGTGGACGCGCTCACGGAAGAGCGCCCGGAGGCACTCCGGCTCCATCTGCATCAGGTCGGCACGGGAATAATGGCCGCCGATCCACTTGACCCGATCCTCCGCATCCCTTTCCTCCGACGATGCCTGGGCGGTCTCGCCGGCCGGGCATCCCGCAGAGTTTTGTTTCCCGTCTCCCGCATCTCCAGGTTCACCCCGCCTGCGCACGACCAGCTCACAGTAGGGATCACCGTCCAGCAGGTTTTTGATGTGCACGTACTCGTACTCCGGGTTGAAGCCAATCATCTTGGCCTGGTCCACGCCGCAGTAGAGCCGCATCAGGCCCGGGTCTCCCCGATCCAGCCATTCCGCGGCCAGGGGGCAGTGGTGGACCCGCACGCGCTGCTCGCCCTCCACCTCTACGACCTCAACGCCCCAGGCATCGGCCGGCAGGTCGTCCTCGAAATACTCCGGCGTCAGGGGATTGCCTTTGGCTCGCGCCCGCTCCGCTGCTTCCCGGCCGATCCGGCGGCCGTATGCCTCGACCGCCTTTTCGATCACGGCCCTCCCCTGTTCCTCACCCAGCTGCTCGACCAGTGTCGTGGAGAACGCATGATGCAGCAGAGCCAGCCGGCGCACTGCCAGCCCGACCTGCCGTCCGGTTTCCGATCGGGTCCCAGGTTCCAGATCATCAGGCATCGGTCCTCCTCCTATTCTTCTCTATCCGAGACGCCTTCCCGATTCCCGGGGGGCAGTTCCAGTCCCGAATCCACATCCTGCTCTCGGATCGGGGGCGCTGTCTCTGAATCCCCACCGGGCCGGCTGGGCAAGGCCAGGATCAGCACACAAGCCAGGGTGATGAGGCAGCCGGCGATCAGCAGCGCCAGCCTCGATCCGTTCCTTACAATCCCGGCGGCCCCATACAGAGCCAGGGCATTGGCGCACAGGTTGACGATCAGTCCCCAGATCCGCAGGCTCCAGGGTCCCAGCCTGCGATCCAAGTCCATCACGGTGCCCACCATCCCAGCCGGTTGAAGACATACAGGATCGCGATCCCATTCAGCAGGGTGATCTGGAGCATGATCCCCAGGTTCCAGAGATAGCTCCGGCTCCGGTCTTTTCCCAGCACGCGCCGGTCGTTGAGCAGCAGGTACATAGACCAGCCCACAACATTATTGGTGAGCGACAGGAAGGCCCCGATGGCGATCACGAGCCACACCGGGCGGGGATACCACACCGCCAGGAATCCGATCTGGGGCAGCAGCGCTGCCGCCTTCCACCGCCAGGAACGGACATCCACCTCCCATCCGAAAGCCTCGTGGACGGCCATGGCACAGGCCAGGCTCATCCCCACGGTGGTGGTTATGGGCACCGCAAGGAATCCCAGGTAGAACAGGATCTGGGACCAGGTGGGGCCCAGGAGGGGCATCAGGGCCTGAGCCAGCTCCGGGGCGGTTTCGGGAGACAAGCCCTGTTTGTGCAGCGTGCCGGCGAACACGGCCATCACAAGGGTATTGATCACCACAAAGGGGATGAAAAGTCCCACAACGATGTCGAACCGGGCCTGCCGCTCATGCCGCCGCCCCCACCCCCGGGCAAGCCCCGCATAGTGGAAGAATATCCAGTCCATGACCCCAATGGCTGCGGCCGACGAGGCGATGAAAAGATCCAGGCCTTCGACGCCCCGGGGAAGCCAGGGCACAAACACCCCCTGGAACAGGGCGCCCCAGTCTACGCCCACGAGCACCAGGCACGCGCCGAAACAGAGCAGCATGACCCCGATGCTCGCTTTCATGAAGCTCTCGACCGCCGCGATGCCCCGCCTGCCCCTGCGGCCATAGGAGAGTATCAGCCCGGAGGTCACGGCCATGAAAACGATCCAGTTCCATTGGCGCGGGAAGGAGAAGCCGAGCATCGGCGTCAGCGACTCGATCAGGTGTGTGCCCAGGCTGTACTGGCCGTAGTTGAAGATCACGGCCACGGCCACGGTCCCCACCAGCGCCGTGAGCAGTGAGCCTACCACCCAGCCGTGAAAGCGGTTCTGGACCCGGATGACGCGAAATCCCCCCCGGCAGGTGAAGCGCGCCATGGCCGCCATCATGAAGACCCCCAACCCCATGGACACCCAGAGCAGCCACATGGTGCGGTAGCCGAAGGCCGCCCCTGACAGCATGGCCGCGGTCAGGGTGCCGGCTCCCAAGGTGAGCGCAGAGTCCATGAACCCCGGCCCGCTGAGCCTGAGCCGGCCCCAGAATCTGGACAGCGGAGCCCTGCTTTCTATCCTTTCCAAGGCCGCGGCCTCGGCTTCGCGGTCCTCGAGAGAGGCAGCAGCAAAGGGGCCTGGATCTTCCGGCATGGGACACTCTCGGGGCAGATTATTCCACATGCCTGCATCAGAGTCAAAGATAATAGCGCTCCGACCATCCTAACTTACAGATAACATACACTTTAACTGCTAAGAAGCATGTTTTTTTTGCCTTAGAATACGTATTTGGGGGGGGAAATCAGTGTTCTAAGAATATTAGCGCTTCTCTCCTGTGGAAAACTCCCCGTGACCCGCTTAAATAAGGCATTTTGACCCCAAAAACGCCACTTTAAGCCAAAATTAAGGATCTTCTAAGGACCTAACTCGTTCGTTTTCTGCTTGATAGGATGGTCGGAGCACGTATAGGAGAACCTTTTTGAATAATTTTTCGTTAGAACCAATGAAAAGAGAGATTTGGACGGAGGGACCTATGCTCAAAAACTACATTAAGATCGCATTCCGCAACCTTTTCCGCAAGAAACTCTATTCATTCCTCAACATAACCGGACTGGCCATAGGCTTCGCCTGCAGCTTCCTGCTCCTGTTCTACATCCAGGACGAGCTCAGCTTCGACCGCTTCCACGAGAAAGGCGACCGCATCTTCAGGGTGGAGACGGACCTGTCCACCTCGGAACGCACGCTGCTCGCGGCCACCAGCGCCAACCCCATGGGCCCGATGCTGCAAACAGACTACCCCGAGATCGAAGAAATCGTTCGTTTCTCCTCATACGGCCAGCAGAAGATCATGCAGTACGGCGAAAAGATGTTCTATGAAGAAAAATTCCTGTGGGTGGATGCCAACATCTTCGATGTGTTCACTTTCGCGTTCCTTAAAGGGGATCCCAGGGAGGCCCTAGTCAGGCCGAACACGATGGTCATCACCCGGGACATGGCCGTCAAATATTTCGGGGACGAGGATCCAATCGGAAAGAGCCTGCGGTTCAACAACGATTCCCTCTACGAGGTCACGGGAGTCCTGGAGAACATCCCTCACACCTCACACATGCGGCCCGACTTCCTGGCATCCATCGAGACCCTGAACCTGAAACCCTCGGGAAACGCCGTCCGGGACCTGCTGACGGAGATCAACTACTACACCTTCCTTCTGCTGCGTGAGGGTGCAGATCCCGCCGCCCTGGAACAGAAGTTCCCGGGATTCCTCGACAAGACCATCGGGCCGGCCATGACGGCCATGAAGGGTTCCGCCAAGCTGACGCTCCGTCCGGTGGCCGAGATCTACCTGTACTCGGACCGGGAGAACGACCAGGAGCGAACCAGCAGCGTCACCTTCGTCTACCTCTTCGCCGGGATCGGGCTCTTCATCCTCCTGCTGGCCTGCCTGAACTTCATGAACCTGTCCACGGCCCGCTCCGCCAACCGGGCCCGCGAGGTCGGACTCCGCAAGGTCGTGGGGGCCCACAAGCGCCAGCTCATCCAGCAGTTCCTGGGCGAATCCGCCGTGATCACCTTCATAGCCGCCGCCATCTCCCTGGCGCTGGTTTTCCTTTCCATGCCCCTGTTCCGTACCCTGTCCGGCAAGGACCTGCAGGCAGGATTCCTCCTCGCTCCCGTCTTCCTCCTGGGCCTGCTCGCGCTGGTGCTGCTGGTCAGCCTGATCGGCGGGAGCTATCCCGCCTTCTTCCTCTCGGCCTTCCGGCCCATCGAGACGCTCCAGGGCAAGCTCAAGCGTGGCTCAAAACGGTCGCTCATGCGGATCGTCCTGGTTTCGTTCCAGTTCACCGTTTCGATCATCCTCATCATAGGCACCCTGACCGTGGGCAAGCAGTTGACCCACATCCGGAACAAAAACCTTGGCTATGACAAGGACCACGTCGTGTCCATCCTCGTCCGGAATCCGGAGACCCAGAAAAAACTGGAGACGATCAAGAGCGTCTTCCAACAGAATCCGGATGTCCTGGCGGCCGCGGCCTCTGCCACGACCCCCCTGGGGTGGAGTGACTTCCGGGGGGACCATCCCGTGGGGAAGGCTGAGAACGAGATGTTCATGATGTTCGTCCAGTTCGTGGACGAGGATTATGTCAACCTCTATGACATGAAGATCCTGGAAGGACGGAACTTCTCCCGGGAGTTCCCCAACGACCCTCAGAACTCCATCATCATCAACCAGACCGCGGCCCGAAAATTCGGCTGGGAAGAAGATCCCCTGACCCACGAGCTCGAAGTGGGCCATGAGGCGTTCAGGAAAAAGACTCGATTCAAGGTGATCGGGGTCGTCGAGGACTTCCATTTCCAGTCCCTGCATGAAGAGGTGAATCCCATGATCCTGTACAATTCCTGCCTCTACGGGAGCTTCAACCAGGTTTCGGTGAAGATGCGGCCGGAAAACGTCCAGTCCACCATGGCCTTCCTGAAGACAAAGTGGAACGAGATCGATTCCCAGTATCCCTTCGAATTCGCCTTCGTGGATGACCAGTTCGACGAGCTCTACCGGGCCGAGGAGCGGATGGGGAGCCTGTTCGGCTATTTCACGGCCCTGGCCATCGCGATCGGATGCCTGGGGCTCTTCGGCCTCACCTCCTTCACCGCAGAACAGCGCACCAAGGAGATCGGCATCCGCAAGATCCTGGGAGCCTCGGTCTCGGGGATCATTTTCCTGCTGATCCGGGAGTTCACCAAATGGGTCCTGCTGGCTGTGTTCATCGCCTGGCCGATCGGCTATTTTGTCATGAACACCTGGCTGCAGAACTTCGCCTACCGGATCAATGTGGGCGTCGACACCCTGGTGCTGGCGGCGCTCATGGCACTAGCGGTGTCTCTGCTCACGGTCAGCTTCCAGTCCATCCGTGCGGCCCTGGCGGAGCCGGTGAAATCCCTGCGCTACGAATAAACGTCCGGCTAGAAGACCGACTCGAGGAGCCAGTTGAGCCCCACGATCAGGATGGCGACCGGAACGGCCGCGCGCAACCACCAGTAGAGCCAGAGCGGGAAGGGCCGGCCGCTCCCGGCCGAGAGCTCCTTGAGGGCTTCGGCCCGGCGCATGCACCAGGCCGCGGTCACCACCGCCAGCAGCGATCCCAGGGCCTGCATTCCCGACCCGAAGGTCAGGTCCCAGGGGATAAATATCCTGTAGCTGATCATGGGCAGGACCGCCAGGACGAAGACCGCGCAGCAGGCCAGGACCACCGCCTTTCCGCGTGTGAGCCCGGTGTTGTCCACCAGCCCTCCCACCAGCACCTCGAAGGCGGCCACATCGGAGAGGAAGGCGGCCCCGAACAGACCGACAAAAAAGAGCAGCCCGAACACCCACCCCGCAGGCATCTGGTCGAAGGTGCGGGGGAGTGTGGTGAAGATCAGTCCCGGTCCGGAGGCGGGCTCCAGCCCGAAGGCGAACACGGCCGGGAAGATGGCGAAGCCGGCCAGGATCCCCGCCAGGGAAGCGCTGACCCCAGTGAAGACCGCATTGCGCGCGATGGGCACACCTCGGCCCATGTAGGAGCCGTATATGACCATGAATGTCCCGCCCAGAGACAGGGAAAAGAAGGCCATGCCCAGCGCGGCGGCCATGACCCCGGGGGTTAGATCGTGGAACCGGAAACTCCCGATGTACCAGCGGATCCCCTCCCCGGCCCCGGGGAGTGTCACGGAGCGCACGATCAGGATCACCAGGATGAGGAACAGGGCGGGCACGATCACCTTACTGGCCCGTTCGATCCCCCTCCTCAGTCCCTTGACCAGCACCAGGCCGCAGGCAGAAATGACCAGCGCGGTCATGAGCAGCTGGAGCGAAAACGACGCCGCATCGAATCCCGAGTCCGGAGGCAGGATGGCTCCCGGCTGGAAATCCAGGCCCAGGGGTTTCGCAGCCTCACCCAGGGCGTGGAAAGCCACCCAACCCAGGGCATTGGAGTAGTAGCCCGTGGCGAAAAACACGATGCCGAACAGGAATCCTCCCACATAGCGGCCGCCCGGGAAGCCTCCCCTCTCGAAGGCCCCCAGGGTGCCGCGGCCCGTGAAGCGGCCCAGCGACCACTCCGCCATGAGGGCGGGGATGCCGATGAACAGCATGACCGCCAGGTAGAAGAGCACGAAGGCGGCACCACCAAACCGGCCGGCCATGTAGGGAAACCGCCACACCGCACCCAGCCCGACCGCGGCCCCGATCATGGTCATGAGCAGGCCGAAGTGGGAGGTAAAGGTTTCGCGGCCGGGGGGCTTTTGGGAATCGCTTTTCATGTGGGCCAACGGGGTTCTGCGGGACTGCAGGAGTTATTCGTCCTCCCAGCCGTGCAGGCGGTAGTACTCCCCGACCATACGGTCGATGTCGACGGTGGAGCCTTGTGTCGGCCCCGTCTTCAGGGGTTCCTTCCGGAAGCGCTCCGGCAGCGTATCGTCCTTGCGGGTGACACCGAAACGCCGGTTGAGCCGCCGGTCCCGCTGCACCGCCTCGCCCAGGATGTCCTCAAGAAAGGATGCCGTGTAATCCACGCCGGTGCCGGCCGTGAGCAGGGCGGCGGCCTTCTCCAGGTCCAGGACGTCCATGCACAATCCGATGTTCTTGCACATGGTCAGGCAGTCGGTGAGCAGCGCGATCTTTTCCGAATAGGTCACAAGCGCCGCCTTGCCCTCCTCTTCCAAACGCATGGCCGCCTTCTCGGTCCCAAAGCGCTCTTTGGCCTCGTCCCGCAGGTCGGTGAGCTCGAAGTACGGCTCCGCCCTCAGGTGGTCGGCCCCCCGTGAGGCGATGGCATAGGTCAGGCCGTAGGCCTTGATCCCGCGCGGGTCGCCGCAGATGATGTCGAGGCCCTTGACCTGCATGACGAGCTTCCGGGCCTCTTCCCCGAAATCCTGCGACAGGCGGGTCGCTCCCTGGGCCAGGCGGTCGCCTACGCCTCGGCGGTGGATGATCATGTCCACGGTGGAGCGAACGGCCGCCGTGTCGCCCCAGCGCAGCTCCAACCCGTCCAGGTCATCGGGCTTCACCAGCCCCTTTTCCCGGCACTCCATGACCCAACCGATCACCTCGGCCGTGGATATGGAGTCCAGCCCGGCCTGGTTGAGGACGGCGTTCATCTCCAGGGCGAAGGCGAGGTCGCCGCAGCCCAGCCGGGAGGTGAAGCTGCACAATGTTTCAAACTCGGGCCCCTCCGCCTCGTATCCCTTCGTCAGGTAGTAACGCGAGCAGTGGAGGTTGCAGTTGTAGCAGGCCTTGTTCTTGACCTTGTAGCGCTCGGCCAGGGCCTGGCCCGAGACCGCGTCCACATAATCGCATACCCCTTCCTGGAAGTGCTTGGTGGGCAGGATGCCGATGCCGTTTAGGTCCTGCATCAGCATGGTGGTCCCCAGGCTGTACCTCTTGTCATACTCGCGGTGATCGAGGATCGCATTTTCCAGGCCCCGCGTCAACTCCAGGAAACCCAGGGTGTCCGCAACCTCCAGCGATCTCTTCCCCCTCACGGCCACGGCCTTGAGGTGTTTGGCTCCCATGACGGCCCCCATGCCTGTGCGGCCGTTGACCCGGTTCCCGCTCGAGACGATGGCGGAGTAGAGCACACGGTTCTCCCCGGCCGCCCCGATGCCCGCCACCTGAGCGCTGTGATCCCGGTGTGCCGTCCGGATCGCCGTGGTGGTCGCGGCCACACCCCGTCCCGCATAATCCGGGCAGTCGATGAACTCAACTCCCTCTTCCGTGATCCAGAGGTAGACCCAACCGTCGGCCCGGCCTGAGATCACGATCTGGTCGAATCCCGTCAGCTTCATCTCGGCACCGAACTGGCCGCCGGCCGCCGAGTCTCCCAGGATCCCGGTGAGCGGCGATTTTGCGGTGACCGTGTAGTAGGCCGAGGCCGGAAGCAGCGAACCGGTCAGGGGGCCCACACCGAAAATGAGCAGGTTGTCCGGACCCAGCGGATCGCAGGCGGGATCCAGCTCCTCGGCCAGCCGCCGCGTATTGGCGGCCCGGCCGCCGATCACCGGTTTCATCCAGGCGGGATCGACCTCCTCGATCTCGAATTTCCGAGTAGTAAGATCCACCCGGAGCAGACGGCCGCCGTAACCGCAGCTGAGCTGCGTCATGACGGAGACCTCTCGACACCAGATGTTTTCATGTTTTGTTCAGTTCCGGCTTTCCCCTGCCTTGCTGCGGGCCTCCCACGTTTCTCTGAGCTTCTCCCCCAGCCGGCCGAGATAGAGGTGCCTTCTCTCCGGGGGGTTCATGCCGCGAGTGGCCTTCCGCAGCTCTTTGAAAGAGGGGCGCTCCCCCTCTTCGAACAGGTCGCAGAGATAGACAAAGCCCTGGAACTGGGTGACGGCGCCTATGGGGCAGGCCTTTTCACACGCGCCGCACAGAGTGCAGAGCGTGGGGGAGCAGACCACCTCGCCGTGGTCTCCCAGCGACAGGGCATCCTCCAGGCAGACCATGCAGTACCGCTCATCGCACTGCTGGCAGACGACCGGGCCGTCCACACCGATCTCATACAGATGGAGCACGTTAAGGCGTGCCATTTCGGGATTGATGCGGCCGGTGTGGAAGAAGGCGCATGCGGCCTCACAGCGGCGGCAGCCCGTGCAGCGGCTTATGTCAACCCGGATCATGCTCGCCTCTCTTCAGGACCCTTCCTCGGCCTCCAGCCGAAACTGTACCAACCCCTTTGGATCGGGGCAGGAAAAGGTCGAGAGCTTCCGCACCCAGTGGCCCGCGCCCAACCGGTCTTTTTCCGCAAAAACAGGGAATACCGGCATCATGCTCTGCAAAGCCCAGATGCAGATGTGCTTCCCCTCCGGAACCATGAGTTTCGATCCCTCCACAAAGAAAAAATCCCCCACCTGCATGGGGAGGTTGCAGTGCCCGTCGATCCGTTCGACACTCACCTTGATCTTCGCCATTTCCGCCTCTCTTTGGGGGCCGCGTGGGGCCCTCTCCGCCTGCATGCACCTTGTCAGGCAAAGTCAATTGATTGTACCTGCTGGGTGTGGGATTGGCAAGTCGGAGAGGGCTGCCGCCCCCTGCACGCTCACTCCGATTTAAGCCTGTCCAGTATCGATTGAAACCGGGGATGAGGCTTCAATCCGTCGAATATGGGCCAGGCCCTGAGGAAGATCATCCAGGGAGTGCGCTCCTCGAGCCCGTGTTCCAGCCATTCCAGGGCCTCGTCGTCCTGCCCCAGGCCGGTGAAGATAATGGCCCGGTAGAACGGGGCGATGTACCGGCTGTCCGAAAGCTTCTTGCTCTCGTGGAGGATGCGTTCGGCCTCCTTCTTCCTGTCGGCCCGTGCCAACGCCAGGCTGAGGTACGCGAGGGTCGCGGCATCGTTTTCTTCCAGCTCCAGGGCCTTCCGGAAGGAAGATACCGCCTCCTCGAGCTGCCGCTTCTCCATGAAGGCCAGCCCCTTGATCACATAACTCACATGGTAGTGGGGATCCAGCCGCTGGATCTCCGCACACTGATCGAGGGCGCGATCATAGTCCCGGGCCAGGTAATACACCCAGGCGGCGGCCGAATTGATCAGGGAAGACAGGGGATCGTTCTCGATCGCCAGGGATATCTCCCGGACAGCCTCCTCGTGGCGTTCCTGGGCCGAAAGCGTGAAGGCGAGCCGGTGGCGGGCCTCTATGCTGCCGTCGCTGAGCTTGAGGGCCCGGCGCAGGCAGCGCTCTCCGTCCGCGAGGTCCCAGTCATGGAAAACCTCCACGCCGGCCAGCGACACGTGGGCCTCTGCGAGGGAATCGTCGAGAGCAAGGGCCTTCTCCGCGTATTCCCGCGATTTCCCATACGCCTCGGCAGAGGGCAGGTAATTGAAATATCCCAGGGAGCCATAGGCCTCCGCCAGCCCCGAATATCCCAGGGCCGAGCCGGAATTTTTCTCGATCATCTGCTGGAAGAAGGAGATGCCGGTTACGAAGCCCTCCTCTGTCCGCTTGTTCAGAAAGTAGCGGCCTTTGAGGTACAGCTGGTATTCCGTCAAGTCCTGCGGACGGCGGTTCGACAGCAGTTTCTTGTCCTTGTCCGGCAGCTCGATCTCGAATTTCTCGATGAGAGCCATGGTCACCTCGTCCTGGATGGCAAATACATCGTCCAGCTCGCGGTCGAAGCTCTCGGACCAGATGTGATAGCCCTCTGTGGTGTCTACCAGCTGTGCGGTGATGCGCAGGCGCTTGCCGGATTTGCGGACGCTCCCTTCCAGCACTCGGCCGACCCCGAGCCTCCTTCCGATCTCCCGGACATCCTCGTTCCTGCCTTTGAAGGAGAAGGACGACGTCCGCGCCACGACATCGAGGTCTCTGATCCGCGACAGGACGTTGATGAGTTCCTCCGCCATACCGTCACAGAAGTACTCCTGGTCTCCCTTGGGACTCAGGTCGGCGAAGGGGAGCACGGCGATCGAATTCTTCCGCGCCGGCTCCTTCGGTACCACGGGGCTATCCGCCATCGTCCGCAGGTTTTTCAAGGCAAAATGAAGCTCCAGGGCACTCTGGAATCTTTGTTCCCGGTCTTTTGCCAGGCATTTCAGGATGACAAGGTTCATCTCTTCCGGGAGCTTGGGATTCAACTCCCGGGGGGCCGGCACCTCCTCCGTCCTGTGTTTCATAGCCATGGTGACCGCACCCGAGCCCTGGAAGGGAAGCTCCCCGGTCACCATCTCATAGAGGAGGACTCCCAGCGAATAGATGTCGGACCTCTGGTCCACATCCCGTCCGGAAGACTGTTCCGGGGACATGAAGGCGGGGGAACCGATGATGGTATCCTCCGCAGATCCTTCTTTTGTGCTCACGGAGCTGGCGATCCCGAAATCCATGATCCGGACGTGTCCGAGCTTGTCGATCATGATGTTGTAGGGCTTCAGGTCTCGATGGACGATCCCCAGTTTGTGCGCCTCTTCGAGGCCTTCGCACACCTGCATGGCAATGGAGATGACGGTGGAAACAGCCAGGTGTCCGGTCTGCCGGATCAGGCTTTTCAGGTCCTGGCCGGGGACGTATTCCATGGTGATGAAATACGTCCCTCCCTGCTTGTGGAGGTCGTACATGCGGCAGATGTTCCTGTGGACGATATCGCGCGCAAGCTTGAGCTCGTTCCTGAGTCCTGCGATGTTTTTCCGGTCGGAAGCGATCTCGGGTTTGATGATCTTGAGGGCCAGGGTGGCATTGATCTCCATGTCCAAGGCCTTGTAGACCCGGCCCATGCCGCCCTCGCCCAGCCGTTCGATGATCTGGTACCGGCCGGCCAGCATGGAACCTGTGGGCAGGGGGTCCTTGGGCATCACCAGGGTATCGGTGCGCACCACAGACTCTTCCGGCTTGAGGGACGACGCGCAGTACCCACAGTAACCGGTTTCGTCCGGATTCTCTGACTTGCATCTGGGGCATCGAATGGTCATGATCACAACCCTCTGTAAAAAAAAAGAATAACAGGGAATTCCCAAACAGTCAATTCCCAACGCCGCATACGTTCACGCTCGTGCACGGTGGCCCGCCGGCTTGTTTCCCATGCAATGTGTTTGACATCGATTTTTTCCTCTGATATACAAGGGCTTGACCCAGAGAGAGCCTGATGAATAAAAAGAACTTCGAAGTGGTCCTGGTCGGAATGGCCCTGTTCGCAATGTTCTTCGGTGCCGGCAACCTCATCTTCCCGCCCTACATGGGATTCCTGTCCGGTTCGGTCTGGTACATCGCCCTTTTGGGCTTCCTGATCACCGGAATCGGCCTGCCGCTCATGGGCATCATCGCCGCCGCCCGGGCTGGCGGCACGATCGAGCACCTGGCCGGCCGCGTGGGCCCGAGGTTTGCACGGGTCCTGAGCATCATCGTCATCCTGGCTATCGGGCCGCTCCTGGCCATCCCCCGGACCGCAGCCACAACCTTCGAGATGGGCGTGCGTCCCAACCTGCCCTGGCTCCCCCCGGCGGTGTCGTCGGTGATCTTTTTCGTGATCACACTGTTCTTCGCCCTCAACCGCACCACGGTGGTGGAAAAGATCGGTAAATTCCTGACCCCGTTCCTGCTCCTGACCCTGGTGACCATCATCGTCAAGGGCATCGTGACTCCCCTGGGACCCGTGAATCCAGGCGTCATCGACAATCCCTTCTCCTCCGGTTTCCGCGAGGGCTACCAGACCATGGATACCCTGGCGTCCATCGTGTTCGCGGAAATCATCATCATGGCCCTGGTCTACAAGGGCTACAAGCAGGTCCGAGACCAGGTCAAACTGGCCTCCCTGGCAGGGGTGATCGCCGCCTCCGGCCTGGGCCTGGTCTACGGGGGGCTCATGTACCTGGGTGCCACCTCCCGCGGCCTCTTCGCGGCCGATATCGAGCGCACCTCGCTGCTGATCGGCATCGCCCAGGGCATCCTGGGGAGCGCCGGCAAGGTCGCGCTGGGGCTGGCCGTGTCTCTGGCCTGCCTCACGACCTCCATCGGCCTCACAGCCACTGTGGGCGACTACTTCAACGGCATCACCAAGGGAAAGATCAAGTACGTGCCGATCTGTGTGGCGACCGTGGTCTTCAGCGGCGTGTTCGCCACGGTGGGCGTCACCAAGATCGTACAGATCGCCGTTCCGCTCCTGGTTCTCGTGTATCCCGTGGCCATCATCCTGATCCTGCTGACGCTGATCGGCCGGAGGGCCATTCCCCGCTCCATCTACATCGGGGCCATCTGCGGTGCGCTTGCGACCAGTGTATTCGATGCCCTCACGGCGGCGGGCATTCCCATCGCGGTCCTCAACGACCTGATCGCCAACATCCCCCTGGCCGCGGACGGATTTCCCTGGATCCTGCCGGCCTTGCTGGGGGGGGTAGTCGGGGCGTTTTTCACCAGGCGCGGAGAGCTGCCGGAAATCGCAGAGTAGGCCCGCTATTCCCAGACGGCAAACCGAACCCTGAACCCGATCTTCAGGGAGAAGCCTGAAAGATCGAGCTCAAGCTCGCGGAGGATGGCCAAGCCCTCCTCTTCCGGTTTCTCACCGAAACTGATCCCGGAGAGCTGACGGGATGAACCGTCATCGAAGAATTCAAAATACCAGATCTTGCCCATGACGGTCTCGGTAAACGGCGAGTCGGCCTTGACACTCATCCGGCCGTCGAGGTTGCCCAGTTTCGCGTATCGATAGCTCCCCTCGGTGAACAACGCGAATCCTGGGGAGAGCTTCAGTTCCAACCCCAGGCCGCCGTGGATCCCGAACCCGGTTCCATTGGCCCGGATCTCACTCTTGAACATCCCCTCGTCCTCCGGGATCCTGGAATCCTCCAGGTAATCGAACGTGGCCCTCGCAGTGTAAATGCCGAGGCCTCCGTTCACATAGGAGCGCAAGGCAGGTGTCAAGCGGAGGGTGACATAGGCGTTGAGCTTGATGGGAACGACGTTAAGGCTGGGAGTTATATCAACGCTGAGGCTGTTGTATTCCGGGTGGCTCCAGGAAAAGGAGCTCTGATTGTCCGCCTGGTGATACTCCACCGCCACCCCGGCGCTGAAAACCCGCGAGAGGTCGACCACGATCTCCGCGGCCCCATGCCAGGCTTTTCTAAGCTCTTGGTAGTCCCCCTGCCGGGTGAAGTCAAAGGGAGAGAGGACACTTTCGTAGTAGG
>CBFDBC010000027.1:0-23480 GCA_965602945.1 uncultured bacterium | reverse complement strand
AGGGCGTGGAATTCGACGGCTCCGGCGTCGCTGTCGTGAAATCAGATCAGGGGACGACCAAGGTCCCGGTCAAGGAAGTCCTGGCGGACCGCTGTGTGGAGTGCCAGGCTCATTACCCGGTCGTCTATGACGTATTTCTGGGAGAGAAGACACCCCGGAAGAAGGACGAGCCCTTCAAGTCCCTGGAGGAACTCGAATCCACTGCCGTTGACAAGCGCTGGAAGTTCTGGCAGGATCATTTGAACAAATGCGTGCGTTGCTACGCCTGCCGCTCCGCCTGCCCCATGTGTTACTGCGACGAATGTGTCGCCGACACCATCGTCTTCGCGGTTACAGCGGACACCTCCTCCGAGGAAAAGGCCCAGAAGATCAAGTGGGTCGAAAAATCCCCGGATTCCGCCGAAAATTTCGGTTACCACATGGTGCGGGCTATCCACCTGGCAGGGCGCTGCATAGACTGCGGCGAGTGTGAACGGGTATGCCCGGTGGCCATCCCCCTGCGTTACCTCAACAAAAAGCTCGAGAAGTCGGCCCAGGAGCTCTTCGATTACACAGCCGGATTCGACACGGACAAGCCGGCCCTGGTCGCCTCCTTCAAGGACGAGGACCCGGAAGATTTCATCAGGTGACACCATGGATAAGATACTGGCAAAAAAATCACTCACACAATGGCTGAAAAAACTGGACGGCTATGACATCTACGCCCCTGTCCCCCAGGATGACACCTGGAACTACGACCTCGTCGCCGATCCCGCCAAGGTCAGCCTGGACTACCTCAACACGGCCCAGGCCCCCAAAAAGATCATCTTCCCCCAGAGAGAAATCTTCCTGGAATTCGCAAAGAGCGAGGACGGATCCCCTCAGATGACCGAGACCCTCCCGGATCCTGCTCCCTTTATCCTGTTTGGTGTGCGCCCCTGTGATGCCAAGGCGCTGACCCAATACGACCAGGTGTTCGCGGGTGAATACACGGACCCCTACTACTGGGCACGCAGAGACAAGAGCGTCCTGGTGGGGCTGGGGTGCGCGACTCCCCCCTCTCCCAACTGCTTCTGCCCCACGGTCGACGGATCACCCCATTCCCGACAGGGCCTGGACATCCTGCTGACCGACCTGGGCGCCGACTACTACGTAGAAGCCCTGACCAAGAAGGGCGAAAAGCTCCTGGGCACATCTAAGGCCCTGTTCAAACCCCCGGCCGCCAAGGACAAGCAGGCAAAGGACAAGGTCGAAAAAGAGGCCCTGAAGAAGATCCAGCGCCAGGTCAAGAATCTGGCCAAGGTCCCGCCCAAGCTCAAGGGCATGTTCGAATCAGAGCTTTGGGACCGGGAAGCCTTGAGCTGCCTGCGCTGCGGTATCTGCACCTACCTCTGCCCCACCTGCCACTGCTTCGACATTGCCGACGAGGTGATGAACGCCGGGAGCATGCAGGGGGAGCGCGTCCGGACCTGGGACACCTGCCAGTTCCCGGATTTCACGATGCACTCCTCGGGCCACAACCCGAGGCCCGACAAGGCCTCGCGTCTGCGCCAGAGGATCTTTCACAAGTTCCAGTACTTCGTGGAAAACTACCAGACCTACCAGTGCACCGGATGCGGACGATGCATCTCGCTCTGCCCGGTCGGCATCGACATAATCGAAGTCCTAAATAAGGTGAGAGACCATGCCTGACAACCCCTACATGCCCAAGCCCGCCCGGATCGTCGAGGTCAAACAGGAAGTCGAAGGCACCCGAGCCATCAAGACCTTCCGTGTCCAGTTCGTGGACGATGGATTCACGCATCAGTGCGGCCAGTGCGCCATGCTCTCCGTGCTGGGGAAAGGCGAGTCCATGATCTCCATCTCCTCCTCTCCCCTCGAGAAGGAATACCTCCAGTTCAGCATCATGCGCGTAGGCAGGGTCACAACCGCCATCCACGAGATGCAGGAGGGAGAACTCCTCGGGGTGCGCGGCCCCTACGGCAACCAGTTCCCCATCGAAAAATGGAAGGGCAAAAACCTGATCTTCATCGGGGGCGGCATCGGGCTGGCCCCGATCTGGTCGGTCCTGCAGACGGCCCGGGGGAAGAAGAAGGACTATGGTGACCTGACCCTGTTCTACGGATCCCGCACCTCGTCCGACATCGTATATAAGGAAGAACTCGAGGAGCTCAAGCAGGAGATGGCGGTGCAGCTGTCCATCGACGTGGAGGAGCCGGGATGGGATGATTTCGTAGGGTTTGTCCCGGTCAATCTGCTGGACAAGAAGCCCTCCCCCAAGAATGCCATCGCTATCACATGCGGCCCCCCCATAATGATCAAGTTCGTCATCAAGAACCTTGAGGCCCTGGGCTTCAAGGATGATCAGATATTCACCACGGTGGAAAACAAGATGAAGTGCGGCATCGGCAAATGCGGGCGATGCAATATCGGGCTTCACTACGTGTGCAAGGACGGCCCTGTTTATTCCTGGGCCGAATTAAAAGATCTGCCCCAAGAATACTAACCTGAAATATTCATAAGAAATGTCGATATAAAGGAGAACAATTGATGGCAACCAAGAAAGCAGCCAAAAAGCCGCCAAAAGCAAAGGAGAAGAAGGCTAAAGCAAAGCTGATCACCGTCTTTCTCATGGGCAAGGGATACAAGGTTCCCGCGGATGCCACCATCATGGGAGCCATAGAGTATGCCGGCTACCAGTTAAAGCGTGGGGCCGGATGCCGCGAGGGATTCTGCGGCGCCTGCGCCACGGTTTACCGCATGCCCGGCGACTACAAGATCTACACCGGCCTTGCCTGCACGACACTGGTTGAGGAAGGGATGTGGCTGAGCCAGCTCCCCGCCTCTCCCGCCCACAAATCCATCTACGACATCAGGAAGATCAAGCCCGAGGTCGCCACGATCCAGACGCTCTATCCCGAGACCTTCCGCTGCGTGGCCTGCAACACCTGCACCAAAGCCTGCCCCCAGGATCTGGAGGTCATGGACTATATCCAGGCTGCCAAGCGCGGGGATATCGCGGCGGTCATGGATCTGTCCTTCGACTGCGTGATGTGCGGACTGTGTGCCATCCGCTGCCCGGCGGAGATCGTGCAGTTCAATGTGGGCCTGCTGGCCAAGCGCCTTTACGGCCGCTACCTCGCCCCCAAGAGCCCCGAACTGGAAAAGCGGCTCAAAGAAGTCAAGAAGCGGAAGTTCGACAAGGAATATGACGAGCTCATGTCTGCCAAAAAGGCCGAGCTGAAAAAGAAATATTATGACAGGGATTTGGAGTAAAGGAGTATCCAATGTATCCAGAATATATGCAGGAATCTCTTAACAAAGTCATTGCCAGCCGCAACCGCCGGTTCGAACTGGCCAAGTCGGGCAAACCGGTCTTCCCCCCCATGGACGCTGACGAACGCGAAGACGTCCTGACCAGGTTCCACCCGGATTACAAGAAAGAATCCCGGCGCAAGGTCAGGATCGGTCCCAACAAGGGAGAGCTCATCACCACCGAGATCGCGGACATGCTGGAGTCCCACGCCCGGATCAAACCCGAGGCGTTCGACCTGGAGAATCCCGACTTCGAGACCGATGTCTTGATCGTGGGGGGCGGCGGAGCAGGCTGCGCGGCCGCCATCGTGGCCATGCAGAACGGCGCCAAGTCCATCATCTCGACCAAGCTGCGCATGGGAGACGCCAACTCCATGATGTCGCAGGGAGGCATGCAGGCCGCGGTCAAGCCCCAGGACTCCCCCACCAAGCACTATCTGGACGCGATCGGGGGCGGCCACTTCGACAACAAGCCCGAGCTGGTCAGGGCCCTGACCGAGGACGGCCCGGAAGTCGTGAAGTGGCTGGAAGATCTGGGTATGATATGGGACAAGCTGGAAGACGACTCCCTGCAGGCCCTCCACGGAGGCGGCACATCACGCAAGCGCATGCTCTCAGCCCGGGACTATACCGGCGCCATCATAATGCGCACCCTGATGGACGAAGTCCGCAATAACCCGGACAAGATCACCACCCTGGAATTCATGCCCACTATCGAACTGCTGCTCGACGGAAGGGGCCGCTGTGCCGGAGCCATCCTCTACAACATCGAGACCGAGGAATACTTCGTGGTCAAGGCCAAGGCCACCATTATAGCCACTGGCGGCTACGGCCGGCTGCACATCCGGGGCTTCGACACCACCAACCACTACGGTGCCACCGGCGACGGCATCATCATGGCCTACAAGGCCGGTGCCAAGCTCATGTACATGGACTCGGTCCAGTACCACCCCACCGGATCCGTCTTCCCCGAACAGATCGCAGGCTTCCTGATCACCGAGAAGATCCGCGGCGCCGGGGGCCAGCCCCTCAACAAGTTCGGCGAACTCTTCGTGTTCCCCCGAGAGCCGCGCGATGTAGAGAGCTCGGCCATCATCCGGGAGTGCGTGGAGAAAAATAACGGCATCGAGACCCCCAGCGGGCGGACGGGCGTGTGGCTCGATTCCCCGCTGATCGATATGCTGCAGGGCGAAGGCTACATCAACAAGCAGTTCCCAGCCATGCACCGCCAGTTCATCCGCTACGGCATCGACATCACGGAAGAGCCCATGCTGATCTACCCCTCTCTCCATTATCAGAACGGCGGGGTGGAGATCAACGAGCGCTGCGAGACCAACATCCCAGGCCTGTATGTGGCCGGCGAGGCCTCAGGAGGCGTGCATGGACGCAACCGACTCATGGGCAATTCGGTGCTGGACTACAACGTGTTCGGTAAAAGAGCCGGGATCTATGCCGCAGAATATATCCGGAAGGTCAAGCTGGGACGACTCAACCTCGACCACGTCACAGAATACGAGAACGAGCTGAAAAAGGCCAAGATCAGGACCAACCGTGTCGCACCCATACTTCTCCCCGACTACACACCCGAAGACGTGCGCAAGCGCCAGCTGACCGCCTGTTACGAAGGCACACTACGCTGACACTGAGCTGAGAAGCAAGCTGCACAAGGCCTGCCCCTCCAGAGGGGCAGGCTTTTTTTTTTGCTGGTGTACATCGTATTTGCGAACGCATGATGTCATTGCGGATATATGATGTCATTGCGAGGAGCGCAGTGACGAAGCAATCTCGTGGAGGGGCTTCCAGTATCACTCTGAGATTGCTTCGCTGCGCTCACAATTACAGGTTGTAATGACTGGGGATGGTTGAGGCCCACAGGGCCGAGGAGGATCAGCCGTCGACTTCGTAGTCGCCGTCGTCGCTCTCCGAACGAACAGCGGACTCGGGAGGGCAGAATTTCTGTTCCAGGGAGATGATCTTCACCAGGTTGCCGGGGTAATTTTGCTCCCTCTTTTCGCCATAGGCGTTGAACTGGACTCCCACCTGATACGTATATCCCGAGTCGTCGGCTGATATCGCCCAGCGCACCAGGCCGGTCAGCACCAGAGGGACCCTTTCTCCGGGGACGGAGATGTGCATGGTGAGCTTGCTGTCGATGTCCGGTTTGTGATTGCAGTGAAAGCGCATGCCGCCCCGGCTGATATCGAGCAGGGGACAGAATTCCTCTTCGTACTTATCCAGAACGGCGGGCATGAGCTTGCTCACCTTATAGCTGACACCGGCGCCCGGAATCTCGAACCTCAAGCAAGTCCGCCTCTCTATCCCGTTCTCCGTCATGGGCTTCTCCTCATCAGCCTTCTCCATCCTGGAGAGGTTTTTTTAAGGATAACGTAACCTCTCCCGGTTGTCAACGAAAGGTCTACCCTCATATTTTTAGTCGTAGACAAGGGTGTCGAATCCGAATTATTCGTCGTACCTGGACTTGGGGGTCAACCCTGGACCACGATCTGAGAGTAGTCGGCAATCTGGCCCAACAGGCGGCTTACGGCCTGCAGCAGTGCCAGGCGGTTGCGCTTCAGCTTGATATCGTCGCTCATCACCAGAACATTGTCGAAAAAGCTGTTGATCGAGGATCGGGCCTGGAAAACGATGCGCTGCGCCTTACCGAAATCCCCCCGGGCAATCAGCGGCTGTACATTGTCCAGGATGATCTCGTAGGTGGTGTACAGCTCCCTCTCATCCTTATCGACCAGCAGATCACTGTTGATCTTATAGGCCGGCTGGTCTTTGAGGATGTTGTTGACCCGCTTGGCGATGAGGATCATGGGCTCGAAATGAGGGCTGTCCTTGAAGCCGTCCAGCGCCTTCAAGCGGAGATACGCATGATACACGTCTCCCAGCCCGGGAGCCAGCACCGCGTTTACCAGGTCATAACGGAAGCCTTCGCGCTCGAAGATGTACTGCAGCCTCCCCCCGAAGAAATTCAGGCAGATGTCCTTGAGATCATCTCCGGCAACATCCAGCTTGTCTTCGTAAACAGAGATCACCTTGTCCAGAAGTCGTGGGAAGGAGAATGAGAGTTTTTTCTGCAGGATCACCAAACATGCTCCCTGCGCGTTGCGCCGAAGCCCGAAGGGATCCTTGGATCCGGAGACTCCCACTCCCAAGCCGAAGGTACCCACCACGGAATCAAGTTTGTCGCTTATGGACAAGACCGCTCCGGTGAGTGAAGAGGGCACCGTGTCATCGAGTGTCACGGGCTGGTAGTGTTCGTACACAGCCTTCCAGACACTTGTAGGGAAACCCTCTTTGCGGGCATAAAGCCCCCCGGCGATCCCCTGCAGGGACGGGAACTCCCGAACCATCTCCGTGACCAGGTCCACTTTACACAAACCGGCAGCTTCCGCAGCCGATTTCTTCAATTCGCCGCCCTCCAGCCTTCCGGACAGATAGACGACGACCTTTTTGAGCCGCTCCGATTTGTCCTCGTAGGTACCCAGCTTTTCCTGAAAGATCACCCGGGAGAGTTCCTCAGCACGCTGTTTGAGCGGCACCTGGATGTCCTGTTCCCAGAAAAAGCGCGCATCCTCGAGCCGGGCCTTGAGAACACGCTCATTGCCTTTCCTGACCAGCCGGCGGCTGTCGTCGCAGGCATCCGCCACGCCCAGGAACATGGGCATCTGCTTTCTTCCCTTGACCACTGAGAACAGGTTCTGCCCCATCCTCATGGCCGTGCTCAGGACCTCCAGGGGAAGTTTCAGATAGGTATCCGGGAAGGTGCCCAGAAACACATAGGGATACTCCACATCCATGGAGAGCTTGTCCAGGTGCTGCGCATCCGGGAAACAGGTGGCGCCGAAGGGCTCCAGTTTCCTCTGCATCTGTTTCTCGATCCGGCTCTTGCGTACGTCCCGGTCGATGATCACCTTGTTCCGACGCAGTTCGTCCCGATATTCACGGAACGATGCAGGCCTTATCTTCTGGGGAGAAAAGATCGGGTGTCCGAGGGTCAAATTCGTGCTCTTGACGCCGTAGACCTCGAACGGCAGCAGCTTCCCGTCGCAGAGGCACAGGATGTTTTTGATGGGACGGGAAAAACGGAAGTTCTGTTCCCCCCATTTCATCATCTTGGGAAAGGAAAGCCGTGAGATCAATCCGGGCAGGATTCGCTGCAGGACCTCCGCTGCGGGCCTGCCCTTCACAACCTTTTTCAGGGCCATGTACTCTCCCCTGTCAGTGCGCACCACCTCCAGCGCCTCGACACTCACGCCCTGGGCCCGAGCGAATCCCATGGCCGCCTGAGTGGGTTTCCCCTCAGGGGAAAACGCCGCACTGCGAGGCGGACCGGTGACCAGCTCTTCCTTGTCCTGCTGCCGGGCGGCCAGCTCAGCGTGCATGATCAGGCGGCGGCAAGTACCGTACGTGCGGATCTTTCCGCTTTCGCCCCGTTCGCCGAACAAACCGCTCGACTTGAGTTCCGTGGACAGGCCCGCCTTCAACTGGACCAGGCCCTCTTCCACGTGGGTGGGAGGCATCTCCTCGGTCTTTATTTCCAGTACGAATTCCATCAGGAGGATTCCTTCGCCGTCACGTACTGCCGGGCGACTTGAGTTACTATGTCCCGGATCTGGGCTATCATCTTGACTCTTTCGCTGACACTTATGGCCCCGCGCGCGTCGAGGAGGTTGAAGAGGTGCGAGCACTTGAGGCAAGCGTCATAAGCCGGCAGCAGAAGGTCCCGCTCGATCAGGCGCTGGGCTTCCTTGGACTGCAGGGCGAACGATTTCTGGAGTCCCTTGATGTCCGCGTGGTTGAAGTTGTACTCGGAGAATTCCCTTTCTTCTCGATAGCGCAGGTCCCGGTAGGAGACATCCGCCGACCACTGCAGGTCATAGATATCGTCCTTGCCTTCGAGGAACATCTCCAGCCTCTCCAGCCCGTAGGTAATCTCGACCGGCACGGGGAAGGTCTCGATCCCTCCGGCCTGCTGGAAATAGGTGAACTGGGTGATCTCCAGCCCGTCCAGCAGCACCTGCCAGCCGACGCCCCAGGCACCGATCGTGGGCGCCTCCCAGTTGTCCTCGTCGAACCGCAGATCATGCTCTTTGAGGTCGATGCCCAGTCCGGTCAGGCTCCGGAGATAAAGCTCCTGTATGTTTCCGGGCGAGGGCTTCATTATCACCTGGTACTGATGGTGTTTCTGAACGCGGTGAGGATTTTCCCCGTAGCGGCCGTCAGCAGGCCTCCGGGAAGGCTGTACATAGCCAACCTTCCAGGGTCTCTGGTCCAAAACGCGGAAGAAGGTGTCCGGCGTCATGGTGCCCGCCCCCACCTCCAGGTCATAGGAGGTTGCTAGATAACACCCCTGGCCGGCCCAGAACCGGTTCAGGCTCATAATAAGATCTTGAATACTATTCATTTTTTTCTGGATCCCAGCGGAGGATGGGGTTGCGTGCGGCCGATGTCTCATCCAGCCGGCGCACATAGGAACGGTGCGGGGCTCCTTTCAGGAGCTCAGGGTTCTCCCGCGCCTCCCTGCTGATAGCCAGCATGGCCTCGATGAAGCGGTCGAGGTCCTCCTTGCTCTCGGTCTCGGTCGGTTCTATCATGAGCGCACCCGGTACGATCAGGGGAAAAGACATGGTGGGCGGATGAACGTCATAGTCGATCAGGCGTTTGGCTATGTCGAGGTTGGAAACACCATGCGGCTTCTGGTTCCTGTCGTCGAACACGCACTCGTGCATGGTGGGTGTCTCATACTTCAGGTTGTATTCGCCTTCCAGACACTTGCGGATGTAGGTCGCATTCAGAACCGCTATCTCAGCCACCTCCTTGAGCCCTTCCGGGCCCAGGGTCAGGATGTAGGCCAGGGCCCTGACCGCTACCAGGAAGTTTCCGTAAAAGGCACGGACCTTGCCGATGCTCCGGGGGCGGTCGAAATCGAGCGAACAACCGGAATCCTGTTTCGTTATGACAGGCACGGGCAGATAGGGCTCCAGCAGCCTGTTGACCGCCACGGGTCCGCTGCCGGGCCCTCCCCCGCCGTGGGGCGTGGAAAAGGTCTTGTGCAGGTTCAGGTGGATGACGTCCACGCCCATGTCACCGGGCCGGCAAACGCCCATGAGCGCGTTCATGTTGGCGCCGTCCATGTAGACCAAACCGCCCCGGCTGTGCACGAGTTCGGTGATCCGGCAGATATCCTGCTCGAAAACCCCCAGCGTGTTGGGATTGGTGACCATGAGGGCGGCCACATCCTCGTTCATCATACGGCCCAGGTCCTCCAAATCGATAGTGCCGGCCTCATTGGATTTGATCTCCTGCACTTTGTAGCCGCAGATGTGCGCGCTCGAGGGATTGGTTCCGTGGGCCGAATCCGGGATCAGGACGACCTTGCGGGCGTCTCCCCGCTCCTCCAGGCAGGCACGGATGAGCATCATGCCCACCAGCTCGCCCTGGGCCCCGGCCGAAGGCTGGAGGCTCACCGCGTCCATGCCCGTTATCTCCCCGAGATACTCTTCCAGATCGTGGATGATGGCCAGGTTCCCCTGGACCAGGTCGACCGCGGCTTCGGGGTGGATCCCGGCCAGACCGCTCAGGGCCGCGACCATCTCGTTCACCTTGGGATTATACTTCATGGTGCAGGATCCCAGGGGATACATACCGATGTCGATGCAGTAGTTCGCCTGGGAGAGGCGGGTGAAGTGGCGGACCACCTCGATCTCGGAGACCTCGGGGAAATTCCCGATATCCCGCCTGACAGGCAGGGACTCCAGCAGGCCCTCCTGCTCCGGCACGTCCAGCTGCGGGAGCTTGAACGCCTTCTTCCCCGGATCGCTCAACTCGAAGATCAATGGCTCTCGGATCATGACAGGGCCTCCTTCAGAGCGGAGGCCAGCCGGTCGATGTCTTCCCTGGTGTGGGTTTCGGTCACACACACCAGGGCGCAGTTTGAAAGCTCGGGATAATCGGGAGCCAGTGCCAGGCCCCCGAGGATCCTGTCCTTCCTGAGCCTGGATTCGACTTTCCGCCAGGGACGGTCAAATTCGAGCACGAACTCGTTGAAGACCGGTCCGGTGAAACGGGCCTTGATCCCTTCGATCCCCGTCAGCGTTTTTTGGGCATAGGCGGCCTTGTGCAGGTTAAGCTCGGCCAGCTCGCGCATCCCGGTCCTGCCCAGGGATTCGAGATATATGGTGGCGCGCAGCAGGCACAGCGCCTGGTTGGTGCAGATGTTGGAGGTGGCCCGCTCACGCCGGATGTGCTGCTCGCGCGTGGAGAGGGTCAGAACGAATCCCGGGTTGCCGTCCACATCCCTGGTCTCGCCGGCGACGCGTCCGGGCAGCTGCCGGATGAGTTTCCGGCTGCAGGCCATGAAACCCAGGACCGGACCCCCGAAACTCAGCGGGATCCCAAAGGATTGAGCCTCCCCTGTCACGATGTCCACTCCCAAGGCCCCGGGCGGCTCCAGAAGCCCCAGGGACACAGCCTCGGTCACCACGGCGATGGACAGTGCATGGTGATCGTGCATCATATCGGATACGGCCCTGATGTCCTCCACAACTCCCAAGTAATTGGGAGACTGGAAGATTACAGCGGTCACATCCTCGTCCAGATGTTTCTCCAGATCGCCCAGGTCCAGACGGCCGTCCGCCCCGAAACCCATGGTCTCGGCGGTGATCCCCAGATTACGGATATAGGTATCGATGGTCTGCCGGTACTGAGGGTGAAGGCTGCCGGCGACCAGGATCTTGGTCTTGCGGTTCAGGCGGTTGGCCATGAGTACGGCCTCTGCCGCGCCCGAAGCCCCGTCATAGAGGGACGCATTTGCGATGTCCATCCCGGTGAGCTGGCACATCAGGGTCTGGAACTCGAAGATCACCTGCAGTGTGCCCTGGGAAACCTCTGGCTGATAGGGCGTGTACGGGCTTACGAACTCGCCGCGGCCGGCCAGATAATCCACCACCGTCGGGATGAAATGCGGGTAGGCGCCTCCACCCAGGAAGGACAGAAAATCTGTGTATCGATTTTGGGCGGCTAAAGCCTGGAAGTGCGCCACCAGCTCGGGTTCTGACATGGCCGCGGGCACTTTCAGCTTCCGGTCCAGCGTCACGCCTTTGGGAATGGTCCGGAACAGCTCTTCGACAGAGGACACGCCAACCCTGGCCAGCATGTCTTGTTTTTCTTGGTCACTCAGAGAAATATAGCTCATTGCAGGTCAGATCCTCTTATCGATCTTGAGAGGCCTTAGCTTTCCAGCCCCTCCAGATATTTTTCGTACTCGTCCACAGACATGAGTTTTTCGATCTCTGCGGCATCCTTCACCTTGAGGCGCATTATCCAGCCCTGGCCGTGCGGGTCCTCATTCACCTGCTCTGGAGCATCGTTCAGGCCCTCGTTCACGGCCGCGACCTCCCCGGCGATCGGAGAGTAGATGTCTGAGACCGCCTTCACGGATTCGATAACGCCCATGGATTGGTGGAACTCCAGCTCAGAGCCGACCTCCGGCAGTTCCACATACACCACGTCTCCCAGCTGTTTTTGGGCAAAATCCGTGATTCCGATCAGGGCTTCACCGCCCTCGACCTTTACCCACTCATGATCCTTGGTGTAATAGAAGTTCTCAGGGTACATCTCCCATCCTCCTTTTTATGTTCAAGTCAATGTCGTCTAAGTATCCACAACCTTCTGCGCGCATCCCCAGGCCTAATAGTCGCGCTTGTAAAACGGGAGCTCCACCACCCGGGCCGGAACCTGTTTGCCGCGGATTTCGATCTCTATTTCCCCGCCGACCTCAGCGGCAGCGGTGGGCAGATAGACCAGGCCGATGCTCTTCTTGAGAAAGGGCGAGTACGTCCCGGACGTGACCTCGCCCACCCGGTTCCCGTCCACCGACACGGGGTAGTGGGAACGCGCGATCCCCCGATCCACGACCTCGAAACCCACCAGCTTGCGGGCAAGGCCCTCATCTTTCTGTTGGAGCAGGGCCTCGCGCCCTAGGAAATCGCCCTTCTTGAACTTGACCAGCCAGCGCAGGCCCGCCTCAAGGACAGTTGTGGTGTCGTCGATATCATTGCCGTAAAGCATCAGGCAGGCTTCAAGCCGGAGGGTGTCCCGTGCCCCCAGCCCTATGGGCTTGAGTCCGTGCGGCTCCCCCTTCTCCAGGAGAGCATCCCAGATGATGCCGGGAGTTTCCGACTGCGTGTATATCTCGAATCCGTCCTCCCCGGTGTAGCCGGTGCGGGACACCATGGAGGCGATGCCGGCCACCTCGGTGTGCAGCACGGAGAAAGATCCCAGCCCGTCCAGGTCAGCCGGTGTGAGAGTCTTCAGGATGTCTAAAGCCTTCCTTCCCTGTAGGGCAAGCTGGGAATATTGATCGCTTACATTGGTGACCGTGACGTCGAATCCCCCGGTGTGAGTGCGGATCCACTCGAAGTCCTTGTCTGTGTTGGCGGCGTTTACCACCAGCAGGTAGTGCGTCTCGTCCAGGCAGTAGACCAGGAGGTCGTCGACGAAAGTCCCCCGGGGAGTGGTCAGGGCCGAATACTGCGCCTTCTCAGGGTTGGTTCGGGCCGCGTTGTTAGGGGTCAGATGCTGCACGTACCCGAGGGCGTCGCGGCCCGTCACCAGTATCTCCCCCATGTGGCTCACGTCGAACAATCCGGCCTGGTTGCGGACTGCGAGGTGTTCATCCATGATGCCCGTGTACTCCACAGGCATCTCCCATCCGAAGAATTCGATCATGCGGCCGTTGAGCTTGGTGTGGTTGTCGTGCAGGCGTGTCGCTTTCATAAGGGTTCCTTACTCACAAAGTAAAGATAAAAATTATCATATATTCGGGCTGTATTCAAGAATAACCTGCCAGAGTAAGCTTTTCCAAAACCGTGTTGATTTTAGATCAGTCTGGTAAGCTGATAAGGAAGCCATCCGGAGGCGAGCGGGCATGGTTCCTCGAAGAGGAGAGCAAGCCGAGGAATAAGGTGATTTTTCTCGCTGGGAAAAATCACCGGGCTGACGTTTCAGCTTGCCTGACTGTTTCTTGATCATGGTTTTGGAAATGCTTCCTGAAGCAATCTCCTGCTTGCCCATATCCCCTGTTCTGTTATAATTGAGGGCCCAAGAATGATAAACATTAAAGCAGAACTCAAGCAGGACATCCTCCGCATCCTCAGGGAACGCTATTCCACTGAGCCCGATCGCATGGAGATCACCTACACGCCCGACATCTCCATGGGCGACCTGGCCCTGGCTTTCCCCCTCCAGATGGCCGGGGCTCTGAAGCGCCCTCCCCGGGAGATCGCACTCGAGATCGCGCCCCTGCTCGAGGGCCTGGAGGGCGTGGCCCGGAGCGAGATCGCAGGACCCGGCTACATCAACCTCTCCCTCGACCGCGAGCGCTTCTTTGCCGACAAGCTCAAAGCCGCCGGCATCTCCAGCCTGACTCCCGAAGTCCCTAAGATAATCGTGGAGCACACCTCCATCAATCCCAACAAGGCTGCCCATATCGGTCACCTGCGCAATTCCGTGCTGGGTGACACGCTGGTCCGCTGCCTGCGGCACAAAGGCGAAAACATCGAGATCCAGAACTACATCGACGACACGGGGGTTCAGGTGGCGGACGTGGTATTCGGCTTCCAGGAGATGGAACAGAAATCCCTGGACGAGATCAAGGCCATCCCCGGGAAGTTCGACTATTACTGCTGGGACCTCTACACTCGGGTCACGCCCTTCCTGGAGGAAAATCCCGAAGCGCAGCAGCGGAAGGCCGAGATCCTGAAAAAGATCGAGGAGGGCGAAGGCATCGAGGCTGCGATCGGGGCCCATATCTCCCGCCGCATACTCAAAGCTCATCTCGAGACCATGCGCCGCCTGGACATCACCTACGACCTCCAGGCCTGCGAGAGCAGCATCATCGCACTCAAATTCTGGGACAAGGCGTTCTCCCTGCTCAGGGAGAAAGGCGGCCTCTACTTTGTCGAGGAAGGCGAAAACAGCGGCTGCTGGGTGATGAAACTCGAAGAAGGGCCCGAACAGGAAAAGATCATCGTGCGCTCCAACGGCATCGTGACCTACACGGGCAAGGACATCGCCTACCAGCTCTGGAAGTTCGGGCTTCTGGACAAGGACTTCTATTACGAACCGTTCGTGGAGCAGGGCGCCCGCACCATCTGGATAACGACCGGCCGGCCCACAGACCATTCCTCCCCCGAATTCGGCAGGGGGAACATGGTCTACAATGTTATCGATACACGCCAGTCCTACCCCCAGAAGATCGTGACCCAGGGGCTCAAATCCCTCAGATACCTCAAGGAAGCGGAAAACTCTATCCATTTTTCCTACGAGATGGTAGCTCTCTCATCCGAGAGCCTCAAGGAGCTGGGGCAGGTCCTGTCTGAAGAAGACCAGGATAAGGACTTCCACGAGGTCTCAGGCCGTAAGGGTGTGGGCGTCAAGGCCGACGACCTGCTCGACAGGCTGGAACACAAGGCCATGGCTGAAGTGGAACTCCGGAATCCTGGTTTCACAGCGGACCTGAAGGCCGACATCGCCCACAAGATAGCCGTGGGTTCCCTGCGCTATTTCATGCTCAAGTATGCCCGCAATTCCCTGATCGTGTTCGACTTCGCAGATGTGTTGAGCTTCGAGGGAGAGACCGGACCTTACCTGCAGTATACCCTGGTCCGCATCAACAGCATCTTCCGCAAGCTAACTGAAGTAGAGGGATTCGATGAGGGAACCATCAGGGAATGGATCGCGGGTGACGCAGTCGCCCTGGACATGATGGATGAGGCCGAAGCCGCTGATTTCTGGGAGATCGTGCTCTATGCGGCGCAGGCGGACGAAGAGGTCCTCCACTCCCTGCGCTCTCTGGAATTCCTGCACCTGGCCAAATACACCTTCAATCTCTGCCAGAAATTTAATGCCTACTATCATAGATACCCCATCCTGAACGAAAAAAACGCGGCCCTGAAAAAAAACCGGATCCTCACCATATACTACATCCGGGAGACCCTTCAGACCGCCCTCTCTCTCATGGGCATCCCCCAACCCGAACGTATGTAATCCTCTCCCCTATCGCTGCATACTATCTGAAAACAGGGTGTCGTAGACAGTGTCTTTACCCCAGCGACACATTTCATTTTGCCTGAGAACATGGCGGGCTGGGCGAGTCAATCATGTTGCTTTGTGCTGGGTATGTATGGTGGAGGACATGGGGTGGTTGGGTGGGTCTTCTCCTCCACCATACATACCCAGCACATCACCTTGACTTCGAGACTCCCCACATGATATAAGCCACTCGCATATACGATCAACTGAGCAGGATCAGTACGGCCTGGAAGGAAGCGGTGGATTCTATGAAACTCGATGACGGCTCCCGCATCGCCGTGCTCGGCGCAGGACCCGCGGGGACTTTTTTCAGCTATTTTGCCCTGGGCATGGCAGAACGCCTGGGCATGGATATCCATGTAGACATCTACGAGAGCCGGGATTTCAATGCATCAGGTCCCCCCGGGTGTAACATGTGCGGAGGGATCGTGAGCGAATCCCTGGTCCAGGCCCTGGCCTCCGAAGGTATCATCCTGCCGGACACGGTCGTGCGCAGGGGGGTGGATTCCTATGTCCTGCACATGGATGTAGGCAGCACCACGATAAGGACCGCACTCGAGGAAAAACGGATCGGAGCTGTCTACCGGGGTGCCGGACCGAAGGGCATCACCAGCACGGACTGGGAAAGCTTCGACGGCTACCTCCTCCAGATGGCTCAGGGAAAAGGAGCCAAACTCATAAACGGGCGCGTCGACAATATCGTAAAAACCGACGGGCGCCCAGAACTCCACACGCGTGAGGGATCGCAGCAGGTCTATGACCTCCTGGTCGTGGCTGTCGGGGTCAACACGGCCACGCTCAAGCTCTTCGACGAGCTCCTCCCCGATTATACACCGCCCGGACAGGCCAAGACTTTCATCTGCGAGTACCTGCTGGGGCGGGACATGGTGACCGAGTATCTGGGAAGCTCCATGCACACCTACCTCCTGACCCTGAAGGGGCTCCGGTTCGCGGCCATCATCCCCAAGGGCGATTATGCCACGGTCTGCATGCTGGGTGACAAGATCGACAACGACCTCATCGAGGCATTCATGAACACGCCTGTGGTGAAAAAGACCTTCCCGCCCGGCTGGAAGGCAGAGGCCAAGGACTGCCGCTGCCTCCCCAAGATCAATGTCAAAGATTCTCCCAAGCCCTATTCGGACCGAGTGCTCTTCATCGGTGACTGCGGTGTGAGCCGCCTGTACAAGGACGGCATCGGGGCCGCCTACCGCACATCCAAGGCGGCTGCCAGCGCGGCTCTCTTCCAGGGCGTGTCCGACTCTGAGCTCAAGCAGCATTTCTGGCCGGCCTGTAAAACCCTGAAAACCGACAATACCATAGGCAAGCTGATCTTCCTGTTTGTCGGCCTGCTGCAGAAGCCCAAATTCGTGCGCAAGGGCATTCTGCGCATGGTCATCAAAGAACAGGAAAAGGCCGGCGGCAGCCAGGTCATGAGTACGGTGCTCTGGGATATGTTCACGGGCAGCTCTCCCTACAAGTCGGTCCTGTTGCGCACGATGACGCCCAAATTCATCTTCGGGCTGGTCTGGCACCTGATCGCCGCCAACTCCCCCTTCGGGGGGATCCCCCAACACAAGGAGGCTCCATGAAGAAGAAAGCCGCTGCCTTAGGCAAAGACTACCAGGACGGAGACATCATCGTCCAAGAGGGCGAGTCCGGAAACTGCATGTACGAGATCCAGGCCGGCAAGGTCGAGATCGTCCGGGACAAGGATGGGAAGGAGGTCAAGCTGGCCGTGCTCGGCCCGGGGAATTTCTTCGGAGAGATGGCCATATTCGAGCGCGAAGTGCGCTCTGCCACTGTGCGTGCCAAGGGACCGGTACGGGCACTGACCGTGGACAAGAAAACCCTGCTCACGCGCATAAGCGCCGACCCCACCCTGGCCTTCAGGCTGCTGGAGAAGCTCTCGGGGCGCATCCGGGAGCTGGACAAAGAGGTCGTCCACCTGAAGGAAACCTGCTGACCCTGAAGCAGCGGATCGGATAAAAATCGATGCCTTTCCTTCACATCACCCCGACCGAAGGGAAAAACGAAGTCTACAATCTGAAGGATGACGAGATCACACTCGGCCGTAAGGATGACAACCACATCATCGTTGCCGAGGGCCAGGTCTCTCGTCTACATGCCAAGATCACGAAAAAGGACGACGGGTATTACGTGGCGGACATGGGGAGTTACAACGGGACCAAGGTCAATGGCGAGCCCGTGAAAGAGGCTCTCCTCCGGGAGGGCGACGAGATCCGGATCGGGAAAACCCTGCTCTTATTCTCCGAGCGAAAGAAAAGATCCAAACTCCGGTCCCTGACCGAAGCACTCGGGGGCACAGACGACGAAGACGCCTGGCAGAAACAAGTGGTCTCCAGTGTCGCCGGCATCCGCGGATGCCAGGATTCTGCCAGCCTGCTGGCCACCCTGGTTCCCCAGCCCCAGATAGCCAGGGAACAGGCGACGCCCCAGTTCGAGGAAGATGTCAGCGCACTGGAACGCAGCAACAAGGTGCTCTATGTCCTCTACGAGGTGAGCCGCTAGCTGAACGCGATCCAGGAATTCGAAGAGCTCCTGGACAAGATCATGGACCTGATCTTCCAGGTCATCGACACGGATTTCGGCTTCCTTTTCCTGATCGGCGAAAGCGGCATGGAAAGCCTCAGGCCCGTGGTCATCAAGTCCAAGGCAGAAAAGACCGCGGACAGCGCCAAAATGAGGGCCAGCCGGACCATCATCCGGAAGGTGATCGAGGACAAGGTCGCTCTTCTTACATCCGATGCCATGGATGATTCACGATTCTCCGTTTCCGAAAGCATCGTATCCAGGAAGATCCAGTCGGCCATGTGTGTTCCGCTCTGGGACAAGGAGAGGATCATCGGGGTCATACAGCTGACCAGCACCCGACTGGGCAACCAGTACACGCAGAAGGATCTGGAGCTCCTGACGACCATCGGCTGCCAGATGGCCATGGTGATCGGACAGGCCGAGCTTAACCAGCAGATCCGGGCCGAAGAAGAAATGCGCAAGCGGCTGGAGAGGTTCCATTCGCCCCAGGTGATCGAAATGATCCTCAAGGGGGGTCAGAGCACCCAGGAGGAACTCATGGAGCCCAAAGAAGTGCAGGCCACGGTGCTCTTCACGGATATCGCGGGTTTCACTCCCCTGGCGGAGCGCCTGCCTCCGCGCGAAGTGACGATGCTGCTCAACCAGCACTTCTCGCGCATGACCGATATCATATTCGAGCACGGGGGCACCCTGGACAAATACATCGGAGACGGGCTCATGGCGGTATTCGGGGCGCCGGTCGAGAAGACCGACGATGCTGTGCAGGCGGTGCGCGCGGCGCTTAGGATGCGCGAGGAGTTTCTGAAGATGAGGGATTCGGAAGACCAGTCCGTCAGCTTTGACATGCGCCTGGGCATAAACTCCGGGAGTGTGGTGGCGGGTAACATAGGCTCGCCCCGGCGCATGGATTACACCGTGATCGGCGATCCCGTGAACATTGCAGCCCGACTGGAAACCGCAGCCGAGTCGAACCAGATCCTCATCGGGCAAGACACGTATAGGCTGGTCAAGGGAAAATTCAAGATCAACAAGGTCGGCGCCAAGAAGCTCAAGGGCAAGAGCGCCGAGATCATGGCCTATGAGGTGATCGAATAAAAGAAATAAACGGCATGTGGGTTTAAAAGGAACATAATGGCGGAAAAGAGACTGAAATTCCTGGGTGTAGTCGGGTCTTCTCCTGTGGTATGTTCCAAGGACCGGAAGTATGGCAGCCACACCATCTGTGCGACCCTGGAGACGGGATCTGAAGAGATATTCATCGTCGATGCCGGCACAGGGCTGATCCGGCTGGGCAACTTCTACTGCACCATGCCGCGGCCTGAGGGCCGCAGGATCCACATCCTGCTGACCCATTTCCACCTGGACCATGTCCTGGGACTGCCCTTTTTTAAGCCCCTGTTCTCTCCTAAGGCACAGATCTCGTTCTACACACCTTGGGACCCACAGGAAACACAAAACACCCTCCAGGAGCTCATGGGAGGCCGCTATTTCCCCGTCGATTTCATGGACACAGCCTCTGCCAAGGATTTCCAACAGCTGCCGGAGGACGATTCCGAGGTGGCAGGCATCGGGGTCTCCTGGTGCCCCTTGAGCCACCCTCAGGGAAGCGTGGCCTACCGCTTGGAGCATCAGGGACAGTCCTGGGTCCTGGCCACCGACACCGAACATCCCGAAGACGGCGAAGACGAGCGGCTCACGGCCTTCTGCCAGGATGCGGATGCCCTGGTGTATGACGCCATGTACACTCCGGAGGAATATCCCGAAAAGGTCGGCTGGGGGCACAGCACCTGGATCCAGGGCACACGCATGGCCGCACAGGCTGGAGTGAACAGGCTCTATCTCTCCCACCTGAATCCGGACTATCCCGGCACCAAGCTCGACGAAATGCTTCGGCTGGCACGAAAGGCCTTCCCCCGGACCGAGATCGCCTCCGAAGAGATCATCTAGAGCGGAAGTGCCTTCCTTGACTTCACCCCTGGGCTGTGCTATAGATTTTGGTCACATGTTCAGAGTATTCTACATATAGACAGGGACTAAGAATGAAGCTTCTGGAGACACTCAAAGAGCGTGTTCTCATCCTCGATGGGGGGATGGGTACCGAGATCATCGAGCGCACGGGGAAGAGCTTCGAGTTCCCGGAGATACTGAACCTGGAGAAGGCCGGCCTCATTGCCGACATCCACCGTGCCTATATCGAGGCCGGCGCCGATATCATCGAGACCAACACCTTGGGCGCCACACGGATAAAACTCAACGAGTTCGGCGTCGGGGACCGGGTGGAGGCGATTAACCTGGCCGCGGCTCAAGCCGCCCGGGACGCGCGCGAAAATAGACCCGTGCTCATCGCCGGTTCCATCGGCCCCATTGGCAAGCTCATCCAGCCTTTGGGTGAGATCTCGATGGAAGAGGCCTTCCGCACGTTTTATGAGCAGGCGAAAATCCTGGAAAAAGGCGGTGTGGACTTCCTCCTGATCGAGACCCAGATCGATGTGTTCGAGGCCAGGACCGCCCTGCTGGCCGCGAAAGAGGCAACCTCCCTGCCCGTGGCCGTGTCCATGACGTTCCCGCATGGGGGCGGTCGCACGGTCACAGGATCGGACCCGGAGACAGCGGCCGTCATCTTTGCTGCATACGGAGCCGACATCTACGGCATCAACTGCGGCGGCCATCCGGAGAAATTCGAGGATTTCCTGCGGCAGACCCTCCGGCACAATCCCAAGCCTCTGGCCGTCTACGCCAACGCGGGAGAGCCACAGAAACGCGGCGACACCTCTGAATTTCCTCTGGGGCCTGAGGAATATCTCCCTTTCGCAATCGAGTTCTATGAAGCGGGCGCCAACATCATAGGAGGCTGCTGCGGCACGACGCCCCACCACATCCGCCTGATCGCACAAGAGCTCAAAGGGAAAAAGCCGGCCGAAAGGGCTGCCGGACCAGCGGGTTTCCGGGCGGCGAGCCGCAACGCGGTTTTTTTAGGGGGAGAGGGCCTCCCCTTCCGTGTCATCGGTGAAAACATAAATCCCTTCGCCCGCAAAGACCTGGCGGAAGAGCTCAAGGCGGGACACCTCGACCTGGCCCGCAGCTACGCCCGCCGGCAGGAGCAGGCCGGGGCCGATGCACTGGACATAAACCTGGGAAAGCGGGCCGAAAAGGAACCGGATTTCTATGCCGCGTGTGTGTCAGAACTGCAGCAGGTCTCCCGCCTGCCCTTCTTCCTCGACAACCGCAGCCCTGGAGCGCTGGAGCAGGCACTCCGTGTCTATGCCGGCAAGGCCGTCATAAACTCCGTGACCGCTGAGAAAAAGAGCCGGGATGTCCTCCTCCCCCTGGCCAAAAAATACGGTGCCGCCGTCATCCTGCTGGCCATGGACGACGACGGCATCCCCGAGACCGCCAAGCGCCGCTACGACCTCATCAAAGACCTCATCGATCAGGCCCTGGACCTGGGCCTCACACGGGCCGACATCCTGGCCGACCCGGTCGTTCTGTCCCTGGCTTCCTCCGAGGACAAGGTCCGCATCACCCTGGAAACCATAGAGCTCCTCAACTCTTTCCACATCCCCACCACCATGGGGCTTTCCAACATCTCTTTCGGTCTGCCCCGCAGGCGCCTTATCAATTCCTCGTTCCTGTGCATGTCCCGGCAGAGAGGCCTGGACTCGGCCATCCTCAATCCGTTGGACAGAAACCTTATGAATGTGATCTGCGCCGGTGATGCCCTGACGCAGCGGGACATAGGGCTCAAGCAGTACCTGGAACGTTTCGCCGGGGCCCCGGAAGAGCCCGAGGAGGCTCCGGCTCCTCAGCCTGAGACTACCGAGGAAGCTCTCTCCCAGGCCGTCCTGCAGGGAGAAAAAGCAGCTGTCGAGCCCCTGGTACGGCAGCTCGTGGACGAGGGGAAAGACGGCTTCACCATACTGCAGACCATCCTCTCTCCGGCACTCAAACAGGCCGGGGAACTGTATGAAAAGAACATCTATTTCCTTCCCCAGCTCATCCTGGCTGCCGAGGCCATGGAAAGCGCCTCGCGCGTGCTGGAAGATGCCTACGACCTGAAAGAACGGGCCGCAGCAAAAGCCCGGATCGTATTGGCCACGGTCAGGGGCGACCTCCACGACATCGGGAAGAACATCGTGCACCTGGTGCTGAGGAACTCCGGATTCGAAGTCATAGACCTGGGGAAAAACGCCGATGCCCAGGCCGTCATCGACGCGGCCAAAAAACACGAGGCCGCGATCATCGGTCTCTCTTCCCTCATGACAACCACCCTGGACGAGATACAGGCGGTCATCGGCCTCAAGAACGAGCGGTGCCCCCAGGTCAAGGTCATCGTGGGCGGGGCCGCGGTCTCTCCCGGATACGCAGAGGAGATCGGTGCCGACGCCTATGGCAAGGACGCCATGGACGCCGTGCGCCAGGTCAAAAAGCTCCTGGGCGGGGAAAAATGACCGCATTCCGGGATTTCTTCCAGGCGGCCGACCACATCGTCTTCGACGGCGCCATCGGCACCCAGACCTATGCCAAAGGCATCCCCAAGGGGCACTGCTACGACGAGCTCAACATCTCCATGCCCGATGTGGTCCTCGAGATCCACCGCGAGTATCTGGAGGCGGGGGCTCAGGTGATCACCACCAACACCTTCGGCGCCAACCGGTCCATCCTGGAAGAGTATTTCGGCCTGGGAGACAAGACCCGAGAGATCAACTACTACGGCGCCCGGCTGGCCAAACGTGCGGTCAAGGATCGGGAGGCTTTTGTGGCAGGCTCAATAGGCCCCATCTCGCGCCCCCTGGACCGGGAACAATCCCTGGGACTTCCACAGATCACAGCCCACATCCGGGAGCAGGCCGAGGCGCTGCTGGAAGGCGGGGCCGACCTCTTCGTGTTCGAGACTTTCTCCGACCTGGACGTCCTCCTGGCCGGCATCGAAGCCGTCAAGGAGATCGATAAAGACGTCTTTGTCATCGCCAGCATGTCGTTTCCCAACGACGGCGGGCTCACGCTCTACGGCCGCAATCCCTACGAGATCGCGGCGAGCCTGGACAAATCCGACGCGGATGTCATCGGCTCCAACTGCGGCACAGGGCCCCAGAGCGTTCTGGAGGTGGTCCGCAAGATGGGCTCGGTCTCTACCAAGGAACTGGCCGCGCAGCCCAACGCCGGCCTGTCCCAGTTCGTGCAGGGCCGCTTCTACTACCCCTCCAATCCGGAATACTTTGCCCGCTACGGCTGCAAGTTCCTGGCGGCCGGTGTCAAGGTCGTCGGCGGGTGCTGCGGCACGACTCCCGCCCACACCAGGGCCCTGGCTCAAGCCCTCGAAGGCTGCAAGCCCGGGAAGCGCAAGCTCCGGTCCATCGCCGTATCCCGGCATAAGGAGGAACGCCGGGAGGAGCTCATCACTTCGCGCCTGGCTGAACTCCTGGCCGAGCGATCGGTCCTGGCCCTTGAGGTCGACCCGCCGCGGGATCCCAACCTCGAGAAGCTGGCCAAAAAGCTCGAACCCTGCACCTCCTCGCTCAATGTGA
>CBFDBC010000026.1:0-23481 GCA_965602945.1 uncultured bacterium | reverse complement strand
GCCTCGGTGAACAGATCGTAATCGGACTGGGCCTCTATGTAGGTCTGCCCCAGGGAGGCGGCCGCGATGACGGTCAGGAGGATGATGCTGATTCTTCTCATCTCATACCTCGCTTTCCTGCAGTTCTTTCTTGACCAGCTTGATCTTCATGACCAGCTGCCTTTCCTGTATGAGCGCCTGGAGCTTGGCCAATTCGGCGGCCGTGAGCTCTTGGCTTATCTGGCTCAGTTCCAGGAAGAGCATCTCGATCTGGTCACACAGGACCTTGGCCTTGGACATCTGGTACGACCCCAGCTGCTGATCGATGTATTTCTTCTTGGACAGGAGATCCCTTGCCTGTTGGGAGCCGAAATCGCTCTGCCAGAAATCCGCGGCCTTCTCCGGGGTCGATTGGACCAGGTCGAGCAGCAGGTACTGGCTCCTGTCGAGGTAATCCAGCGTCGTCCGGCGGGCGACCTCGATGTCCATGCTCTCCAGCGCACCGGCGGGTATGAGCAGCTCCCACGCGGCCCTCTCCGCGGGAACGGAGGGACGGAAGACCAGGAGGGTCAGGGCCGCACCCAGCAGGACGCCCATGAACAGGGCGGCGTAGACCGGACGCATCCGGGGCTCCAGCAGGGCGCCCCAGAACCCGGCCCGGCCCGGGGCATTGGCCTTGGATCCGCGCCCCAGCACCCGGTCCGCGATCTTATCGGGGAGACCTTCCCAGTCCACCTTCTCCATGGCCGCGGACATATCCGGATTCAGGGTGTCGGCGCCGTTGAAAACCTTCTTCATATCGTTCATCTCCCGGCGGCATTCCGTGCAGGCCTGGAGATGGGACTCCATGGCCCGGCTCATCTCATCGGGGAGCTCCCCGTAAAGATAGGCCGCCAGTTCCTTTTGATAAAGTTCACACTGTGTGTTCATGGCTGTGCTCCCACATAGGGACTCATATGGGTCTTGAGGTTTTGGATGGCCTTGAAATTGAGCGACTTGACCGTGCCCACGGCGATGTTCAGGATCTGGGCGATCTCCGAGTACTGCAGCTGGTTGTAATGCCGCATCACGAAGATCATCCGCTGGCGATCGGTCAGCCGGCTCAGGCAAAGGCCGAAGACATCCTTGAGGTCCGAGGCGGACATGGGGTCCGGGGCCGGGCCGGAGTGCTTGTGCCTGACCTCCTCGGGTTCGGTATCGACCAGGAATTCGCGGTCCTTCTTATGCTGCCTGCGGTAGTGGTCGATGCACAGGTTCTTGGCGATCTGGAGCAGCCAGTTCTGGAAGTTTTTCCCCTTTTCGAACATGTCCGCCTTCTGGTAGAACCGCAGGAACGTCTCCTGCACGATGTCCATGGCATCCTCGTGGTTCCGGAAGAAGGAATATGCCAGCAGAAAGACCTTTTTCTGATAGAGGCGGGTCAAGGCTTTGAAGGCCTCCCGGTCGCCCTCACGCACCCTCAGCACGAGCCCGTGAATGTGGGCCTGCTCGGCCGTGTCTTGACGCTCCATCAGGTTTCAGAACTCCTCAAGGTTTTGTCTCCGTCGAGTTCTACGCAGGAAAACCACAAAAGGTTCACACTCTGCGGCCGGGAATATGGCGTATCCCTCCTATCTATAGCGGAGCCATTTGAAGATCTCGCGCAGGCGGGGCGGTTTACCGTACATAAGGATGCCCACCCGATAGATCTTGGCCGAAAGCCAGATCATGGCCAGGATGGCGGCGATCAACAGCGCGATGGACCCGAGGATCTGTATGAAGGAGGGAAGCAGGATGCAGATGCGCAGCAGCATGAGCATGGGCGCGAAGAAGGGGAAAAGGGAGAGGGCCACAGACACGGTGCTGTCCGGGCTGCGCATTATGAACATGATCAGAAGCAGGGGGATGACCAGCATCATGATCACTGGCATGATCAGCTGCTGGGCCTCCTTCTCGTTGTTGACCATGGAGCCCACGGCCGCGAACAGCGTGGAATACAGGAAATACCCCAGGACGAAGTAGATCACGAAGTAGACGAAGACATAGGGCGGGATGTATGGGATCTTGAAGGCATCCATCTGGGGGAAAGCCGACGAGGCCAGGGCCCGGCCCTTGGTGGCCAGGGCGATGCCGAACAGGGTCCAGATGGCGTACTGGGTGAAGCCCACGGCGGCGATCCCGACGATCTTCCCGGCCATGAGCTGGAACGGTTTGAGCGACGAGAGCACGATCTCCACCACCCGCGAGCTTTTCTCTTCGATCACACCGCGCATGATCGCCTGGCCGTAGAAGATGAGCGTCATGTACAGGATGAGGACCAGGAAGTAGGAAACCAGGAACGTTCCGCCGGTGTCCTCTTCCACTCCCCGACTCGTGACCTTGTGGGTCGAGAGGGAGACCGGCATCATCAAGCGGCCGACGAGCTGGGGATCGATGGCGGCACCCTTGAGCCGCTTCTCGACGATCACGGAATTCAGGGCGCTGCGGATGTTCTGGGTCTTCTCGAAGTCGGAGACATGCTCGGAGACGAACTCGGCCGCTCCCCCGGACACGATGTCCGCGGGCAGGTAGAGGTAGGCAGAAAGCTCCTTCTTCAACACCTTCGCGTTCAGCCGCTCCCGGAGCTCTGCCTGATCGTCCGATGTCCGGTACTCTTCCAGTATGTAACGGAGGGAGCCGTCCTTCAGCCGGACACCGCTCAGTTTCTGTTCCAGCCCCGGATAGACCTCGCCGCTCGCGTCCATGACCGCGATCGTCTCCTGCTGCTCCACGGTCATCACGGACAGCACGATAGGCACGACGAGCATCAGAGACATGAACACCGGTCCCAGGACCGTGCCGATGATAAAGCCCTTGGTCCGGACGATCTGGAGGTATTCCCGTTTGACGACTGCGAGGATCTTATACATGGCTGCCTCCCACCTTGTCGATGAAAATGGCGTTGAGGGTCGGCTCTTTGACCTCGAATCGGCCGACGCGGAGCCTCCCGGCCACAAGTTTCAAAAGCTCTTGAGGATCGACCTGCTCCTCGAGCTGGATCTCCATGTAGCGCCCGTAGTCGTCCAGCCTGGCAACGCCGGGGAACTCCTGCACGAAACCGGCATCCCCGTCATATTCGAGCACCACCGTGTTCTTGCCGTACTGCTGCTTGATCTCCTTGAGACCGCCTTCCAGGACCTTTTCGGCCTTGTTGATGAGGCATATGTTGTCACAGATCATCTCGACCTGCTCCATGCGGTGTGTGGAGAAGATGATCGTAGCCCCCACGTCCCGCATCTCCAGCATCACGTCCTTGAACAGCTTGGTGTTGACCGGATCCAGGCCGGAGAAGGGCTCGTCCAGGATGACGAGCCGGGGTTCGTGCATGATCGTGGCGATGAACTGGGCCTTCTGCTGCATGCCCCGGGAGAGTTCCTCCGTCTTCTTCGTTCGCCAGTCCGCGAGGTCGAAACGCTCCAGCCAGTGGTCCACGGTCTTGCGCGCCTGAGGAGGCCTGAGCCCCTTCAGGGCCGCGAGGAAAAGCAGCTGCTCGCCCAACTTCATCTTGGGGTAGAGCCCCCTGTCTTCGGGCAGGTACCCGATGTTCTGCTGCATATCCCCGTCCATGCCGCGGCCCAGGACCTCGATCCGGCCCGAATCCGGGATGATGATGTTCATGACCATCCGGATGGTCGTGGTCTTGCCGGCGCCGTTGGGCCCCAGCAGTCCGTATATGGCCCGCTCGGGGATCGCGAAGGACAGATTCTTGACCGCATAAAAAGAACCGAACCGCTTGGTTACATCCTCGACCGTGAGTGCGTTCGCCATGGGTTTCTCCTTCAATCTTCCGGGTGACACTGTATTGTAATGAAGGCCGTCGGGGTTTGCAAATCCTGGGCGGTTTACTAAAGGCAGCAAGTTTTATATAGTAGAAAGCCGCCACACCGTATCAACAGGAGAAGCGACCATGCGCAAAGGAACCTATGTCCTCATCATCCTGATGATTTTTTTCATACTGCTCTCTTTAACGGTCGTCTCCTTCTTCTACTTCCAGTTCGCAAAAACCCCGGCGGTGAAATCCCAATCGTTCCTGGAACTCCGGCTCATGGGAGAGATCCAGGAGAAAGCCGGCCCGGACCTCATGACCCTCTTCTACCTCAAGCCCGAGGCGCTTTCCATGCATGATATCTGGACCAACCTGCGCAAGGCGAAGGTGGACAGCCGGATAACGGCCGTGGTCCTACGTTTGGGTAACCTGGTGTGTGACTGGGCCAAGGTAAACGAGATCCGGGACCTGATCCTGGAGTTCAGGACCTCCGGGAAAAAGGCCTACGCCTACATCGAGGAGGCCATCGAATTCGACAAGGAATACTACCTGGCCACCGCCTGTGACGAGATCGTGCTCCATCCCCAGGGCTTCCTCATCATAAACGGGATAGGCGGCTATATCCCTTTCGTAAAAAACGCTCTGGACAAGCTGGGAGTGGAGGCCGAGGTCGAACATGTGGAGGAATACAAGACCGCCTACCACATGTTCACCCAGGATAAAATGACCCCGGCCCACCGGGAAATGCTCGATTCGCTCTACGCAAGCCTGTACGGTCAGTACGTTCGGACGGTAGCGGAAGCCAGGGGCAAAAGCGAGGAGGACGTCAAAGAGCTCATCGACCTCGGATTCTTCCAGGGGGAATCAGCCAGGGAAGCGGGGCTCGTGGATTCGCTCCTGTATGAGGATCAGTTCATCGAGAAGATCATGGGGGAGCGCAGGAAGATCAACCGGATCTCCCACCAGCAGTATCTCCGGACCAGCCCCAGGTCCCTGGGCCTCGACCGGGGCCGGAAGATCGCCTTGATCTACGGCATGGGCCCGATCATAAGCGGCACCGGGATGTACGGGATGATGGGCAGCGAGACCATGTCCCGGTGGATCCGCAGGGCCCGCCAGGATAAATCCATCGCGGCCATAGTCTTCCGTGTGGACAGCCCCGGGGGTTCGGCCGTGGCCTCCGATTCCATCTGGCGGGAAGTGGTTCTGGCTAAACAGGAAAAACCCGTCATCATCTCCATGTCCGACATGGCCGGCTCCGGGGGCTACCAGGTGGCGATGGGCGCCCACAGGATCGTGGCCCATCCACAGACCCTGACAGGTTCCATCGGCGTCATCTTCGCCAAGATCAACCTGATGCAGCTCTACTCCAAGCTGGGGATCACCGCGGAGAAGCTCCAGTACGGCGAACGGGCGGACATGTTTTCCTCCTTCCGCAGGGCCACTCCGGAAGAACGGGACCTGCTGAAGCAGGAGATCCTCAAAACCTATGACCACTTCATCACCAAGGCGGCCGAAGGCCGCAAGATGACCAAGGAAGAGATCGACCGCATCGGTAAAGGCCGCGTATGGACCGGGGAACAGGCCCTGGAGCTGGGACTGGTTGACGAGATGGGCGGCCTCTCCCGGGCCATCGCCATAGCCAAGGAGCTGGCCGGGATCCCGGACGGAGATCAGGTCCGGCTCGATGTCTGGCCGAGGAAGATCTCCTTCTGGGACATGGTCTGGAGCAGGCGGGCCGTCCGCCTGGGTGCGGAATTTCCTCCCCGGATGAAGAAGATCCTGTCCACCCTGTCGCTGCTGGACAGGAATGTTCCGTGGGCTCTCATGCCCTTCTGGCTCCCCACGGATTAATACGCATAACTGTCGGGGCAGATGTTGTTGAATTCGCAATAGCTGCAGCTGTGCCAATCGGGGCGGGCCGCATAATCCTCACTCCGGATCCCTGCCTCGGCCTCCGAGATCTTGTCCAGGGCCCTCTGTATCTCCCTGGTGCCCTTCCGGGCTCGGCCTGTGATATCCGATTCCAGGAAGTGAAGCCGTGTTTCCAGGGCCGGCACGCCCGTGGACTTCAGGAAGGAGAGCGCATAGACATCCATCTGCAGGCTGCTCCCGGTGCGTTTGTCCGCCTCCTCCTGAGACTTGACCTCCGTGGCCTTGAAATCGATGATGACGTCTCCTTCGGGCAGGCGGTCGATCCTGTCCCACCGCCCGGTGAAACGGAGCTCACCTTCCTGCCATTTGAAGGACCTTTCCAGTGATTCCGGTATGAGGCCCGACGCCTGCTCTCTCGCAACGAACCTCTCCAGGGCCTTTTCGCCGGCCTTCTTCTTCATCTCCTCGTGCTCCCGGCTTAGGAAACCCTCGTTGAGCCAGCGGTGCCTGAACTCGATGAGCAAGTCCCGCAGGGCCGGGTCTTTCCCTGCCATCCTCTGCTGCAGATAGAAATGAAGGGTGCCGTGCAGGACACGGCCGTACACCAGGTTGTAATGGGGGGGGGCCGGGATCCGGACGATGTGACGGTAGCGGAACTTCAACGGGCAGGTGAGATAGTCATCAACCTGGTAAAAACTCAGCCGCAGATCCTTCCGAGGGCCACCTCGTACTGTCCCGGCAGGCTGTTCGGGCCGCGGGGCATAGCGTTGGATCTCCTCCAGGGAAGAGGCCTGCTGCGTGGCCTCTGGGGCCCGGGCCATATCCAGGGCCTCGAGGACAAAAGGGCTCACCTTCTTGAGCCGCTTGAGGCCGTAATCACGGGCCCAGGTCAGGTAGAGGGAGTGTTTCGCCCTCGTCATGCCCACATAGAACAGGCGCCTCTCCTCCTGGACATAACCGAGAGCATCAGGGACCGCGCCGGCATCCGGTGCCCCGGCTTCCTGCGTGTCGCCCAGGATCGCATCCGGGATCGGGATCCGTTCCTTGCGCGCCCGCCCCGGATAGCGGTCGGTGATCAGTCCGACCATGAAGGTCACAGGGAACTCCAGGCCCTTTGCCTTGTGCACTGTCAGCACATGGACCGCATCCTCTTCCAGTTCGGCCTCTCCGGAGGCAGGATTGTCCCCGACCTGCCGGAGGAGTTCCAGGTGCTTGCTGAAGGCGAACAGGGAATCCGTGTCGGACACCTTGGAGAAATTCTTGACCTTGTCGAAGAAGATCCGGATGTTCTTGATGCGCAGCTCGGTCTGGAAGGACAATTCGCTCGTCAGCTCCTTGAGGAAGCCCGTCCGTTCCAGGAACGCGTACATGACCTGGCCGGCATTCTGATGGGCGGCCAGCTCCACAAAATGGCGCAGGTCCTCATAAATGCGCCGGATGGTATCCCGGGAGGTTTCCTCGACCTGGACGGGATTGCGGCCCTGGTGGAAGCCCTGGAAGACCTTGTGCAGGCTCAGGTGTTTCTTGTGGGCGAAATTGGCCACGGAAGTCAGGTCATAGGCATCCATCCGGTAGACCTCGGAGAGCGCCAGATGGAAGAGGCTGGGGCTGTCATCAAAATCGGTCACGGCCCGGATGAAAGAGGTGAGGATCCTGATCTCCTCCTGCGAGTAGAGCCCCCGGCTTCCGGAGAAACGGTAGGGAACATCCCTCGTGTTCAAGGCCCTCAGGTACGGGTCCGCGTCTGCATTGGTCCGAACCAGGATGGCGATATCGCTGTGACGGCAGCCCTCCGCCACACGCTCCATAACGATATCGGCCACGCGGTCCGACTCGTGGGACAAGGTGTCGAACTGCAGCATATGGATGCTCTTCCCCTGAGATTCCAGAGCCGAGTGCAGGGATTTGTCGATATCCTCCCTGACCTCAAGGCGGTTGGGATCGTTGTGCCGGATCAGACGGTAGGCCGCATCCAGGATGGGTTGTGTGGACCGGTAGTTGGTGTTGATGACCACACGCTCCGCCCGGGGATAGATCCGGCTGAAGCTCAGGATGTTGCTGAGCGATGCCCCCCGGAAGCGGAATATGCTCTGGTCATCGTCCCCCACCACTGTGATGTTGTTATGCAGGGCGCTCAGAAGTTTCAGCAGCTCGAACTGGATGTGATTGGTGTCCTGGAATTCGTCCACCAGGATGTACTTGTACTTTTCCTGGAATTCCTTCAGGACGGAGGGCCGGTTCCGAAAGAGCTCGACGGTCAGGGTCACCTGGTCTTCGAAATCGATCATGCCGTGTTCCCGCAGCAGTTTTTGATACGTCCTGTAGACCAGTGCCAGTTCCTGGTACTTGAGGGCCGTCTCGCGGGCGGCTGCATCCGGGGCCTGTTTTTTCAATTCACGGGCGAAGCGGATGGTATCATCGGGTCTGACGCCTTCCTGCTTCAGTTTTCTCAGGGCCGCCAGAAGTTCCTGGATGTGCCGGGCGGGCGAGCTCAGCGGGCGGTAGTATTTCAGGGGAAACCGGAAGAGATTCTCACGGAAAAATATCGCCTGCTCGACTTCGTCAAGCAGCATGAAGTCCAGATGGAATCCCAATTCGTGGGCATGGTTGCGCAGAACCCGTTCCCCGAAGGAATTGAACGTGCTGATCTCCACGAACGAATAGCTGTACGGGATCAGGAGGTCGACGCGTTCCTCCATCTCGTTGGCCGCCTTCTCGGTGAAGGTAACGGCCAGGATCTCATCCGGCCGGGCCGCCTTGGAAGAGATGAGGTGGGCGATCCGATGAGAGATGACCTTGGTTTTTCCGGTGCCGGCGCCGGCGATGATCAGGAGGGGGCCTTCGCCATACATGACCGCTCTGGCCTGCTCCGCGTTCAGTTCCTGCAGCAGTTTATCCATTGGCTCCACATCAGTGTTTGACGATCCGGCACAGCGGCAGCCGGAGTTGATCGAATCCCGAGGTTCGGATGATCGCTTGGCGGGGAGGTGGATTACTTGAGGATGATCGTCTCATCAGGCAGGCCGAGCCCCAATTCGCGAGCCCTCTCCCTGATGGCCTGCGGATCGTCTTTGAGTTCCTGGATCTCCCTCAGCAGCTCGTTCCTCTGCAGCGTCAACCGCTCTACCTGTGTTTCAAGTGACTCGACATTCTTGCTGACCCGGTAGATCTCGATCAGGCCCTTGTCTCCGAAAAACGAGGCGATCACCAGAACCAGGAACAGAAACGACACGGAGGCGGCCAACAGTTTCGTCTTGAAAGACAATCCGGTCGGCATTTTCTGTCTCGGCATCAGGTTATCAGCTCCATCCCGGCTTTCATGAGCCGGTCGATCTCTTCCACGGTACCGGCCTCTCCATAGCAGCGGATGACCGGGACCGTCCCGGAAAAGCGTAACAGAATCCAGTCATCTTCGTCAAAGTTAAGTTTGACACCATCGATGGTTTCCGTGCTCATCACCGTGCGCCCTGCCAGCCGGCGGGGAAGCCGCCGGGTCAGCTGATCCAGTTTTCTTCCCCTGTTCGCCGTCAGCGGGATAGACTGGTGTCTCCCTTCCAGCTTGCCGTACTTGGCAAACAGGTCATCGATCTGGCGGGATAGAGACCGGCCCCGTGCGGCCAGCATCTCGACAACCATGAGCCCGGCGAAGATCCCATCCTTCTCCGGGAGATGGTCCTTGACGGCCAGGCAGGCGCTTTCTTCGCCGCCGAAAATGATCTTTCCCTCCAGAAACAGGGCGGCCATATATTTGAATCCCACAGGCGTCTTGAGCAGGGTGAGATCATGGGCACGGGCGATCCGGTCGATGAGATGCGTGGTGGCGATGGATCGAGCCACCCCGCCCCGCCATTTTTTTTCCGTTACGAAATAGTCCAGGAGCAAAGCCAGGACCAGGTTCTGCTCGATGAAGCGGCCCTTTTCGTCGACGATCCCGAACCGGTCGCCGTCCGCATCGGTGGCGAGCCCCACATGGAGTTTGTTCTCGAGGACCAGATCTTTCAGCTCACCCAGGTTTTCTTCCGTACAGGAGGGTGTGATGCCCCCGAAGTACGGATCCAGATACCCGTGTATCTCCTCGAACGGGATGTGGTTCTCTTCCAATATCTCATCCAGGTATTCACGGCTGGCGCTGAAGAGCAGGTCCAGGGCCACCCTGATCCCGGCCTTGCGGATCAGGTCGAAATCGATCCGGTCCTGGATGTATCCCAGGTAATCCGCCTGCAGATCGATCTTTTCGACAAACTCGGTCTTGGGATAGAACGGGCATACGGCGTCACCCTGCATCAGGTGCTTGATCTCCTCTTCGATCGGATCGGTCTCTACTGGCAGCGCTGGGGCCCCTGTCTCGACATTGTATTTGAGCCCATTGTACTCCGGAGGATTGAAGGAGGCGGTAAAATTGATGCCGGCATGGGCCTGGCGGAGCATGATCTGATAGGCCTGGGCCTGAGAAGGGGCGTCCCGATCGGAAAGGAACACATGGATCCGGTTGTGGGAGAGGACCTTGGAGGCCTCGGCCGCGAAGCGTTCGGAAAGAAACCGCGTGTCATAGTTGACGACCACGGAGATCTTTTCTTCGGGAAATTTCCGGTGAAGGCAGTTGGCGATAGCCTGGACCACGGTTCGGACATTCTGGAAAGTGAATTCTTCCCCCATGATGGCTCGCCAACCGGATGTGCCGAACTTGATCATGGTCGCCTTTCGACTTAATTACCACAACGGCCTTATAAAATCAAGGGCCATCCAGTCCCTCCCCCTCCATTATTCCCACCCCACCGAGCGTAGCAGGTCCTGTGCGGCAGGCCGGTCCCACAGAACCGGCCTCAGCGCTTCTTGGTGGTCATGGGGACGAAACGGACGCTAAGAATCCTCTCCGTTTGCGGCTTGCCGTCCCGCTTGGTTATCACACAGAGGGTCTGGTACGTGGTGGGATTGCCGAGGGGGAGCACGATCCTGCCGCCTTCCCTTACCTGCCGGAAGATCGAAGGCGGGACCTCTGCGGTGGCGCAGGTGATGATCGCCTTATCGAAAGGAGCCTCTTCCTCCCACCCATCAGTTCCATCGCTCCATTTCACATGGGCCCGGTCGTAGCCCAGTTCGGCGAGCACGGCCCCGGCCTTCTCCGCCAGGCCCCGGATGATCTCGACGGAGAACACCTCCGCTCCCAAGTGGGCCAGCACCGCGGCCTGATAGCCCGACCCGGTCCCGATCTCCAGGATCTTCTCCTCCGGTTCAGGCTCCAGCAGCTGCGTCATCAGGGCGACGATGTAGGGCTGGGAGATGGTCTGGTCATCTCCGATGGGGAGGGGATGGTCCGCATAGGCCAGGTGACGGTAAACAGGATCGACAAACAGGTGGCGCGGGACTGCGGCCATCGCCTCCAGCACGCGCTCATCGGTAATGTCCCGGGGGGCCAGCTGGCGCTCCACCATCTGCCTGCGGAGGCGTGTGAAGTCGTTATCCTGACACGCCGCTGGAGAGGCGGCGCACAGGCAGCCGGCCAGGAGGCAGCCCGTCACCCATTTCGCAGTTCGCATCCTGATTCTCCCCCAAGCTCTTATCCTTATATATTATAGACCAAACGAGAATATTCTCCAAACCGATCGTCACTCCTGAGGGACCTGTTCCCTTCCCGGCGAGATTCGCGACTATAAACGTGTTAGGAAAACCGCAGGGCCTCACCCTTTAAGGGGAGGAGGAGCAGAGAAAATATCACCTCCCCATTCCTCCTTCTGGGTGATTGACGGTTTTGAAGCCTTTTGTCAGTATTGTAGACAATTTAACAGGGTTGAATACAGATGTTAAAAAAAAGATCGTTCCGATGGCTGACAGCCCTCACAGGGCTCGTAGCAGCGGTTCTCTATTTTCATTTGACAAAGACAAACCAATTTGATACATCCTTAATCAATCCTAGCTATGCCTTGTTTTTTGCTTGTGTACAAATGAAAGCAGTCTATCCAGGATCGTTCGATCCTATCACCAACGGACACGTGGATATTATCAACCGGGGGCTGAAGATTTTTGACCCGATCGTGGTCGCCGTACTGGAAAATCCCAAGAAACAGCCGCTTTTCACGACTAAAGAAAGAGTAGATATGATAAAGACCATTTTCAGCCGGCAAAACAACGTGGAAGTACACTCGTTCCACGGGCTGCTGGTCGATTACGCTCGAAAGAATCAGGCCAAGGTCATTATGCGCGGACTTCGAGCTATTTCGGACTTTGAGTACGAGTTTCAGATGGCACTGATGAACCGAAAACTCGACCCGGAGATCGAGACCTTTTTCATGACCCCCTCGGTCGATTACTCCTTTCTCAGCTCTAAGCTGGTCAAGGAAGTGTCGTATCTGGGAGGGTGTCTGGAGGGGCTGGTGCCGCAGGCCATCGAAGACCATCTGAAAAAGAAGTTTGAACAAAATCCTCATGTAACGTTATTAAAAGGATAAGCACATGTTTGGACTAAGCGGAGGAAAAGAACTCGTCGGGCTTGACATCGGCTCCTATTCTGTAAAAGCCGTTGAGCTGAAAGCAAAGAAAAAGGATGGGGCAGACGCTTTCGAAGTCAAAAAGATCGGCTACGAACTCCTCCCCCATGATGCCATCGTGGAGGGCACCATCATCGATTCCGCCGCCGTGGTGGAAACCATAAAAATGGTTTTCGATGAGAACAAGATCGCAAACAAGAACGTCGTCATATCCATCAGCGGCAATGCCGTCATCATCAAGAAGATCTCCCTGCCCGCCATGGAGAGCCAGGAGCTGGCTGAATCCATCATCTGGGAAGCGAAGCACAACATCCCCTATCCTTATGAAGAGACCAACGTGGACTACGCCATCCTGGAACCCCCCTCCCACGCATCGGATCAGAACCTGGATATCCTGCTGGTCGCCGCCAAGAAAGACAAGATCGCCAACTACAGCAACGTGATCAGCCAGGCGCGTAAAAACCTGGAAGGCATCGAAGTGGATGTCTTCGCCCTACAGAACATCATGGAGATCAACTATCCGGAGATCTTCCCGGACAAGACGCTCGCGATCATCAACATGGGGGCGAACATAACCAACGTCGTCATCATCGAGAGAGGGATACCGCAGCTCTTCCGGGACCTGTCGCTGGGCGGTTCGTTTTTTACGGAGAACCTGAGCAAGGACCTCAACCTCAGCTTCGATGACGCCGAAAAACTGTTGAAGGGACTGCCGGTCGAGAACGTGCAGCCCGAGCAGCTGTCGTCCGTCATCAACATGAACGTACAGAACCTGCTTGAGGAGATCGAAAAAACGTTTTCGTTCTACGAAGCCGGCGAGAAGAGTGAGAAAAAAGTTGAATTCATCTTCCTGAGTGGCGGGCTTTCCAAGCTCAAAGACCTTCCGGGATTCTTTGAGAAGAAGTTCAGTATTAAAACCGAGTCCTTGAATCCTTTTCGAAAGATCGATTTCGACGAGAAGAAATTCGATGCCATGTATTTCGAAGAGATGGCCTCCCTCTTCGGGGTCGCCACAGGACTCGCAACTCGAAAAATGGACAAATAAATGATCAGGATCAACTTACTCAAACCTGGACAAAAGGATTTCAAGGAGGCTCCGGACGCTTCTCCTGCTATGGAGTTCAAAGAGAAGAAGAGCCAGCCCCTCTTTGCTTTGGTCCCGCTGGTAGCCCTGCTTGCCGTTGCCGCCTTGTTCTTCTACCAGAAAGGCGAGATCGGCAAGGAGCAGACCCTGCTGGCCAAGGCGCAGGAAGAAAAGCGGAGCCTGCAGTATGTCGTGACCAAACTGGAGGAGCTCCAGCTTCAGCGGGAACTGCTCCAGCGGAAGATCGATCTCATCGTCCGTCTGCAGGCCGAGCAGCCCAGCGCCGTCATCATCCTGGATGACCTGAGCCGGAAGCTGCCGGAGTGGGTATGGCTGACCGAGGCGACCTTCGACGGCGACATCGTCATTCTGAAAGGCCGGACCGTCAACAACACCCTGCTGTCCGAGTACATCCGAAACCTGCAGGAGAGCCCGCATTTTTCGGCCGTGAACCTGATACAGACTATTCAGCGCCGCCAGCGGAATGACTCGTACAACGAATTTTCGCTGAGTGCTCAGTTCGTGCCGCCGGCCCCACCGGAATCGGCGGGCGGAACTGCCGCGGAAGGGGAAAGACAATGAAAGACTGGCCCTGGTACGGTTACATAATCGTGGCGGTCCTGATTTTTGGGCTGTTCTACTTCATACACTACAAACCCAAGAACGAGGAACTGAAGAGCGTGAGGGAGGAACGGATCGCGACCGAGAACGAGGTCATCGAGCTAAAAAAGAAAAAGGAACAGCTGGACCAGATCGAGGTGGAGCTGGCCAACATGAAGGTCAAACTTAAAGAGCTGGAGACCATCATTCCGCAGGAAGAAGAGATCGCGGACATCCTGGAGCGCATCCAGCAGCTGGCCTTCGACTCCCGTCTCAACGTCGACAAATTCATTCCCCGCCCCCTGGTGGAAATGGAATTTTACGCCGAGAAGCCCATCAACATCGAGATGACGGGCAACTATCATAACCTGGCCATATTCTTCAACCACTTGAGCAACTTCGCCAGGCTCTTCACCATCCAGGACTTTTCGATCAAAACTTTGCGGAATCAATCCGACACCAACACCATCACCGCAGCCACGACCGCAAAGACCTACATATTTAAGGAGCCGCCTCCGTCCACGGACGCGACGGCTCAAGCACCAGCAAGGAAAAAATGATGAGAAAAGCATTGATTTTACTGTGTGCTTTCGGACTCCTGTGCGCGATCATGCAGCCGGCCGCTGCGCAGGAGCCGGAAAAGAAAGAGCTGCAGGCGCAGGAGGTCGACACCTCCGCCATCCGGAAGCGGGGAGCCATCACCTACGACCCCGCCGGGCGGAGAGACCCGTTCCGTGATCTGCTGGCCGGCCAGGACGTCGGAGATTCGCTCGGAGCCGAGGGTATCGCCAACATGGCCATCGACGATGTCGTCTTGATCGGGATCACCAAGGTGAGGGGGAAGCTGAACGCCGTCATCAACGGGCCTCAGGGATTCCCCGAAACCATCAAGACAGGAGATAAATTTGCCGACGGTTTCGTCTTATCCATACATGAGTCTAAGGTGGTCTTCCGCAAGACACGCGAAAGGGGTGTCCCCCTTTACAAACCGAAAGACGTCGTCAAAGAAATAAATCCGGAGGAGCGATAACATGAGAGGGAAAACACGTTTACAGGTACTCTCCCTTCTGGGTGTCCTTACGCTGGTGTGTGGATTGGGAGCAAGCTCTGACAGACCCCCGGTCAACATAGATCAGATATCCGTGCGGGCTGGTGTTCTCCACACCAAGATCCTGCTCGAATCAACCACGCCGCTGGCCATCCTCGGGTCCTATTATCTCGAGGGGGCGGCCCCCACGCTGGTGATCGACACGAACAAGATCACGTCGCAGGACGTATCCAGCCTGCAGTTCGTCCAATCATCCGTCGTGAACGACATCCAGATCGATAATGCCGCCCAGGATACATCCCGTCTGATCTTCGATCTCAAGGAGCGGGTACCGTACCGCATTTACACCGATCCAAGGGGTACGGTCGTCGAATTCAACCGGTACCAGAACGGACAGAAAGACTACATGCTCGAACCCGAGCTGCGGGCCAAGATCGAGAGCCAGTCCATCCCGTCCGCGTACCTCATGGACATCCAGGTGGCGTCAAACCCGGACCGTGTGGATGTGGTGGCGGATCTGACCGAAGACACACTCTCCCACGTATTTGTCCTGAGCGATCCCCTGCGCCTGGTCGTCGACCTGCACAACACGCTCTACACACGCAAGGCCACGAATTACTCCGTGAACAAGCTGGGTGTGGAGAAGGTGCGGGCGGCACAGTTCCAGATGGGCGATCCTTACACCATTACTCGCATGGTCTTCGATCTCAAGAGGCCTCAGCTCTACTCGGTCGACACACTGGACAACAAACTGATCGTGTCCTTCTTCGATAAAAAGGAGGGCATGGTCAAACCGAACGGGGCCGGTGAAACGGCCTCCCAGCCGGAACCGAGCCCGGAGAAAACGCCGGCTCCGCCGGTTGTCGATCCGGAACCGCCTCCCGTAGAGACCGCGGCACCTCCCAAGACAGAATTTCCGGAGGTCCGTGTGAACCCGGCCCAGGATCCGGAGCAGGAAGAACAGTCCGCACAATTCGCGCCCAGAACGATCGCAGAGCAGACGAACCAGTTCCGAGGGGAAGTCCTCTCGATGAAATTCAGTGACGCCGACCTGCAGGGTGTTGTCTTTTACCTGGCTGAATTCGCCGGCCTGAACGTGGTCTTCGACCCCGGCGTGACAGGCATCGTCAGCGTCAACCTGGTTGACGTTCCCTGGGACCAGGCCCTCGATGTCATCCTCAAACAGAACAAGATGGGCAAGACCATCGAAGGCAACATACTGCGCATCGCTCCCATGTCGGTGCTGACACGCGAACGGGACGAACTGATGCGCCTCGCGGAAAGCGAGGAACTCTCAGGCCCGCTGAAGACGCGGACATTCTGGCTGTCCTACTCACGGGCGACGGAGGTCCAGGCCCTGCTGACATCGAAGATCTCCAACCGCGGTGAGATCATACTCGACAACCGCACCAACACGCTGACCATCACCGATGTCGAGGACCGCATGGTCATCCTCGAATCCATGATCGAGGTGTTCGACACACCTACTCCTCAGGTCTCCATCGAGGCCCGGATCGTGGAAGCGAGTTCCACCTTCATCCGGAACCTCGGTGTCCAGTGGGGATTCCGCTCCATCCAGGATCCGTACTACGGGAACCAGACGTCGTTGAAGTTCCCCAACAAGGCCCTGATCGACGGGGCCATGATCCCCCAGGGTATCGTGACCAAGGGAATCTCCGGACCCCTGGGTGGATATGCCATCAACCTGCCGGCCCCGGCTTTTACCACCGCCATGGGGCTCTCCTTCGCCAACGTTCTGGACACCTTCCGGCTGGATATGGCGCTGACCGCGCTCGAGACATCGGGAAGCGGGAAGATCATCTCCGCACCCAAGATCACCACGCAGAACAACCAGGAAGCCAACATCGTTCAGGGTCGGCAGATCCCGGTCCAGACGGTGGCCAACTTTACGGTCACCACCCGGTACGTCAATGCCGCCCTGGAGCTGCGGGCCACGCCTCAGATCACAGCCGAAGGCACCATCATCATGTATCTCCAGATCGAGAACAACGCGGCCGATTTCGCCAACCTGGTCAACGGCATCCCGCCCATCACGACACAGAGCGCTGAAACCACGGTCATGGTGCCCGACGGCGGGACCACTGTCATCGGAGGCATCTACCGGACAGAGGATTCGATCACGCGGGAAAAGGTCCCGCTGCTCCATAAGATCCCGATTCTGGGAAACCTCTTCAAGTCCTTTGCCAGGACAAAGCAGAATCGAGAACTGCTGATCTTCATAACTCCCAGAATAATCAAATAACAGGGTGGCTACCATGAAAAAAATAACATTTGCCATTAAGCTTTTAGCCGTGATCCCGCTGGCCTTCGCACTGGTCGCCTGCAATCCCATCGAGAACGAGACGACCTCGGCCAGCATGCTGATCGTCAACAACCTCATGGGTGAAGACATGGAAGGAAACCTGGCCAATTATCTGGAATCGGACGTCCTGTTCGAGGATCCGGATGAAGGTATCACCACCATCTACGCCGATCCTGCCGTCGCCTCGCTCACGGTCAGGCTGCTGGACCCGGCTTCACTCACGGGTCCCTCCAATCTCAACAGCGTCACCGTCGACCGGTACCAGGTGAGCTATTCCCGGACAGACGGGCGCAACACCGAGGGTGTCGACGTCCCTTACGCCCATGAAGGCTCGCTCTCCGCTCTCATCTCCGTCGACAACAGCCGAGACATCTCCTTCACCGTTGTCCGTGCGGCGGCCAAGGCCGAACCCCCTCTTGTCGACCTGCACACTGGGCGCGACCTGGGCGTGATCACCTGCATAGCCAAGGTGGTATTTTTCGGTAAGGACATAACCGGCAGGGCCGTCAAGGCCACCGGCCACCTCACCATCCACTTTGCCAATTATGCCAACACAAGTGGTGGAAGCGCTGCTTCCGCCGCAGGCAGTCAAATCCAATGAGAAGGACCAGGACAATGAATCAGAAAAAATACACGATATTAGCGATCAGTCTGGTTATTTTGATGGCCGCGGCCTCGAGCTCGTGTAAGCGGGATACCTTGGGAGTACCTGACCCCACCGGTCCTTCCACGCTGGCCACCATCATCAAGCTCGGCGCATCCCCTAACGTGATCGCGGCCGGGCGGGAAGCACGCCAGACGGCAGTCATCACCGCCCACCTTTACAAGTTCGACGGGCAGGCGCAAGGCGGCAAGACCATACACTTCGAGGTGCGTGATGCGGCCGGTTTCAAGGCGAATGTCGGTAACCTGGACAATTCCATGACCGTGGTGTCCAAGGTGACGGACGGCTCCGGTAGGGCCTCGGTCACCTACACGGGTCCGATCGCCTCTGAGCTGGATGTCTTCGATAACTTCACCCTCTATGTCTACGCCTGGGTGGGTTGGCAGGGCAAGGAAGAGATCAGCGAGCTCTGCCCCATCCACATCGTGGGCGACGTGCTGGCCGACCTGGAGATCGAGTTCGAGCTTCAGGCCTTCCCCAACGTGCTCTGGTGCGATACGGCTCATCCGACTTCCAAGATCCGCGGCACCTACACATACGGGAACGGCGTACCGGTCGTGGGACGCAAGGTGTTCTTTGAAATAACCGGCTTCAACGGCCCCCCCGGCGCGGAAGGCGAATTCGCGGACGGCACCAGGAAGACCTTTGCCGTAACCGATGCCCAGGGGGTCGCGGAGCTACTCTACATCGGCCCGACCGGCAACATGTTAACCGGCGATGCCGCAGTCTGGATCCAGGGCCAACCGGAAACCGATTGGATCCATATCCAACTCCCCCCTGGCTATGATCCCGATGGGATAGATCCCGAGGATAAATATTATATCCACAAGACCATGGGCCTGCGGCTGATCAAGGCTCCGGGTACAAACTAAGACATTAGCCACTCTCCTCCTAAATAAAAAGTCGCCCCTCGAGGGCGTCTTGTTATGTCTGGGGGACGTTCCCCCAGGGGAGCTTCTCTCAGAGTCAGCTGAAGATGTGGACCGAGCGCCGGGTCTTGACACGGCCCAGCGGGCCGCGCAAAGCCTGATCCAGCCGGCTCTTGCGGTGTGACTTGACGAACATCTGGACCCGGTTCCTCCCCCGGATGCGTGACACCGGGGCTAGCGCTGGCCCCAGGATCTCGACGCCTGTTTCCGTTTCGTCCACCAGCTGGGCAAAATCCCGGGTCCTGTTTGCCAGGCTCCTCAGGTTCTCCCCCTGAAACACGACCTCTGCCATGTAGGAAAAGGGCGGGTAGCCCAGTGTCTGCCGGTACTGGATCTCTTTGGCGTAAAAGTCTTCGAAACGGCCCAGGGCCACGGGGCGGATGCAGTGATGCCACGGGAATTCGGTCTGGATCAGGAGTTCGCTGTCCCTGGACGGAGACAGGTAGCGGATGACCTGCCGCAGGTTGTGCGCGGCCCGCTGCCCGGCCTGGAAATCCGGAGCACTCAATGCGGTTTCCGGATGGAACACGGCCACCAGGCCGGCGGGAGGAAGGTTCAAGCGGTGCGCCAGATAGGGAGTGCCCAGGAGGATGTCGATCCGGCCCTCTTCAAAATCGTTCAGGATCCTTTCCCGGTCCGCGGAGGCGGCGGCATCCCGGTCAAAACTCACGACACGTCTTTGGGGGAAATGCCTCTGGAACTCTTCTGCGATGACCTCGATCCCCGGGTCCCGGCCGGTAACCATCCGTCCACCGCAGTCCGGGCAGGTTGAGGACACCGCCTGTGTATGCCCGCAGGTATGGCAGAGCAGGCGGTTTTCTTTTTTGTGGAAAGGCATGGTCACGTCACAGCGCGGGCATCGGAAGATGTGTCGGCAGCGTGAGCATCTCAGGAACGACGCGTATCCCCGCCGGCTGCAGAAGACCAGGACCGGCTCCCGTTTGGCCTCCAGGCGCCTTCGCACGCGCTCGACGATCCTCCCGTGGATCAGGCCGGCGGAGCGGGAATCGTCCAGGATCTCCACATATCCCATCTGCGGGGAGCCGGGCAGGTGTACCACTTCCCTGTTTTTGTGGGCCCTGTGCAGGGTCTCCACCGAAGGCCACGCGGACCCAAAGACCAGCAGGGCGCCCGCCTGCCGGGCGCGAAGCAGAGCTCCCCTGCGCGCATCAAAAGCGGGGGTTTCCTTCTGAAAGTAGGACGGGTCCTGTTCCTCCTCCACGATCACGAGTCCCAGGTTTTCCAGGGGGGCGAAAAGGGCCGAGCGCGGCCCTATGGCCACATGCACCTGCCCGGACCGGATCCTCTGCCACTGCACGCCCCTCTGGGCGGGTGTGAGGCGGCTGTGCAGCACGGCCACGCTCTCGCCCAGCTTCTGCTCGAGATCCAGGCGCAGCCCCTCGCTCTGTGCGATCTCAGGGACCAGGACCAGCGCCGTCCGCTTCAGGCCCGAGTTCCACTTGAGCAGATACAGATAGATCGCCTTCCTCCTGTCGGCCGCGGCATGCAGATAGACCGCGCTGTGGCCGTCCCCGCCCAGGACACGGCCCATATCCCGGGCCGCTTGGAGCGAATCCCGGTCCAGGGAAAAATCCAGCTCCAGCTGGGAGACCGGCCGGGCCGCGGGCTCGGAGGCCCGGCCCCTGACGCGCTTCATCTCCCTTATCCGGGACACAACCCCCCGCCTTTCCAGCCGGCCCAGGAGGGAGGAAACATCCACCTGCGGGAGCAGTCTCCGGATGTGCCTCTCGGTGTAGGCTTTCCCGCCCAACATTTCGACGAGACGCGCCTCATCGGGCGTCAGCCGGTCCAGGTCCTTGTCTGGGATCGGCTCCTCCCGCAACGCGAAGCGGGTTCGGCTCCGGATGATAAGAGACGGGGGGAGCGCGGCCTGCAGTACCTCGCCCCACGAAGCATAATACCAGTCCGCCAATCTTCGGGTGAATTTCAGGAACCCGGAGGAAAAAACCGGGTCTTCATCCAGGATCTCCTGCAGGGCCTTGAGCTCGAAGCCACCGGACGGGCGCCTGTGCCTGATCCGGGTCACGTAACCTGTCAGGCACCGGCGGCCAAGAGGGGCCAGCACCCGCACCCCGACCTCGAGCCTCTGCGCCAGGTCGTCAGGCACGGAGTAGGTGTAGCTCTGATCAACGGGGAGGGCGAAGACCACCTCGGCATACACACTCATTTCTCGCCCAGAAGGGCCATCACCTGCTTCATGTCCTCCCATACCATCCGCTTCAGTTCCCGATTCTGCTCGTTCCGGACCAGATAGGAGGGGTGAAAGGTGGGCATGACCGGGATCCCCGCATGTTCCTGAAAGGTCCCCCGCAGGGAGGTGATCCCCGCCTTGAGACCCAGCAGATGATGTGTGGGTACGTTGCCCAGGGAAACGATGACCCGGGGCCGGATCAACTCAAGCTGCCGCAGGAGATAGGGAGCGCAGGCCGCGATCTCATCGCCGGAGGGATTGCGGTTTTCGGGAGGGCGGCACTTGACGATATTGGTGATGTAGACCTGTTCCCGGGAGAGGCCCATGGCTTCGATGATCCTGGTCAACAGCTGGCCGGCCCGGCCCACAAAGGGCCGCCCCTGCAGGTCTTCGTCGTGACCCGGGCCCTCGCCGATGAACATGAGACCGGCATCGGCGCTGCCTTCGCCCGGAACGGCCAGGGTCCGGCTCCCGGCCAGGGGGCACTGAACGCATTGGCGGACCTCTGACTCCAGGCCCTGCAGCCCCCCCCCGGTGGAGGGAGTAGTTGCCGGCCGGTCAGTCGGGGATACGAATCCGGCGCCCAGCTCGTCCAGATAGCGGATGTGGTCCTTCAGGTCACGGAGTAGCCGGGTCTTCTTCTCGTGCAATGATCCCCTCGATCTCATTAAAGATGACGCGGCTGATCTCACTTTTGCTCATTTTCTCCGTTTCGAATGACCCTCCGTCCCGTTTTACAACAAAAACACGGTTAAAATCGGATCCGAATCCCACATCCGGCCGGGACACGTCGTTGGCCACGAGCATGTCCAGGTTCTTGTCCTGCAGCTTCTTCCGGGCGTTCTCTTCGATCTTCTCTGTCTCGGCAGCGAATCCCACCAGGATGGGCCCGCCCTTGCGCTTCCCCAGTACCGCCAGGATATCCGGCGTTCGGACCAGGCTGAGCTTCAGGTCGGCTCCGGTTTTCTTTATCTTGTTTTCCTCAGCGCGGGCAGGACGGAAATCCGCCACGGCCGCAGCCATGATGACGATGTCGACCTCGCCGGCAAGCTCCAGAACAGCCGTTTCCATCTCGGCCGCGGTCTCGGTCCTCCGGACATGATCCTCCCTCACGGGAACGGGGAGCGATACCGGGCCGGAGACGAGGAAGACCTCGGCACCCCGGCTCACCGCCTCCTCGGCCAGGGCGTACCCCATCCTGCCTGAAGAGCGGTTGGTGAAATACCGGACCGGATCGACGGCTTCCCGGGTCGGCCCGGCCGTTACCAGAACCCTCTGCCCTTTCAGGCCGGTCGTCCGGGATAACGCCTCCAGGCTCGCCTCGACGATCTCTTCAGGCTCAGCCAGCCGCCCCCACCCCTCGTCGCCGCAGGCCAGCTGTCCCCTGCCGGGCAGAACGAACCGGGCCCCCCGGCTTTTCAGCGAGTCAATGTTTGCCTGGGTCTGGCCGTGAAGGTACATGTTTTCGTTCATGGCGGGAGCGATCACAACGGGGCAGGTGGCCGCCAGGTGAAACGTGGTCAGGAAATCATCGGCGATCCCAGCTGCGAATTTTCCGATCACGTTGGCGGTGGCCGGCGCGACCAGTAACAGCGCCGCCTCGCGGGCCAGGTCGATGTGAGCGACCCGTTCCACGGACGCGCCGGCGAACAGATCCACGAAGACCTCCTCGCCTGTGAGGGCCTGGAACAGCCGCGGAGAGATCAGCTTCCCCGCATTCGGCGTCATGATCACCTGGACCTGAAGGTCGCGTTTCTGCAGGAGACGGACGATCTCACACGCCTTGTAAAGGCTGATCGAGGAACTCACACCGAGAACGATGGTCTTTTTCATTACAGCGGCCTCCCGCCCTCTATTCGGGCTCGGCAAAGCTCCTCAGTATGGGTATGATGCCCTTCTGCCTTTTCTTGAGGCGGCATCTTTCACTCAGGATGATGGACTCGATCTCCCGCTTCGCGGTCTCGAGCGTCTCGTTGATGATGATGTAGTCGAACTGAGGGTAGGAGCGGATCTCCTTCCTCGCCATGGCGAGCCGCATGCTGATGACATCCGGGGCGTCCTTCCCTCTTTTAACGAGCCGCTCTTTCAGCTGGGAAAAGGAAGGGGGAAGTATAAAAATAAACAGGCCCTTTTTGTATTTCTCCCTTATCTGCCTGGCACCCTGGACATCGATGTCCAGGATCACATCCGTATTGGAGGCGCCCCTGAGCTCCAGCTCCCGCTTGGAGGTGCCGTAGTGATTCCCGTGCACGACCGCCCATTCCGCCAGCCGGCTCTCTGCGATCATTTTTTCGAACTCTTCCTTGCCCACGAAATGGTAGTCCTCCCCGTCTCTCTCTCCCTCGCGGCGGGGGCGCGTGGTGTGAGACACGGAGAACGCGAGCCCCGGCAGCGCAGCCAGGACGTAATGCACCAGCGTAGATTTCCCACAGCCCGAAGGGCCGCTGATCACAAACAGCATCTGTCTTTCCCTGAGCCTATATTATCACAATTTCCCG
>CBFDBC010000025.1:0-23766 GCA_965602945.1 uncultured bacterium | reverse complement strand
ATTCATGCAGGCAAGACGAGGAGTGGATAGAGTGAACAAGTACACCTTCTGGAGCATCCTTCATCAGCATGTGAATGTGGCTTTGACCGAGGACCTGTCCCACTATGCACAGGGGGCAACTTTCTGGCAGGCCATGCAGAACCTGTGTGAGACGCTGCCCGAGTGCCCCCCCTCTGAAACGCCCGAGGAGATCGATATCAACCTCCGCCTGCGTATGTATCAGGAGACCGGCATGAACCGGGTGGAGGTCGTTGTGGACTCGGAGGCGGGCCGCTTCACGGTGAAGTGTGCGAATACACGCAGCCATATTGAGGCGGATTCCGAACAGGAGGCACTGCAAAAATACGTGGCTGCCAAAGCGAAGACTTCTGTGGTCAACACAGGCGAAGGAGTGAAGGTATGATGCCGGTGCACACGACTTTGACAGGAAAATGAGAAAAGTGATAACTAAGGTGATAAGCCGGCCCTGATGGTGTTTTGACAATGGCGTATCGAGTGCTAATTGCGGACAGCAGCCCTTCAGCCTTGAAGGCCCTGCATCTGGCGTTTCATGACTCCCACTATGCTCTCTACACCTCAGGCGACGGCGATGAGGTGATGGGGCTCCTCAGGCAGGTCAAGCCGGACGCGATCGTGCTGGGATTGAGCCTTCCCCGGACAAACGGCTATGAACTCGCGCGGCAGCTCCGGAGAATGAAGGAATTCGAGCGGATCCCACTGATCTTTCTGCTGGGAGCGTTCGAAGAACTGGAAGAGGACCAATTGGCCGATCTGGAGTATGATGAGATCGTGAACAAGCCGTTCGATTCGGAGGAATTGGCCCATCGGATTCGAACCCTGATCAGCGGCACACGCGACCCGGAATCTCTTCCCGAAGAACCGGAACCCGTCCGCGGCGAAGACACTTACACGGGATCGACACCGGCCGGGCCTTCCTCCAGTCACCCGCGGGATGATCAGATGCAAAAGCAGATCAAGCGGGAGGTCCTCGAGATGGAGCGCGAGCTGGAGAAAAGAATCGCGGCCCGGGTCAAGGCCGAGATCAAGGCCTGGCTGCAGTTCGATCAGCCGGACGGGCAGGAAAAGCCGTGACCCGTCGAACCCCATGGCCGCCGCCGGCCTGAGTGGGGGAGGAGATCTGCCATGCTATTGGCTGTGGATATCGGTAACACCAACGTCGCTGTAGGGATCTTTCAAGAGGAAACGCTGGTCGAGCACTGGAAGGTCCGGTCGGATGCGGAAAAGACGTGTGATGAATACAAGGTCATACTGCGCGGACTGTTGAGGGCCTCTCACCTGGAAGAGGCGCAGATAAAAGGCGCCATCCTTTCCAGCGTCGTCCCTCCCCTCACTCCGGTGTTTCAGGAGCTGTGCAGGGGCATGTTTCAGATCAAGCCCCTGACGGTCGGCCCCGGATTGAAGACCGGGATGCCCATCATGTACGAAAATCCCCTGGAAGTCGGCGCCGATCGCGTAGTTTCCGCAGTGGCCGCGCTGGAGAAATACGGAGGGCCCTGTATCGTGGTCGATTTCGGGACCGCCACCACGTTCGATGCCTTGTCGGCCCAGGGGGAGTATCTGGGAGGGGCCATCGCGCCGGGGGTCAGGATCTCGGCTGAGGCGCTCTACACCAAGACGGCCAAACTGCCGCGGATCGAGATCGTAAGGCCGGAGAGGGCTATCGGCCGGACCACTGTGACCAGCATGCAGTCGGGGCTGTACTATGGTTATATCGGGCTGGTCTCCTCCCTGATCCAGAGATTCCTGGATGAGCTGGGCGGAGAGGCGGCGGTGGTGGCCACCGGCGGGTTCGCCTCTCTTGTCCACCGGGAGCTCTCCTCCATCGGCCATTATGAGCCCGATCTTGTACTGGAGGGACTCCGTATCCTCTACGAGCGGAACCGAAAGAACTGACGCACGATCATGCCCAAGGACAGGGAGCGGTATTTTCAGACCATTGCGCGCCACCTTTTTTCCCTCAGGGGGGCGCCTTTTGTCCTTTCCGCCCGGGAGATGGAGGTCGTCGAGGCCTGGGAAGCGGACGGCATCCCTCTTGGTACGGTGCTGGAGGGGATGAACAGGGGCTATGAGGATTTCCGGATCCGGAAGGGACGGACAGGCCGAAAGCTGACCCTGACGCGCTGTCATCCCCAGGTCATGAAAGCCTTTGCCCTTCTGCGTGACCGGGGAGTGGGCCGGGAGAGGCGTGCGAAGACACAGGATGACAAGTGCCGGGAGATCCGTAAGGCCGTGGAGGCGTTCCTGGAGGACATCCCTTCTCAGGTTTCTGAGCTTCAGGAGATCTTTGCGTCCGTATTGAAGAATTTGGCCTCGGGGAAATGTGACTCCGAGAGCCTGGAGGAACTGGATACGGGGATCGAGACGCTGCTTTTTGGGATGGCGTCCCGGCACGACCATGTCCGCCTGTCCGCGGAGATTGCGCAAGAATACGACTTGGCGGATCGGGAGGAATTGTCCCGCCTGGTCCGGATCAAGTGGGTCAAATCCATGCGGGAGAGGTACCGGGTTCCGCATGTGTCGCCTTTCTACTACTGAGCTCTCCAGGATGGTAAACACGATCCTCCGGCTTTTGAGGGAGAACAGCGCCGGGCTCAGTTTTCATTCCCTGGCTCGGGGGCTGCGGCTGCTCCAGCGGGAGAAGCCTCTGCTTAAGAAAAAACTCACGGAGCTGGAAGACAGAGGCCAGATCCTGCGGGTCAAGCGTTCCTATTTCCTGCTGCCCCAGGACCGTGTCATCCGGGGCCGCGTGATCCATGTGGGCCGGACGTTCCTGTTCGTGGGGCCTGAAAAAGGTCAGGGTCCGGATATCTTTGTGCCGGCCCGCCATTCCGGGGGGGCGGTGCGGGGAGATACGGTGGAGCTGGTCTCGAGCGGAGGGGGAGCCGAAGAGGGCCCGGCGGGCAGGATCCTGCGGATCTTGAAGAGGTCCAAGAACACGGTGGTGGGGATCTATCGGGAGGTTTGGGGCCGCCCTCATCTGATTCCCTATGACTCCCCGCTGGGGGAAGAGATCCCCCTGACCATCCCAGGTGCTCAACCGGCTGAAACGGGCGATGTCATCGAGGTCGACCGGGAGACACGTCGTGTCGTAAGGATCCTGGGGCGCCCTGATGATCCCGGTGTGGATCTGGAAGTCGTGGTCCGAAAATACGACCTTCCGGATGCCTTTCCTGAGGATGCCCTGGCCGAGGCGGATGCGGCGGCGGAGACGGGATTTGAGAATCCGGGAGAACGAGAAGATCTTCGGGAGTGGACGATCGTGACCATAGATGGCGCCGATGCCAGGGATTTTGATGATGCCGTCAGCATCCGTGAAGAGGGGAAGGACCGCTTCCGCCTGGGGGTGCACATCGCGGATGTGTCGCATTTTGTGAGCGCCGGCTCAAACCTCGATCTGGAGGCTTTTCGCAGGGGGACCAGCGTCTACTTCCCGGAAAAGGCCCTGCCGATGCTCCCTGAGAGACTGTCCAATGATGTGTGCAGCCTGCGGCCGGGAGAGGATCGGCTGGCCGTATCGGTCTTCCTGGATGTGGCCCGAACGGGAGAAGTTCTTGGGACCAGCATCCGGCCCTCTCTGATCCGGTCGGCCGCACGCCTCACCTATGCGGTGGTGGAGCAGATCTTCGCGGGAGACGAAGAAAAGCGGAGGCTCCATGCCGGGCTCATGGAGGATCTGCTTCACATGCGAAGCCTGGCGGAACGGATGCGGCGGTTTCGTGTGGAATCGGGCAGCCTGGATTTTTCGCATCCGGAACCCCGCCTGCGCTATCAGGACGGCGCACTGGCGGCGATCGAGGCTTTCCTCCCCGGGGAGGCACACGGTTTGATAGAGGAGTTCATGCTGGCGGCCAATCAGGCGGTTGCTGTCTTCCTAGAAGACAAGGCCCTGGCATTCCCGTATCGCGTCCACCCCCCGCCGGCCCTCAAGGATCTGGCTTCGCTGCGGATGCTGCTGGGTCACTTTGGGATATCCCTGCCCGCGCCGGACAAAGTGACGGCGTCACACCTCCAGGCAGTCGAGGAGCAGGTGCGGATGCGACCGGAAGGCAGGTATCTCTCGATCCAGATACTCAAGAGCCTGAGGCTCGCCTCATACGCCTCCAAGAACTCGGGGCATTTTGGCTTGGGCAAAAAGCTGTACACGCATTTCACCTCCCCCATAAGAAGGTATCCGGATCTGGTGACCCACCGGATCCTCGGACATGCCCTGACTGGAAAGACACCGGAGGACGTTCCCCTGGCGGCTTTGGCGCATGCCTGCTCGGAACGCGAGCGCCGCGCCGAAGAGGCGGAGCGTGAGCTGCTGGAGTGGCGCATCTATCGCCATCTGCACTCCCGCTTGGGCGATGAGTTCCCCGGTTTTGTGGTGGGTATCAACAAAGCGGGCCTGGAGGTGGAACTGGAAGGCCTGTTCGTGACCGGGCTGGTCTTGTACCAGGACATGGGTGATGATTATTTCGTCCGTGATTCCGAGATAAGCGTGAAGGGCCGGCGCTCGGGGTATGCGGTTGTCGTTGGAGACCGGATCCGTGTGGTACTGGCCTCGATCGAGCCGGATCAGCGCCGAATGATCCTGGTCCCGGCCGTTTCGCCATGAAACCAAGGTTGCCTACGCCACCGGTTGTGCTTTGCCTCCGATCGGTTATAATGGGTAGACACGACGACGCATTATCAGGATCAGAATGAAATCTCAGTGCTTTGATGCCAGGCTGGACAGCGATAACGGGGAGGTCAGGGGGCCGGAGGCCCAGCTTGTCCATGGCGGGCACAGTCTCGGGGTCGATCTCCGTTTCTATGAGCCGCCCGGCAGTTTTGTCCAGATACGGACGGACCGGCCCATCGAGGTTTTATGGGGGGACAAGATCGAACTGCTGGCTCCGAAGGATCGAAAACCGTGGATCCAAGGCACGGTGCTCGATCCGGAGGCCCCCCGGATAGGCCGCCGGGTGAAGGCCCGCAGGGTAGAATTCCTGGAGGCGTTGAGCGGCGGAGGGAAGACGATGCTCCTGGCCTTGACCGAGGACAGAAGCGTCAAGGGACTGACAGAGACCGAGATCGAAGACTTTGCCGCCCTTCCCGAGAAGACCAGGCTGGGCTGGGCCCAGGAGCTGGAGTCCGAGGGCCTGATCAAGATCCTGTCCTTCGAACCCCTGTTTCTGCTGGCGGAGTCCAGCTTTGTTTTTCTGTGTGAAAAGATGCTGGCCCACATCGAAAGGCAGCATCGGGACAAGCCGAACTTGATGGGGATCACCCTCAAGAGCCTCCGTGCACGCTTCCGGATCCCCGACCGGGTCAACCTCCTGGCCCTCAAGGCGCTGCAGAAGGGAGGGCGCATCAGCTGGAGAGACGACAGGGTTTTCCCCGCGGGCTTCCGGATCGAAGCCTTCCCGGAGGACGAAAAGCTCCTGGCGGAGCTGGAGGAGTTGTCCTTGAAGGGAGAATTCAAGAGGGTCTCTTTGGAAGAGATCCGAAAACGATTCCGCATCTCTTCGGATCGATTGAACCGCCTCCTGGCTCTATTGATAGAGCGGGAAAAGGTCATTCAGGGAAAAGATGGCTTTCTACTTCATTCGCAGTGGCTGGACGATGTGGTGGCGCAGCTGCGCAGCTGGGACCGGAGCGAGATAACCATTGCCGAATTCAAGGATCTGACCGGCCTCAGCCGGAAATACGCGATCCCCCTGCTGGAACTGCTGGATCAGCTGGGCATAACCCGCCGGATAGGATCACACCGCGAGATTCTCTGACTGCCGGGGCCCCGCCGGAACCCGCCACCAGAGCTCCCTATTGAGAGCCGCCGAGAAGGGCCAGGCCGAACAGGCCGCTGGTCACCGCAAAACCCACCAGGGGTAGCGTTGCCGCTCCGGTCCATACCATACTGATCGTGAACCAGGAGCCGATGATTCCTCCCAAGCTCAGGAGCTTAACGTTTTTGGTCAAGAGTTTTTTTATTTGCATTAACTGAACCCCGCTTCCATATTATTAGTATCCTTGCAGCCGAATAATTTGCAAAAACCATGCCACGCAGCATCTTGTTTATTATGTGTGATTTATAAGTAGTGCCTCCGTTTTTCCGGGCCTAATACGGACAATTATTGTTTAATCTTGTCAATTATTGTCATAAAACGCCGATCAGACCGTGCGCTTCTCGCCCGGACCTGCCGGCCGTGCGAAACGGGTATACGAAAATGGGGTCAGGTCAAAATCCGTCTTCCCCGTGAGAATGAGCTCGCTGAGGATGCGCCCGACAGACGGGCCATGCTGGAAGCCATGTCCCGAGAATCCGACGGCGCCGAAAAATCCGTCCAGCTCGCCCAGGCGGCCTATGATCGGGTTTTCGTCGGGTGTGATCGCATAAAGGCCTGCCCACCCGCGGAGGATCTCGGCTTGGGCAAGCAAAGGCGCCCTCCGATATGCAGCCTCGATGAGGCTTTCTAGAAAATCCCGGTCAACATGGGTGTTGAAACTGGAGGGCTCTTTCAGGTCGGTCATACCCATCAGGATCCCCTGTCCCTCACCACGAAAATAGAAAAGCGAATCCTGGTCGATGATCAGGGGTAGAGGCCCTGGAATGTCATCGAATCGCCGAGTCACGTAGACCTGGCGCCGAAAGGGCAAAACCGGAAGGTCGACTCCCGCGGTGGCTGCCAGCTCTGCAGCCCAGGCCCCGGCTGTGTTGACTACGATCGGGGCCGCCACGGTCCCTCGAGTCGTTCGAACCCCACGGACATGGCCGTCTCCCGTATGGACCTCCAGCACGCGGGTGTTTTCCGTGATGGTAACTCCAAGCGCTCGAGCGGCTTCGGCGAAGGCCATGGCTACGCTGTACGGGTCGGCATATCCGTCCTGAGCGCAGAACGTCCCGCCCTGAAGATCGTCGGTGTTGAGAAACGGCCATCGCCTGCTGAGCTCGTTAGGGGGGAGAACATCCACGGGTACGCCCAGATCCTTTTGTGTGCGCACACTCTCACCGAAGGAATGCCAGGTTTGCTCTTTCTGTGCCATAAACAGGTAGCCCACCCGGTGAAAATCCAGGGGGCGCCCGAACGTCTCCTCGAAGCTGGAGAACAGCTCCAGGGTCATTTGAGACAGGCGGATGTTGGAAGGATGGGAAAACTGCTGGCGGATACCGCCCACGCTGAGCCCCGTCGAGGCCTGTGCCAGCAGGCCTTTTTCCAACAGGGATATTTTCAGGGGACAGGTGTGGGCCAGATAGAAGGCCGTGCAGAGCCCCAAGATGCCGCCGCCGACGACGACAATATCGGCGCTCTTCTCTGATTGAGCCATGTCGGTCACAGGAACCGGGGATCTGAAGCGGGGGCTTTCCCGTCAGGGCGCCACTATTCTTTCTTGGTTTCTTTTTTTGGCTTTTTGGTCTTCGCCTTCTTGCTCTCGGTCCCTTTGATCACAGTCTGGTCCTGCTGCTTCTGGCTAAGGGCGGATTTAAGCATGTCCCCAAAGACCCCTTTCATCGGTTTCTCGGCATCCTTGGGTTTGTATTCCCCCACCGCATCTTCCGGTGCCTCTCCGAACTCGACGCCGACATCGTCATCGGCCCCTTCGGACTTCACGGCAATGAGGGCTTCAAGTTCGGATTCTTCCAACTCGATCCGCTCTTCGATGATGCGGCGCTCACTCTTGTGTCTGCGTGGGGCCTTGTCCGTCTCGAACGCCGGTTTGGCTTTTCTTTTCTTCTTCTTCGCCTTATCTTCTTTCGGGGATTTATCCGGCTCCGGTTTGGGTGCCGCTTTCGGCTTCCGCACGGGCTTGGCCGGCGCAGCAGGGGCCATGGGCCTCTTGGGGCTGACAACCGGCTTGGCCGGTGAAGCTTTGGGAGTCTTCGGCACGACAGGGACTTTTTCTTCCAGGACGACGGCGGGGGTTTCGATCTCCCCCACTGTACCGATGGCAGGCATGCTGTCATCTTCCTGGGGAGCCACCGCCGCCGCAGGCATCTCAGCCAGCCCATCCTCAAGCCTCTCGGCCGCCTCTTCTTCTTCCGGTTCAATGAATTCTTTGTAGTGGAACAGTCCCTTTTTCTTTTCGGAACGGATGAACTCCGGCGTGCTGAGCAGGACTTTTTCCACATCGGTCAAGGTGGTGTGACGGAGCAGATCCACCAGATGAAAGGCCCTTTGCATGTGAAGCGACAGGGCCTCGCCTTCCAGGCCAAAGTTCTTGAATACAAGGATCAGGAGTTCGCAAAGATCGAGGTTGGTCCGCTCGGAGTAGAGGGCCTCCAATGCGCGCAAGGCATCTGCGTCGAGGAAGATGATCTTGTTGGGCAAGGAGGTGGTGGAGACCTCCTTATCGGTCAGGGAACACCTGTCCTTTTTGGCATCATAGGTGACATACGGAACGCTCTGTCCCTTTTTTGAGCGCTTCAGAGTGATATGGATTGTGTGGTCTTCCCCCTTCTCGAGCGTGAGGCTGGCCCCCTGAGTGACCGTGTTTTTCTGATAGTATTCCTTCAAGCCCAGAAAAATCGTACGCGTGGGAAAGAAATAGGCCGTGTGACTGCCGCGGCCATCGGTGTCGACGAAGGTGTATTCCCTCGATTGCGAAAACTCCCTGGCCAGGGGTTTCGGAATGGTCACGCCTCCCGACAGCACCTCCCGCCATGTCAGATAGGTTTTCAGGGGAAACTTCTGAGGCGTCAAAGAGGGCGCTGCCCCCGCTGTTCCGGAAGGGGAGGGGAGCTTGGCCAGCGGTTTAGCCAGCGGCAGGTCCTTGAGCAGTTCTTCCAGGATCTCCTTCAGGAACCACTTGCCCTTGTTATCCGGGGAGATGTAGACAAATCTCTTTTTGAACCTTTTGTCCAGGGCCGCGTTCAGGCTGATGCAGTGGAGATCGAAGTCTTTCGCCTTGGGCTTTGTGCCCATCAGATCCTTGACCAGATCGGCTGCTCCGGCCGATTTTCCGGTTTCCCGGATCCGTGTTTCAATCTGGCTCGCGACATCATCCTCAATCGGGACCTGTTTTTCTGTGAGCTGGTAGGAGTCCAGCCAGTGGAAAAAATCTTTGGAACGGGAGAGCGCGGCTCCCAGGTTCTTGGTAAGGGTCCGGAAGTCACGCTCGGTCATGGGAAGTTCCTTCATCCGGGGATCCTGTCCCTTCTCGAGAACTGCGGGAGCCTGAGAGCTGCCCTCCGTGGCGCTGGGCAGGAGTACCTGTGTCTTGGACTTCTTCATGTAATCGATGTGTCTCCGGAAGGTCCCGCCTCCCGTGAAGTCCACTTCCAGCATCTCACAGTTGAAGCTTTCATAGGAGATCTTATTGATGACCGTGAGCACCACGGCTCCCTGAAAATGCTCCGTTCCCTTACTGCTGACCAGAAGCTGCTCGTTGTATTCTTTGTAGATAAGGTCTCCCACCTTGTATTCACAGCTGGGATCGTAGACCTTGACTTCCTGGCTGAGCTGGTCGGCGTTTTTTCTGTATGCCAGTTTCATGGCCAGGTCAAGCAGTGTGACGACGGCCGTATCTTTACGAAGGTCGTCCTGCAGCCAAGCCAGGTCCCCAGCGGCAATTGTTATGTTTTCGTTTTCCTTACTCATCGTCTCTCGAATTTTCTTCTAGGTATGATACCATAATCGCTTTTTGAATATGAAGTTTGTTTTCAATCCGACCGAATACGGAGAATCCGTGTGATATTCGTATAGGGTCAGGTTCGCGGACGGGAACCAGGTGTTTCGCCATGCTTTTGCCTTAGGCCACGATCTTAGTGCCCGCCCGGTTGATCAGGGCGGCCTTGAGGTGGTTGGCCGAGGTGATGATGACCTCCTGGCCGCCGGCACGGATGTACTCGATCGCGGCCAGGATCTTGGGGCCCATGGAGCCCGCGGGGAAATGCCCCGCATCGAAGTATTTTTTTGCTTCGTCTACGGTGATCCGCTCGAGAGGGGTCTCTTCCGGTGTGCCGAAATTAAGGCTGACAAAGGGGACGTTGGTCAGGATGATAAACAGTTCAGCCTCGGCCTCGCGGGCGATCAGTCCGGAAGAGAAATCCTTGTCGATGACTGCTTCCACGCCCTCGAAAAGGCCCCGGCCGTTGATGACGATCGGGATCCCGCCTCCACCGGCGGCGATGACGATCCTGCCTGCGAGTACCAGATCTTGCATGATCCGCTTGGGGACCACATCAATGGGCCGGGGCGATGCGACAACCTTGCGGAATCCGCGCCCGGCATCCTCGATCATGGTCCATTTCTTCTCCCGCATGAGCATCTGGGCCCGGTAAGGGGAGTAGAAAGGCCCGATGGGCTTGGAGGGCTTTTCAAAAGCCGGGTCCTCTTTGTCCACCACGATCTGCGTGACCAGCGTCGCCACTTCCTTATCCAGAGAGCTCTTACGCAGCTCGTTGATGAGGGCCTTTTCCAGCATGTACCCCATGCTGCCCTCGGTCATGGCATCGCAGACCTCAAGGCTGAAAGGCGGGATCTTGTTGATGGCCTCTTCCATCTGGATGAGCAGGTTCCCGACCTGAGGCCCGTTTCCGTGGACGATAATGAGATCATATCCCTTCTTCACGACGTGGGTCATGAGGCGTGCCGCTTTCCGGGCATTGTCCATCTGTTCGGTCTGCAGGCCTCTTTGTTTTGCGGGCAGGATGGCGTTCCCCCCGAAAGCGATCACCGCGATTTTTCGCTTCATCAGAAGTCCTTGAGGATCTCCTTGAGGTCCGGAGTCCCGATCTCCTCCAGGTCATAGTTGACACGCAGGATCCGCTTGTGGGTTTCGATGAGGCGGCCCAGATCGATCGGAGTGCCGCTTACTACCAGGTCGCACTCGATGCGGTCGATGGTCTCCGCCAGTTCGGCCATCTGCTCGCTCCCGTATCCCATGGCCGGGAGCACACGGTCCAGGTGCTGGTATTTTTCAAAAGTGGCCTTGATGCTGCCGATGGCAAAGGGTCGGGGATCGACGATATGGGAGGCACCGTATTTTTCGGCGGCCACGATCCCGGCACCGTATTTCATCTCGCCGTGGGTCAGTGTGGGTCCATCTTCCACGACCAGTACGGTCTTGCCGGCGATCGCGTCGCCTTCCGGGACGTGAATGGCCGAGTTGGCCTCGACGACCACGGCGCCCGGGTTGAATTGCTGGATGTTGGCCTTGACTACCGCCACACCTTCGGCGGGAGCCGTGTCCATCTTGTTTATGACGAGCACATCCGCGCGCCGGAAATTCGTCTCTCCGGGATAGTATAGGAGTTCGTGACCGGGACGGTGAGGGTCCACGACGACGATCTCGAGGTCGGACCGGTAGAATGAGATGTCGTTGTTGCCTCCGTCCCAGAGGATGATGTCGGCTTCCTGTTCGGCCCGTTCGAGGATGGCACCGTAATCCACGCCGGCGTAAACGATAATGCCGTTCTTGATGTGGGGCTCGTATTCTTCCATTTCCTCGATGGTACACTCGTGTTTGATCATATCCTCATAAGCGGCGAAGCGCTGCACCGCCTGTTTGGCCAGGTCGCCATAGGGCATGGGATGCCGGATGGCCACAACCCTCCGCCCCATCTCTTTCAGGAGAAGCGCGATCTTACGCGTGGTCTGGCTCTTGCCGCAGCCCGTGCGCACCGCGCACACGGAGACCACCGGCCGGCTGCTCTTGATCATAGTCTCATCAGGGCCCAGGAGGACGAAGCTGGCACCGGCCGCCTGGACCAGCGAAGCCTGGTGCATGACGAATGTGTGCCGGGTGTCGCTGTATGAGAAAAAGACCTGATCGACCTTCTCTTCCCGAATAAGGCGGGAGAGGTCCTCTTCGGCGTAAATGGGGATTCCTTCGGGATAGAGCTCGCCGGCCAGGACCGCAGGATACCTGCGCCCTTCGATATCCGGTATCTGTGTGGCGGTGAACGCCACGACCCGGTATTCCCGGTTGTCGCGGAAGAAAACGTTGAAGTTGTGGAAGTCTCTACCTGCAGCTCCCATGATGACGGCATTTTTCATCGGGTCAAACTCCTTATCTATCTAAACTCCTCAAAAAAAAGGACTAGTATAATATACGCCCCTTGTTTATGCAAGGCCGGCCGGTGCATGAAGGCCAGCGAAAAAGGTGCCTTCCCACCCACCTCTGCCGGGTGAGAACTATGCGAGGAGGGCTGGAGACTTCTCAGCTCACAGGTGGAGGGACTGAGATGGGAGTGGCTCGAGTTTTTTAAGCGTATAGGGTGGGAGGGATTTAGGTGGGGGTGTGTGCGAGTCGCTTAAGGCGTTTAACGAAAGGGAGGTGGGAGAAACTGAGGGGGTGGTTGGGTGGATGGACGGGGTGGGAGGATTGGTTTACAATGGGACGGAATCAGAAAACGAGGTGAGCCTTATGATCGGGATCATGTCCGATTCCCATGACAACCGGGGTGCCATCCGAGCCGCCGTCCGGCTGTTTAACCGGGCGGGCTGCCGGCTGGTGCTTCATGCCGGGGATTTCGTGGCCCCCTTCGCGGCCGGCGAGCTCGAAGCGCTGGACTGCCCGGTGAAAGCGGTGTTCGGGAACTGCGACGGCGAGAAGGCGGGGCTTAGCAAAACCGTCGATGCCTTCGGCAAGATCAGGGAAGCTCCCTTCGTTTTCCAGTTCGACGGGCGGGAATTCCTGCTGATGCATACACATTTTTCCCTGGAAAAGTACATCCGATCCGAAAAATTCGATGTTATCGTGTACGGACACACACACCGGCCCGAAGTACGCCGTTCGGAGCGTCGCCTGATCGTCAATCCCGGAGAGACGGGAGGGTGGGTGACGGGAAAAAGTTCGGTCGCGCTGCTGGATCTTTCGACGCTGGACGTAGAGATCGTCCCGGTGTAGGAAGGCGTCCTATGGTTCGTGGAATCCACCGCTGCCGGAAACCCGGTTGGCTGCAGGGGCACGGCCCGTCTCCGTCATCCCAGGCCGGGAAGAGCAGAAGGGCGGGACCTCTCTTAAGGCATGCCAGGCCGCCCGGGCGCAGGAAAGGGCGGAATTGAGATGTGGCGCGATGCGGATTTTGTGTTGACAGAAGGGGGGTAAATCATTAATATATATAGGCTTGAAAAGCTAGGCGCGTAGCTCAGTGGAAGAGTGCTTCCTTGACGCGGAAGAAGTCGAGGGTTCGATCCCCTCCGCGCCTACCATTTGGTTAGCTGGGTTTACACGGTCGTGCAGGGAGCAAACAGGCTAGGCCTCTCCTTTTGATACACATAGATCGAGATGTTTTTCTACTTGAATGGGGTGACACCTCCTTTGACCGTGCACGAAACAGGCCGGGTTCTGTCTCAGGATTGAAAGCCGGCCGGAAATGAACGAGAGACAATGAACGAACACGCACAACAGGATGAAGGACTGCACAAGCTGCGGCACAGCGCTGCCAATCTTCTGGCACACGCCGTGACCGAGCTCTATTCCGGTGTCCAGGTGGGGATCGGGCCGGCGGTCGAGAACGGATTCTACTACGATTTCTTGAGAGACCAGCCTTTCACGCCCGAGGACCTGCAGGACATACAGAATAGGATGCGCGAACTCGTAGAGGCCGACATCCCCGTTGAACGGGTGATGATGCCCAAGGCTGAGGCCGTGAAGCTCTACCGGGACATGGGGCAGACGCTCAAGGTGGAGCTGGTCGAGGAAAAAGGCGGGGAAGAGGTCTCGAACTACCGGCAGGGCAGTTTCATCGATTTCTGCCTGGGGCCCCATGTGTCCTCTACGGGGCAGATCAAGCATTTCAAGGTCCTCTCTTCGTCGGGAGCCTACTGGAAAGGGGACGAGTCCAGCCACAGGCTCCAGCGCATTTATGGGACCGCGTTCCCGACTCAGGAGGACCTGGATGCTTATCTCGAACTCCTGGAAGAGGCCAAGAAGCGGGACCACCGCAGGCTGGGAGTGGATCTGGACCTCTTCAGCTTCAACGAAAGCCTGGGAGGCGGCCTGATCCTCTGGCATCCGAAAGGCGCGGCCATCCGCAGCGTCATCGAGGACTTCTGGCGGGAGGAGCATTTCCAGGCCGACTATGAACTGCTGTATTCCCCCCACGTCGCCAAACTGGATGTGTGGCGCACCAGCGGACACACTGAGTTTTACGATGCGCTCTATCCGACCTTCAAGAAGGACGACCTGGAGTACCTGCTCAAGCCGATGAACTGCCCCTTCCACATCATGGTTTACAAGTCCCGCCAGCGCAGCTACCGCGACCTGCCCCTGCGCTGGGCCGAGCTGGGCACAGTTTACCGCTACGAGCGCAGCGGTGTCCTCCACGGCCTGATGCGGGTCCGGGGGTTCACCCAGGATGATGCCCACATCTTCTGTAGAGGCGATCAGCTGGAAGAAGAGATACGGCGGACCATCGCCATGGCTGTCCAAGTTTTGAGCGCGTTCGGTTTTACCCAGTACGACGTATTCCTCTCGACCTGTCCCGAGAAGTTCTGCGGAGCTGTCGAGGATTGGGACACGGCCACCAGGGCCCTCGAAGGCGCGCTCAAAGCCGAGGGGCTGGAGTATCGTATCGATCCCGGCGAGGGCGTGTTCTACGGCCCTAAGATCGACATCAAGATCAAGGATGCGCTGCAGCGGTCGTGGCAGTGCACCACCATTCAGCTCGATTTCAACCTGGCCGAGCGGTTTGAACTGTCCTATATCGGAGAAGACGGGCAGCAGCACCGTCCCTACATGATCCACAGGGCGCTGCTGGGTTCCCTGGAGCGGTTCTTCGGGATCTTGATCGAGCACTTCAACGGGAGCTTTCCCCTCTGGCTGGCTCCGGTGCAGGCTGTGATCATCCCCATCGCCGACCGGCACAACGTCTATGCCCAGGAGTTGGCCGCCCGCGGCAAAGGCAGCGGCCTGAGGACATCCGTGGATTCCCGTCGGGAAAAGGTCGGCTACAAGATCCGGGATGCGGAGATCCACAAGATCCCGCTCATCCTGATCGTCGGTGACAAGGAAGTGGAGCGCGGGACCGCCTCCCTACGGGTACACACACAGGGAGATAAGGGCGAAATCCAGGTGAATGAATTCCTTGATAAAGTCACACAATTGATTCACAATAAATCATTAAGCGTGAACATTTAAAGGAGGACTGTCATCAGAAGAAGAACTTTCTATCCTGGGAAACGGAAGGAAAAGCCGCACAGGATCAATGAGATGATCCGGGCCCGAGAGGTCAGGATCATCGACGAGGACAAGAGCCAAGTCGGGATCCTCACTATCGAAGAGGCCCTTAGCCTGGCTCAAGAAAAAGGCTTGGATCTGGTGGAAGTGGCCCCAACGGCCAATCCTCCTGTGTGCCGTGTGATGGATTACGGAAAATTTCTGTATGAGCAGCACAAGAAGGCGCAGGAGGCGAAAAAACATCAAAAGAACATACAGGTCAAGGAGATCAAGTTCCGCCCCAAGATCAGCATCCATGACTACACGTTCAAGATCAAGCATGTGCAGCGGTTCCTGAAGGAAGGGAACAAGGTCAAGATCACGATCATGCTCCGCGGTCGGGAAAAAGCCAAACCGGAGCTGGCGCGAGCCATTATGGACCGTGTTTTTGGCGATACTCAGGACTTGGGACAACAGGATGGAACCGTACGCTCGCAGCCCTGGGCTGTTTCAGCGTTTCTGATCCCTCTGAAATCAGGAGATAAAGATGCCAAAACTAAAGACGCACAAAGGAGCCAAAAAGAGGTTCAAGGTAACCGGAAAAAAGAAGATATTCCATAGCAAAGCCTTCAAGAATCATATCCTCACCAAGAAATCAGCCAAGCGGAAGCGGAACCTGTCGAAATCCGAAGAGGTCAGCCCCGCCGACCGGAGCAGGATAAAGTCCATGCTCCCATACGATTTTTAGGCCGAAGCCTGCCAGCCAGTCTTTTCGCCTGGAGTCCGGGGACAATTTCTCGAAGTGGGACACATCACAACAGGAGAACGCAATGCCCAGAGTTAAAAGGGGAAGCAAGAGAAGAAAACGAAGAGCCAAGATCCTTAAGCTCGCCAAAGGATACTGGGGTACGCGCAGCACCAACTATCGTACCGCCAAGGAAGCGGTGGAAAAATCTCTCCAGTATTCGTATCGGGACCGGAAAACACGCAAGCGGGATTTCCGCCGCCTGTGGATTATCCGGATCAAAGCCGCTGCCGAGCTCCACGGGATCTCCTACAGCCGGTTCATGAACGGGCTTAAGACGATGAACGTCGAGCTTGACCGCAAGATCCTGGCGGATCTGGCAGTCAATGCTCCGGGGACGTTCGGACAGCTGGCGCAAAAGGTCAAGGAGGCCGGGATCTGAATAACGAGAGCGAGCGAGGGATGGAGACGCTGAAGGACAAGATCCAGGCTCTCCGGGATCAATTCACCCGGGCAGCGGGCGAGGTCCGCGACCAGAAGGCCCTGCAGGAGCTTAGAAATCTCTATCTCAGCCGAAAAAACGGCCATCTCACGCAGCTCTTCGAGTCGATGAAAACGCTCGATCCGGAGCGGAAACCCGAGGCCGGTCAAGAGATCAACGCCATCAAGCAGCATGTGCAGGCTGAGCTGGACCGGCTTGAGAATGAGCTCCGGGCTCCTTCCCGAAGCGGGTCGGATACAGACCTGACCCTCCCCGGCCGGGTTTCGTACTGGGGCTCACCCCATCCGGTCCTTCACATCAAAGAAAGGATCGAGCAGATTTTTTTGCGGATGGGCTTCGGCATCGAAGACGGGCCGGAAATGGAAACGGATTTCTACAATTTCGAGGCACTCAACTTCCCTCCCCATCATCCGGCCCGGGACGATTGGGACACTCTCTATATCGATGATGACCTGCTGCTGCGAACACATACCTCGCCCGTCCAGATCCGGGTGATGGAGAAACGGAAGCCGCCTATCCGGATGATCAACCCCGGGAAAGTCTTTCGCAAAGAGACGCCGGACCCCACTCACCTTCCCATGTTTTTTCAGGTGGAGGGGCTGGTGGTGGATCACGGCATAACCTTCGCGCATCTCAAGGGCACCCTGGAGTGTTTTCTGAAGACCCTCTATCATGATCGGATCAAGATCCGGTTCCGGCCCAGCTTCTTCCCTTTCACCGAACCGTCCGCCGAGGTGGATATCGGGTGCACTGTCTGCAATGGCGAGGAGGAAAACTGCCGTGTGTGCAAGGGCACGGGCTGGTTGGAGATCCTGGGAGCCGGAATGGTGGATCCCCAGGTTTTCAAAAACGTCAATATCGATCCTGAAGAATATTCCGGATTCGCTTTCGGCATGGGGATCGAACGGACCGCCATGTTCTCCCTGCAGATTCCGGATCTCAGGTATTTTTATGAGAATGACCTGCGATTCATAAGGCAGTTCTCGAAACAATGAAAATAAGCATCGACTGGCTCAAGAGCTACATCGCCCTGGATCTGCCCGACGCCGAGGTGATCGACAGCCTGAACAACATCGGGATGCTGGTCGACGACTGGAAGAAAATAGACGGCGACACGGTTCTCGAGCACGAGACCTACGCCAACCGCCCCGATACTCTGGGACACCTGGGTGTAGCCCGGGAACTGGCCGCGACGCTGGGGCTCCCGCTTAAATCCCCGGACGATTCGGTCATAGAGGGCGACAAGCAGATCGCCGAGCACTTCGACGTCCAGATCCTGGATGAGGGCCTCTGCCCGAGGTACTGCGCCATGATCGTCAGCGGGATCGAAGTGGGCCCCTCTCCGCAGTGGATGCAGAAGAGGCTGCGGGCGATGGGTTTGAATCCCGTGAATATCGTGGTGGATGTGACCAACTACGTCCTGTTTGCAACGGCGCAGCCCATACACGCCTTCGACCTGGCCAAACTCAAGGGGGACAAGATCAACATCCGCTGCGCCAAACGGGGCGAGAGCTTGAGGACACTCGAGGGAAAGGATGTGGACCTGTCCCAGGATATGCTCGTGATCGCAGACGAGAAAGACCCGGTAGCCCTGGCTGGGGTCATAGGTGGCGAGGCAACCGCCGTCTCGGAGACTACACGGGCCGTCCTGATCGAGAGCGCTTGCTTCGATCCCGTATCCGTTCGCCAGACCTGGAAAAAGGCCGGGGTCCAGACCGATGCGTCCTACCGTTTCGAACGGGGCACGGACGTCGGTTTCCCACCCCGCGCTGCCATGATGGCTGCCTCTTTGCTGACCCGGATGGGAGGGATCGCTTATGGGGGGATGCTGGATGTGTTTCCCAAGCCCCCTCGGCCCAAGACCGTGGTCATGCGCCATCACCGCATCCATGAACTGTTGGGGGTGGAGATCGAAGAGGGCTTCGTGATCAAGACCCTGCAGGACCTCGAGTTCCAGTTGAAGCAGCAGCAGCCGGGGATCTGGCAGGTCACGGTGCCCTTTTTCCGTGTAGACATCGAGCGCGAGGCGGACTTGATCGAAGAGATCGCCCGTTTTTTTGGTTATGAAAACATCCCGGCGCTCCTGCCGGCCGTAGAAACCATCGACCTGAATTTGGACCACAAACGCACGCTTGAGACCGGACTTAGGCAGTTCATGTTCCACAGCGGCTTCGATGAAGTCGTGAACTACAGCTTCATGGACCCATCCAGGGAAGTGCTGTTTCGAAACGACCGTGCAGCGATCGCCATCCGCAACCCCATCTCTACCCGTGCAGCTCTCCTGAGGACGACTCTCCTGGACGGCATGCTGGGGACCGTAGCCTGGAACAAAAACCGGGGAGCCGAAGGCGTCCACGTGTTCGAGCTGGGCCACATCTTCGATCGGGATCAGGAAGACATGCGGGAGCAGCAGTCCATGGCCATGATCACCTGGGGCGCCCTTGGGTCCCCGCATTGGCAGGGCCGGAGCGGCAAATCCGATTTTTTCTGTCTTAAAGGGACGTGCGAAAGCCTGTTGATCCAGCTTGGCTACGGGCCGGTCTCCTTCCAGAAGCGAGACCATCCCTTCTTCGCGCCGGGCTGCGCGCTGGACCTGCGCGTAAAGGGCGCAGTAACAGGTGTGCTGGGGCAGCTGAGGCAGGAGATCCTGGATGCGTACGACCTGACCGAGCCCGTATGGGCCGCAGAGATCGACCTGGATGCCACCTTCGAGCTGCAGCCACAGGCGTTCAGCTTCTCTCCCATCGTCAAATACCCCAGTGTGATCCGGGACGTATCCTTTCTGATCGATCGGGACGTGCCCTATGAGGAAGTTAAGACCGCCTTGGACAGGCTCAAACTCCCTCATCTGGAAGATTACACCCTGGTCGACCGCTACACCGGTTCCGGTGTGCCTGATGACAAGGTCAGCCTGTCCATGCGTTTCACGTTCCGTAACCCCCAGAAAACCCTGCAGGCCGGGGAAGTCGACGTCCTGCAGGAAAGGATCGCGAAAGCACTGCGATCGAGCTTTAACTTTCAATTAAGAGAAGGAGGGGAAAATTGACAAGTGAATTGGAAAGAATTAAAATCCTGGAAGGGAAAATCTCACAAGTTGTAGAGTATATAAACAAGATCAACAGTGAAAACACTGAGTTTAAAAAGCAGGTCCGGGACCTGAAAGCGGAGAAGAAAACCCTGGGCGATGAAGCCCGTCGAGCTGGAAAGCTGGACGAAAGTCTGAAATCTTTCGAGAAAGAAAGGGAGGTTATCAAAACCAAAGTAGAGAGTATCATCGGACAGATTGATCAACTTGAAATATGATTGACAAGATTTTAGAGATCGAAATTTTCGATCAGAAATACAGGATAAGAGTCAAAGGAGAAGAGGACGAAAAATACATAAACCATCTGACTTCGTATGTGGATCAGAAAATGAGAGAGGTAGCGCTCAAATCCAAGTCGGCGGACACCGTCAAGATCGCGGTGCTGGCCGCACTGAACATAGCTGACGAATTCTTGCTCAGTCAGAAAAAACTGGACAAGCTCAACGAAGTCATCGGTCACATGGAGACTGAAATAGAGAGTTTGGAGGAATATTTTTCCGATAACAGCGATGAAGATACATTCAAGGCGGTCGGCCGTTGAGCCGATCGGGACTTGAGGTGTTTGACACAGCCAGAAAAGATGAGGAAACGAGACCCGGTTTCTTTCGGAACCAAACCCAGTTGAACGCGCACATCATGGCTTATCCCTCCTGACTTTCATCTCCTTTGACACCCCGTTTGGAGGTGTTCAAAGTGAATTTAGAGTTAATAATCTCAGTAAGTGTATCAGTCGTTTTAGCGGCCTCCCTGGTAGTGGTCCTGCTGCAGCGCCGGTCCGGCTCACGCACACTTTTCAAAGCTCGACAGGATGCAGAGGCGCTCCTGAACAAAGCACAGGAGGAAGCGGAAAAGGTCAAACGTGAGGCCACCCTGGAAGCGAAAGAGAAATTCCTGAACCTCAAGTCGGATTTCGAGCGCCAGACCAGGGACCGCAGACGCAAGTTCAACGAGCAGGAACGGCGGCTGGTCAACAAGGAAGAGAACCTGGAACGAAAGGTCCAGAATCTGGAACGGAAGGAACGCGAGTTCACGAACAAGGAGCAGCGGATCGCCAACAAGGAAAGTGAGCTGTCCGAGCAGGAAAAGAAGTATGCCAGCCTGAACCAGAGGGCCATCGAGGAGTTGGAACGGGTATCCAACCTGACACAGGAGGATGCCAAGCGAGAGCTGCAGAGGAGGATCGAGGACGAGGCCAAATTGGAGTCTGTCCAGGCGCTGCGGCGGATCGAAGAGGAAACCCGGGAAAAGAGCCAGACAATGGCACAGGACATCATCAGCCAGGCGATCCAGAGGTCTGCGGCCGAACATGTGGTGGAAACCACGGTATCGGTGGTCGACCTCCCTTCGGATGACATGAAGGGACGCATCATCGGCAGGGAGGGGCGGAACATCCGTGCCCTGGAGCTTGCCACGGGCGTGGACATCATCGTGGACGACACTCCCGAAGCCGTGATCCTGTCCAGCTTCGATCCTATCCGCCGGGAGATGGCCCGGCTGGCCATCCATAAGCTCGTGACCGACGGGCGCATCCATCCCGCCCGCATAGAAGAGGTGGTGGAAACGGTCAAGGTGGAGCTGGACCGCAAGATCAAGCAGGAAGGGGAATCCGTGGTTCTGGAGCTTCGGATCCAGGACCTGCATCCCGAACTGATCAAACACCTAGGGAAACTGAAGTACCGGACGAGCTACGGGCAGAACGTGCTCCAGCATTCCAAGGAGGTCGCCTGGCTGTCGTCTCTTATGGCGAGGGAGCTGGGCCTGGATATTAACGTGGCTCTGCGAGCCGGGCTGCTGCACGACGTCGGGAAAGCCGTCGATCGCGAGGTTGAAGGAACCCATACGGAGCTGAGCGTCTCCCTTACCAAAAAGTATGGGGAGTCAGAGGCCGTAAGCCAGGCTATCGCCTCCCACCACAGGGACATCGATTTCCCTTCGATCGAGGCGGTGCTGGTGCAGGCCGCCGACACGCTTTCTGCGGCCCGGCCGGGTGCCCGGCGGGAGCTGCTGGAGACATACATCAAGCGGCTGGAGAAGCTGGAGGAGGTGGCCAACTCCTACGATGGCGTAGCCAAGGCGTTCGCCCTGCAGGCGGGGCGTGAGATCCGTATCATCGTGGAGAGCCAGAAGATTTCCGACGACCAGGCGACCCTGGTGGCCAAGGAGATCGCACAGAAGATCAAGGATGAGCTCGATTATCCCGGACAGATTAAAGTCACGGTCATTAGAGAGATGAGGGCGGTCGAGTATGCCAGATAGACTGAGCGTGTTGTTCCTCGGGGATGTCATCGGCCGACCCGGGAGGAGGGCGCTCGATATTTTCCTGCCTCCCCTGGTCGAGGAACTGAACCCCACTCTCGTCATCGCCAATGCGGAGAACGCCGCGGGCGGTGTCGGGATCACGGAAAAGATCGGCCGGGACCTGTTTTCCCAGATCAACGTGCTGACTTCGGGCAACCACATCTGGGATAAACGGGATGCCCTCGAGTACTTGGAACAGGAGCCCCGCATACTTCGTCCGGCCAACTATCCCGATCCCAACCCCGGGAAGGGGTCGTATGTCTGGGAAGGCCGGCAGGGAGAGAAAGTGGGGGTACTGAACCTGCAGGGCCGGGTGTTCATGGAGCCTATTGAGTGTCCGTTCCGGGTTGCCGACCGGGAGGTGAAAAAGCTCCGGTCCGTCACGCCGGTGATCGTGGTGGATTTTCATGCCGAGGCCACCTCGGAGAAACAGGCCCTGGGCTGGCACCTGGACGGCCGGGTTTCCGCTGTCATCGGCACCCACACCCATGTCCCCACCGCGGACGAACGGGTGCTGCCCAAAGGTACGGCCTATATCAGCGATGCCGGGATGGTCGGTGGGTACGATTCGGTCATCGGGATCAAGAAGGAGCAGGCCCTGCTGAGGTTCCTGACCTCGCGGCCCCAGCGCTTCGAGCCTTCGAAGGAGCGGAGCGTACTGTCCGCGGTCTTTGTCGAGATCGAGTCAAAGACAGGCCGTGCGGTTTCGGTCCAGCGCAGGCTTGTGATCGGGGATGGATGTGGAGAATAATCCCCCTGCCCTTCGCCCGGACAGGATCTTCACAATCTCAGAGCTCACGCGCCTGGTAAAGACCGAGCTGGAGCAGGCGTTTCCCCTTCCCCTGTGGGTCGAGGGCGAGCTGTCCAATTTCATGCGGGCCCATTCCGGGCACCTGTATTTCGACCTGAAAGACGAGCGAAGCCAGCTTCGTGCGGTCATGTGGCGCTCCCAGGCCCAGAAGGTTCCCTTCGAGCTCGAGAGCGGGCTGCAGGTCGTGTGCAGGGGGCAGATCACCGTGTACGAGCGCCGCGGGCAGTACCAGTTCCAGGCCGAGCTGATCGAGCCCAAAGGCAAGGGTGCGCTCCAGCTGGCATTCGAGCAGCTCAAGGAGAAGCTCCACAAAGAGGGCCTGTTTTCTCCGGAGATCAAGAGGCCTCTTCCGGCCTTCCCCCACACGATCGGTGTAGTGACCTCCCCCCGGGGGGCTGCCATCATAGACATCCTGCGGACCCTGGAGAGGCGGTTCCGGCGGCTGCATATCCTGATCTATCCGGCCAAAGTCCAGGGAGAGGAGGCCGCCGGAGAGATCGTGGAGGGAATCGATCATTTTTCCTCCCGTGAGGATGTGGATGTGATCATCGTGGGGCGCGGGGGAGGATCCCTGGAAGACCTGTGGGCCTTCAACGAAGAGGCTGTCGCACGCGCCATCGCCCGCTGCTCCATTCCGGTCATCTCGGCTGTGGGCCATGAGGTGGATTTCACCATCGCGGACTTCGTGGCCGACATTCGTGCCTCCACGCCCACCGCGGCGGCCGAGATGGTGATCGAGGAAGAGGCCGGTATTCAGGAGAGGATCGGGAATCTCCAGCGGCGCTTGGGCCAGAGCCTGCGTTTTACGGCCCAGGAGCAGAGGAACAGGATCCTCTCCCTTGTTCGTCATCCGGTTTTCCAGAGCTTCCGGCTGCGAATCCTCAACCTGACGCAGGCCGTGGATGAGCTCGAGATGCGGTCCCTCAACAGCCTTCGTCGGCATTCCCTGATGATCACGGAGGCCAGGTCGAGGACTCAGCTGCTGGATGAGAGAGTCCGCAGCTTGACGGCGGCCAAGCTTCAGGCGGTCAAGTCGCGCTGGGAGAGGCTGTGTGCGCAGCTGCACACGCTGAGCCCTCTCAATGTGTTGAAAAAAGGCTACACCCTGTGCTGGGCGGAGGACGGATGTACTCTGGTCCGGAGTGCGGACAAGGTCCGCTCCGGACAGGATCTGACGGTTTCTTTCTTCAAGGGAGAGTTTTCCTGCCACGTGTCACATGTTGATGTGGAGCGGCGTATCG
>CBFDBC010000024.1:0-24166 GCA_965602945.1 uncultured bacterium | reverse complement strand
TGTTTCGAGGAAGGTTTCTGCATCGGAGGATTTGCCATTATACTTCTGAATCTTCCGGAATACAACTCCCTTATTTGAATTCAAAATTGCTGTCGGGCCGGAATATTTTCAGTCATCGCGAACACCCTTCGTGTGTGAAGCGAACTCCTGCGGATGACCACAGGTAGTAGGATCCTTCGTCGGACAATTTCGGGGTGAAGAACAACAACTCTTTCTATGTTTGAGCGTATTACTATACAATAGATTAGGAATGCGATGCTTTCGATTTTCGGAAGGATAAGGGGAAGATCACCATGTTCAAGAATTACTTGAAGGTCGCGTTTCGGAACATCTTGCGCCACAAGGGCTATTCCCTGATCAACATCCTCGGTCTGGCCATCGGCATGGCGCTCTGCCTCCTGATCCTGCTGTACGTGCAGGATGAGATGAGTTATGACACCTTCCACACCAACATGGACCGGATCTCGCGCATCGCGCGCATCGAGGACCACAACGGCGACCTCGTGCCCTACACGAAGATCGGACTGGGCACCACAGAGTACCTCAAGACGGATTACCCCGAGATGATCGAAGCGACGGTCCGGATCCTGGAGGCGGGCGGTGTCTGGACCAGGTTCGAGGACAAGCTGTTCGAGGAGAAAAAGTTCTACGTCGTGGATGACACGATGCTGGATATCTTCACCTTCGACTTCATCGCCGGGGACTCATCAGACGCGCTCGAAGGCCCCAATGTGATCATCATCAACCGGACCACGGCCCTGAAATATTTCGGCCGCCTCGATGTCGTGGGCGAGATGGTGACGGTGGATTTCCCCGGGGCCCCCCTTCTCGAGATCACGGGAGTGTTCGAGGACCTCCCGGGGAACTCCCACTTCCATCCGGATGCACTTGTCTCCCTCCTGACCATCCGCAACGATCAGAACACGCAGTTCTTCGACCAGGATATGAGCGGGAATGCTTCCTGGAACTATGTCCTCCTGAAGAAAGGACAATCCCTGGCCGAACTCGAAGCCCGACTGCCGGAATTCCGGGACAAGAACGTGGATGAGAATTTGAAGAAGAAGATCCATCATTTCTATCTCCAGCCCCTGCGTGACATCCACCTGCGTTCGACCACAGATCCCTTCACCGAGATCGAGCCTGAGAACACTGGGAATGTCATGTATCTGTACGTCTTTTCCGTGATCGCCGTCCTGGTCCTGCTGGTGGCCTGCATCAACTTCATGAACCTGGCCACGGCCCGTTCGGCCCGCAGGGCCCATGAAGTGGGCCTGCGCAAGGTGGTGGGGGCCTTCAAGAGACAGCTCGTCCGGCAGTTCATCGGCGAATCCCTGTTCATCTCGGTCATCGCTCTCCCGGCTGCCCTGATCCTGGCCCATCTGGTCCTGCCCGCCTTCAATACCCTTGCCGGAAAATCCATGCGGATCGCCTATCTCGGCAATCCTTTCCTCGTCCCGGCCATGATCCTCATCGTCCTGTTTGTGGGGCTGGCCGCGGGCAGCTACCCGGCCTTCTTCCTCTCATCTTTCCAACCGATCAATGTCCTCAAGGGCAAGACTCAGAGCGGTCGCTCGGGAGGACTCCTGCGCAAGTCCCTGGTCGTGGGCCAGTTCGCGGTGTCGGTGGGCTTCATGGTCGGGATCCTGGTCATTCTGCAGCAGATCAACTTCATGCGCGGCGGGAAGCTGGGATTCGATAGGGACAATGTCGTGGTGGTCAACTGCTTCCTCCCGGACCCGCCCCAGCAGCGCATGGCCGTGCGGGAGACCTTGAAGAACGAGTTCCTGAGCCATCCCGGCATCACTGACGTGGCGCTGGCCTCAGGCGCTCCCAGCGATATCCGGGGGATCGTCTACGGCCGGACAGAAAACATGTCCAGGGATGATGCCAAGATGATGGTGCAGGTGGCCGTGGATTATGAGTACCTCAAGACCCTCCGTATCGATCTGAAGGAGGGGCGGGACTTCTCCCGGGAGTTCAGCACGGACCTGCGGCAGGGCTTCGTTGTCAATCCTGCCGTCGTTCAGGAACTGGGACTGGAGGATCCGGTGGGGACCACCCTATTCCTGGGCAATGTCAAAGGAACGGTGATCGGAGTCATGGACGCGATCCACTGGGAGCCCAAGCGGCGTGTTATTTTCCCCATGGTCTTCGTTGTCAATCCTCCGCTGTATCAGAAGTTCGTTGTCCGGATCGGTTCCGGGGATATGCAGGGTGTGCTGGCCTTCATGGAGGAGAAGTGGGAGGCGAGCATCACCTCCCGGCCCTTCCAGTATGAGTTTCTGGAGGACATGATCGACAACCTGTACAAATCCGAGCGGCGGCTGGGCAGCGTCGTGCTATATTTCACAGTGCTATCGATCCTGATCGCCTGCCTGGGCCTTTTCGGCCTGGCGTCCTACACGGCAGAACAGAAGACCAAGGAGATCGGGATCCGCAAGGTGCTGGGTGCTTCTGTGAGCGGTGTGGTGCTGCTGCTCTCGAAGCAGTTCGGGAAGCTGATCCTGATCGCGAATCTGATCGCCTGGCCCCTGGCCTACTTCGCGCTGCGGTCCTGGCTGCAGAATTTCTTCTACCGGATCTCCCTGGGGGTTGGGATGTTCCTGCTGGCAACGGCCGCGGTGCTGGCCATCGCCTTCATATCCATCTCCTACCAGTCGATCCGGGCGGCGCTCACCGATCCGGCCGATGCCATCCGCTACGAGTGATAAAGGTCTGATCTTCGAGTCAAAGGCTCCTCAGAGGGAGGCCGGCTCGAGATGATATAGGAGATACCTGTCACTGCAGGACGATGACTACAGCGCCCTTTATGTCGGGATTGTCGACATCCTGGACCGCGATCAGGAAGCGGTCACCCGGCTTGAATCCCGGATTCTTGATGTAAAGTTTGGTTTTCGTGATCACGGATCCGTTAAGAGTGGCCTGGTCCGTGGATTTGCTCTGGCTGCGCAGCGGGAAGAAATCGAAATCCGAGTTGATGGGATAACCGGACAACTGAGACTGGATCAGCTGGTCCTTGCCCATGCGGTCATAGATCCGGGCATCCCGGTTCTCGTTGCGGTAGGCCTCGCGGAATTCAGAGAGGACCGGCATTTTTATGGGCTCGTTGTTGAACATCACCCACACCGTATCGCGGTTGATCTTGGCGGTCGTGTTGGGATCGGACAGAATGAAAAGCATGATCATGACGTAGTCGCTTTCCATAAAGCGCTCGACCAATCCGGCGTCGGCCACGATGTTTATCTGGCCCTCCATGTTCACGAATACACCCCTACCCATGTCCGTGGTCTGGGCCACCAGTCCGGTGCTAGCCAGTGTGAATATGACAAATGCAGTCAGTGTCTTTCTCATGGTTGTCTCCTCAATGGAACATCTTTCAGCCTCGGAATCTCAGTATAGGCCTGTTGTACGGACTTGTCTATTGGACCAAGGTCCAATAGGCATCAATCCATGTGAGATGGGCGCCAGGTCCGGAGCTGCCGGATTTCAGTACTACCGGTCGGTCAGTGTCTTCATGAACAGGACGATCAGGTCCTCTTCCTCCTCGGTCAACCCCAGGTCGCCCAACTCCTCGGTGTTGACGTTGGCTGCGATCTCCGGGGCCGGCCAGTCTTCCTCTTCCAGGTCACGGGTGTTGTAGAAGTGCACGACCTCCTTCAGGGTCTTTAAGAACCCGTTGTGCAGGAAAGCCTTGGCAAAGTCCGGAGCCGGCCGCTTGTCCACGTTGCGCAGCGTGGGGACTTTGTATTTCCCCATGTTTTCGGCGGAGTACTGCTGGTATTCAGGGACGCCTTCCAGGAACCCGCCCAGGCCTTTGTCCACCCATGAGTCGCCGTCCGGGTTGAACTCGACGTCCTGGACATAGAACGGATTATCGGGATTGCGGGGTGCTCCGAGATTGTCGTAGGTGAAGTCGGTGAAGAGGGGGGGGGTCCCGTCCACAGGGGTCAACACGTGGCATTCCGCGCACTTGCCCTTGGTCACGAATAGCATGAGACCTTCAACCTCATCGTCTTCCAGACCCATGCCCTTGAACCGCTCCCAGTTGTCCTCATCCACCTCCTCCACATCCAGGCCGGCCTCCAGTGTCTTGCGCCAGAAATCGTCGAACCTGGAACTGAAGGGATTGACCTCGGCCGTGCGTTCGAAGGCGGCGATGGAACGGGCGACGCGCTCGTATGCGCCCTCGATGTCATCCAGGGACAGGGAATCCGGCCCCCATACCTCGCGAAAGAGGCCGGCATACTCGGATTCCAGCACGATCTTGATCGCGCCGGCCTGGTCGGAAAGGTTTTGTTCCAGGGGATTGAGGAAGGGCCCCATCGCCTGTTCCGCCAGGGGATCCCCCAGGTCCCAGCCGGTCGCCCGGCCATTCCAGAAGAGGCCGCCCACGAAGGTGCCCTCTTCATCGATGTGGAGCTTGGGGCTCCAGCCGGCATAGGCGGCGGAGGGGGGTTTGACATTGCCGAACCGGGGAGCCAGGGCACCCGGATACACGCCGTGTGCCGCATTGACCACCGGATCGGGGCCGGTGAATCCGACTTCAGGGCCGTGGCAGAAGGCGCAGGCCTGTCCGGCCGGTTCGGAAAGCCGCGCATCGAAAAACAGCTTCTTGCCCAGCTCTTCCTTGGGAGTAAGAGCCGAAGCCGCTGTCATCTCTGCCGCGGCCGGTTCTTCGACCGGACCTGCACAGAAGGCCAGGGCCATCACCACCGCGATGGATACCAGAAGTGTAGGGAGTCTCATGAATATCCCCTCCTATGTCTCAGTTTTGTACGACCCTTTTCGCCAATATGTGTCAATCACTGGGCTTATCCTGGAGCATGCTGTCCGCAGCATGTGCATGTCATCACGAGCCTAGCGAAGTGATCTCAGTGACTTTTGGGGACCTCAGTAAGATTTTTCTAAAAAATTGAAACTAATTCGCTGGACGTCCGTATACCTATATGTTCCAAATAAGTAGAAAAATGAATGAATCGGAGACACGGAGATGATCACGCGAGCCGAAGAACTCATCCTCCTCGCCGTCTGGCGCCTGAAAGAGCGAGCCTACAGCGTCGCGATCCGCGAGGAGCTCAAGACCGTGACCGGGCAGTCCTGGTCGTTCGGGGCCGTTTACATGCCCCTGGACAGGCTGGTGAAGCGGGGACTGCTGGAATCCTTCCTGGCTGACCCGACTCAAGAGCGAGGAGGGCGCAGCAAACGCATCTACCAGCCCACTGCCAAGGGCCTGGCCGCCCTGGAAGAGATCCGCAGGATCCATGAGGCCGCGTGGCGGGGCATGCCGCGCCGCATCACGGGTGACATCTGAAAATGCGAAACCGAGAGCCTCAAAAACCCCCGCGTGCCGCGGAATGGCTGCTCAGGCGGCTGTTTCCGGATGGGGGGGCGCACACCTCGGCGGGAGATTTCGCCGAGGTCTATGCGTACACCGTGTGTTCGCGGGGTGCGCTGCGGGCCCGTCTCTGGTACTGGGCTCAGATCGTCCTTGGGCTCAAGGCGCTTATCCTGGGAAATATCTATTGGAGTGGTGTCATGCTTTTGAATTACCTCAAGATCGCTTTTCGTCATTACCGGCGGCAGAAGGGCTTCACCTTGATCAACATGTTCGGCCTAACGGCCGGGATCGCCTCCTGCCTGGTGATTTTTGTGTTCGTGCGCCACGAAATGAGTTACGACTCTTTCCGCCCCGACCTGGACCGGATCTACCGGGTGGCGGTAGGTTCTCCCGACCAGGGTTCCGCCACTATCTCTGCCCCCGTCGCCCGGGTGCTCAAGGACAATTTTCCCGAGGTGGAATCCGTGGCCCGGATCCTCCGCCTCTCTCCCGGCCTTGTCTCCCGGGGAGAGGTGCGGTTCTTCGAAGACCGGCGCATGTACGCGGACGGCGAGCTGTTCGAGATTCTCGGCATCCCCTTTGTCGAAGGGATTCCTGCCGGGTCCCTGGACAGCCCCGATGCGGTGGTGATCAGCGAGAGCGTGGCCAAGCGGTACTTCGGGGACCAATCCGCCCTGGGGGAGATCCTTTCCTTCAACGGGACCGACCTCGAGGTCACAGGGGTGGCGGCCGACGCCCCCCCCCATTCCCACTTCAAGTATGACTGCTTCCTGCCCATGGTGCGGATCAAGGACCGCTATCCCTTCGACAGGTGGTTCCTGGCCAACCTGCATGTCTACGTAAAGGTCAGGCCCAGCATCGATGTGGCTGGCTTTTCACGGCGCGTGGAGCGGATCGCCCAGGACTATGCAGTCAAGGAAGGGGAGGAACTCGAAGGGGATGAGACCTATTTCCTGCAGCCCGTGGCCGGCATCCACCTGAATTCACACCTGCGATCGGAATTCGAGCCGGGGATCGACCCCCTCTACCTGTATGTGTTTTCGGCCGTGGGGATCCTGATCCTGCTGATCGCCTGTTTCAACTTCATCAACCTGAGCACGGCCCGCGCGCTGAAACGGGCCCGGGAGGTGGGTGTCCGCAAGGTCATCGGAGCACGGCGGGAACAGCTCGTCCTGCAGTTCGCCGGGGAGTCCCTGGTGATCATCCTGGTGGCGCTGGGCCTGGCGCTCCTTCTGGTCTGGGAGATGCTGCCCTTTGTCAACGCGGTGACCGGGAGTGCCTTCACCACGCAGGCCCTGTTTCAGCCCGGAGTGTGCGCTTTCCTGTTCCTCCTGGTCCTGTTCGTGGGATTCGCTGCCGGCGCTTATCCGGCGGTTTCTTTGTCCTCTTTCCAGCCCGGCCGGGTACTCAGGCACGACCTGCATGGGTTGAACCGAGGATCCCGGCTCCGCAGGATCCTGGTGGTCAGCCAGTTCGCTGTCTCCATCACCCTGATCGCCGGGACCCTGCTCGTGTACCGGCAGATCGATTTCATGAAGCAGAAGAACCTGGGTTATGACCTGCAGCAGAAGCTAGTGCTGCCTATTAAAAGTCCCCTTTCCATCGAGGAAAATTACGAGACCGTCAAGACGGCCTTCCAGAGGATTCCAGATGTGACCGGGGCCTCCGTGACGTCGCATGTCCCCGGGCAGCAGCTGGCCCGCTGGTACACGGACCTGGTGGGTGAGGGAGAGGAGCGGGGGGAGGTCTTGAACTATTTTTACGCGGATCCCGCCTTCCTTAAGGAATTCAAGCTCCGCCTGGCCGCCGGCCGTCTTTTCCAGCCTGACATGCCGACCGATGTAGACCAGACTTTTATGCTCAACCGGGCGGCGGTCCGGCTCTTCGGATGGTCATCGCCGGAGGAAGCGCTCGGAAAGACACTCAAATGCTGGTTCGAGGGACGGGTGATCGGCGTGGTGGAGGATTACCACTACAGGGGATTGAGGACGGCTATCGAACCCCTGGCGATCGTGTGGCGCCCCGAAATGTTCGACCAGGTCATCCTGACCCTGGACACCTCGGACCTGCCGGCCTCGCTGGCCGCAGTCCTCGGGACCTGGGAGGAGCTTTTTCCGGGTATTCCCCCCGAGTATTACTTCCTGGATGACTCTTTCAACCAACAGTACCTGTCCGAGGAGCGTATGGCTCGGATGCTGACGGCCTTTGCGCTGCTGGCGATCCTCATCGCCTGTCTGGGTCTCTTGGGGCTGGCTTCCTTTACGGCCGAGCAGAAGACCAAGGAGATCGGCATCCGCAAGGTCATGGGGGCTACCATGCCGGAGATCATGGTCCTGCTTTCCAGAGAATTCGCCAGGTGGATCGTCTTGGCGAATGTGATCGCCTGGCCCCTGACATATCTGGCTGTAAAACAGTGGCTGCAGGATTTTGCCTACCGGGCCCCCATTCATCCGGGTGTGTTTGTCTTGTCCGCGGCTGCGGCCCTCGTGATCGCCCTGGTCACGATCAGCTACCAGTCCGTGAAGGCCGCCGCATCCGACCCTGTGCAGGCCTTGAAGTACGAGTAGCTCAGTCCAGCACGGTCTTACGGGCGCCGAAGAACTTCTGGAACCAGGACCGGACGTGCCCCGTGTGGCGCTTGGTCAGGATGAGCGGGCCGTCGATCTCCCGTGCGATCATCTCCGGCATGTCTCCGAAGACTGCGCGGCGGACCAGGCCCTCTTCGGGAGCGCCCATGATGATCATGTCGTGGCGCTGCGCTTCCTCCAGGACGGCCTCGGAGATCCGGTGAGTCTTGCGGATGATGATCTCGTATCTTTCCGGGGTGATGGTGCCGGCCAGCTTGTTCAGGTCGTCCTGAAGCTTTTTCCGTATGCCGCTCAAGTCGTCGTGGTGTGTGGCATGGAAAAGCGCGATGGGAGTTTCGGGGTCCGGCTTCAGAGCCTCGGCCACCTTGAGCGAGAGGACGGCATAGCGCACGTTGCTCACGGGAATCAGGACCCGCTCCGCCGGAGAGTCCTGGGATGGTGCACGGCAGAGCATGGCGATGTCGCAGACCGTGTTCTGAATGATCTCGTCCAATATGGTCCCGAACACCCGGTCTCGGGCCGGGATCTCTCCCTCCCAACCCAGGATCATGAGGTCGATCTTGTGTTCGCTGCAGGTCTCGATGATGGCCTTGGGGACGTTGTGGCTGACCTTGACGAGGGAGTAGACCGGAATGTGTTCGTCTTCTGCCATCTGGACGGCCCGGGACAGGAGGCCGCGCGCCTGGTCCAGGTATTTGCGGCCCTCGCTGGGCGGCAGCTGGGAGGGCACCCGGATGATGTTCAGGGCAGTGATGTCCCCGTTACGGGCTTTGGCCAGGTGGATGGCGAACCGCTGCAGCTGCTCCAGGGTCTGTTCATTGGCCATGGGAGCCAGGATGTGGAACGGGCGGGGATCGGCGTGAAATACGGGATGTTCGGCGTGGATGACCGGCTCCGCCTTGGCCTTGAATTCTTTGTGGCGGGAATACGCGTAGTAGAGCACAATGCCCAGCAGCAGGTAGCCCACACACACCAGGATCCCCAGCGGGCGGTAGAAGAAAAGGAACACAGCCAGGATCAGGTTGAGGATGGTGGCGGTGATGGGGATGAGGGGAAAGAGCGGCACCTTGAATCCCCGGTCCAGATCCGGCCGGTTCTTGCGCAGGTTGATGACGGCCAGGTTGACGAGGATGAAGAGCAGCAGGAACATGGCGTCCGTGGCGCTGGCGATGTCTTCGATGGGCAGCGCCGCGGCCATGAAGATGATGAGTGCGCCGCTGAGATAGGTGGCCAGATAGGGTGTGCGCTTCCTGGCATGGATCTTGGCGAACAGACCCGGGAGGTTGTGGTCACGGCCCATGGCGAAGCTCACACGGGAAGAGGAATAGATGGTGGCGTTGAGCGCCGACATGGTGGAGAACAGCCCGCCGATGAGGAAGATGATCCGGCCTACCTTCCCCAACATAAAGTGCTCGGCCGCTTCGATCATGGCCATCTCTCCGTTTTCTCCCAGGTACTGCCAGGTGGACTGTCCGCCCTCCGGTTCCACCGCGCCCAGGGCCACGAACGCCACCAGTAGGTATATGGGTACGACGATGATCAGTGAGAGGAATATGGATCGCGGGATGTTGCGCTTGGGGTCCTTCACCTCCTCGCCGCACTGGGCGATGATCTCGTACCCTTCGAAGGCGATAAAGGTCAGGCCCATGGCCATTATGATGCCCTTCCATCCCTTCTGGAAAAAGCTGCTGAACTGGGACTGCCAGGGCCCGGAGGTCTTGCCGGCGAATATAGCGTACAGTCCGAATCCGATGAACATGGCAATGACCACGATCTTGACGATGGTGACGAAGCTCTCCGCCTGGCCGGTCTCCTTGGCTCCGCGCACGTTGATCCAAACGAAGAGCAGCGTGATGAGGACGGCCATGAGCTTCGCCGCCAGCATCGGGGCGTGCTCCGGGGACATGGCTTGGAACGGCTTGGCCAAGTTGACTCCGGCCAGATGGAGGAGGTCCACGGCAAAGGTCCCGAACGCCACGGCATACAGGCTGCAGGCCACGGCGTGTGCGAACCAGCTGATCCATCCGGAGAGAAATCCATTGGGCTGGGGGAGCGCCTCCTTGACCCAGAGGTATCCGCCCCCGGCCTCGGGGAAGCAGGATCCGAGCTCGGCATAGGACATGGCGGTCAGGCCCGTGACCAGGCCATTCAGCGCGAAGACCAGGATAAGCGCCGGGCCGGCCACGCCGGCGGCCAGACCGGTCAGGACAAATATCCCGGCCCCGATCATGGCGCCCACCCCGATCATGGTGACGTGCATCAGCCCCATGTCTCGCGCCAGTTCCATCTTGGGCCTCTGCGCGGTGGATTCAGTCGCCATACAGGATTCTCCTCGGTCTATCCATTTTCTTTAACTTATTTTCCCGGCCTTGGATTGTCAAATGAAATCCATGGGGGGAGGGGCAGGTCTTCGTTATTCAGCCTCGAGCACGGTATCCAGTCCGCCTATATTTTCACCGGGTCGCAGAGGTTTTTCCTGCTGTTGGCCGCACGCCCGCATTTGAGGCACACGAACTTCGGTGCCTCGACCAGTTTCTTGTAAGCATCCGGCTCCTTCCTCAGGATCTTGTCTTCCACCAGCCTGCAGAGGCTTTTTCCCTTAAGTTTGGCCACTGTCTTTTCCCTCGCCGTCTGGTTCGGGCAGGGGCTTTTGTGCGTCTTTTGTCGCTTCCACAGAAGTTGGTCGTGGAAATACCGAGATCTTCTTCAGATAATCGTACATGCTCCACTGCACCCGCGACCTCTTTTCTCCACCGGAGGGAGCGTAGAAATTCGTCAGATCCTTATCGAGGATCCGGGTTTTGACATTGTCCTCGAGCTGGAGCCTCAGGAATGTGCGCAGCTCCTGCTTGAGATCGGGATCGTAAACAGGGCAGGTCACCTCGACACGGCGGTCCAGGTTCCTCGGCATCAGGTCCGCAGAGGTGATGTACATCTTGTCTGCACCGCCGCTGCAGAACAACAGAATCCGGGAGTGCTCCAGGAACTTGTCCACGATGCTGAATGCCCGGATGTTGCCGCTCAGGCCGTCGATCCCGGGGATCAGGGAGAACATGCTGCGCACAAAAAGGAGCACCGGGACACCCGCCTCACTCGCCTCATACAATTTCTGTGTGATGGCCGCATCCGCCAGGTTGTTCATCTTGATGATGATATAGGCGTCTTTCCCGTCGAGTTTGTTTTTGATCTCGTTCCTGATGTGTTTCATCAACATCTTCCGGGTATCGAAAGGAGAGACCACAAGGTGCTTGAATTTGGGGACGTTGTAGTTGTTGGCGAAGAAGTCGAAGACCTTGTCGATTTCTCGGGTCAGGCGTTTATCGGTCGTGAAGATGTGGTGGTCGCTGTATATCCTGGCGGTGTCCTCGTTGAAATTCCCTGTGCCGATGATCCCGTAGCGCATGGGGCCGTTTTTCTCTTCCCGGGTGATCAGGCAGAGTTTGCAGTGGACCTTGAGCCCCGGCACACCGAAGCTCACCCGGGCCCCCTCCTCCTCGAGCTTGTTGGCCCAGTAGATATTGGCCTCTTCGTCGAAGCGGGCCTGCAGTTCCATGTTGACTGTCACTTTCTTGCCGTTGCGGACCGCGTTGATGAGGGCGGACACGACACTGGAATTCTTCGCCACGCGGTAGAGCGTGATCTTGATGGACCGGACCCTGGGATCGATGGAGGCGTGGCGAAGCAGGTCGAGGACATATTGAAAGGTGTGATAGGGATAGTGGAGCAGGGTGTCCTTCTTCCTCATGGCCCTGAAAATGCTGCGCTCCGGATCGATGGCGTGATGCGGCAGGAAGGCGATGGGTTCGTATTTAAGATGGTTGAGCCCCAGATCCGGAAAGTCCATGAAATCCTTGAAATTGTGGTATCTCCCTCCGGGGACCAGGGTGTCGTCAGGCCCGAGATGGAGCTTCTCTTTGATAAAGCTCAACAGATCCCCGGGGATCTGTGCGTCATAGATGAACCGTACCGGCACCCCTTCCTCACGTTTCTTGAGGCTGCTCGAGATCTTTTTGAGGTAGCTCTCGGACAGGTCGTCTTCGATGTCGAGTTCTGCATCGCGTGTGAGCTTGATGGTGTAGGCGGCGATGTGGTCGAAGGGAAAGATGGAGAATATATCGGCCAGGCCGAACCGGATGACATCGTCGAGAAGGATAATGCACCTTCGGTTACGATAGTTGGGAAGCATGATGAACCGGGGGAGGGCGTCGGTGGGGATCTCGATCAGGGCGTATTTCTGCTTTTCAGGTTGGTCGGTTACGGAAAGATCTACCGCCAGGTAGATGGACCGGTCCTGCAGATCCGGGAATTTGTGTGCCTGGTCGATCATGACCGGCATGAGCCGCGGCCTGACCTTCTCCGTGAAATAGGCTCCCACGAACTGTTCCTGGCCCCGGCCCAGTTCGGTCTCATCGACGATGTGGATGTTCTCCCGGGACAGGTCCTTCAGGATCTGCTGGTATACCGTGTTGAAGGTTTCATGTCGTTTGATCTCGATCTTTTGTATCTGTTTGAGGACCGTCTTGGGATCGTGTCCGATAAGCTTTTTAGCGGGTTTGCCCAGCTTTGCCAGGCGGTTGAGCGTGGCCACCCGCACCCGGAAGAATTCATCCAGGTTGGATGAAAAGATCCCCAGGAACTTGACGCGTTCCAGAAGCGGCACGTCCGGATTGGCCGCCTCTTGGAGCACGCGGTCGTTGAAGGAAAGCCAGGAGATCTCCTTGTTGGTGAACTTTTTCACGGATCCATACCCAAATTGAAACCAAAAGAGTCAATCGGCCCCTATGTCGGCCAGTTATGGGGTTTCACTATACCAGCCCGGGCACAAATGTCAATTTTACTCGCCCACACGGAATCAAGGAAGCTTCTCATTCTCGAGCAGGGCCTGCATGGCCTGCCGGTAGCGTTCCAGCCGCTCAGCTGAGTCATCTTCCGGTTCTCTGGCGGCGATGACGTCGATGTGGTCCTGCAGGTCGGCCCGCTTGACCGCTCTTGCCAGGATGTTCCCTCGGGCGCGGGCGATGGTGTCGAGGTAAGGCTCTCCCTCCCGTTTGGTCAGGCGCTCGACCGCCGCGACGATGGCTTCCACGAATCCTTCACCGAGCAGGTCATCAAAAGACCGGTCGCTTCTTTCCACAACGTCGTGAAGGAGGGCGACGATCTTCTCGGCCTCTGGTTCACAGCGCATCATGACACGAAGGGGATGGAGTATGAAAGGCTCCCCATAACGGTCTTTCTGGCCATGGTGTGCGGTGCATGCGATCTGCAGTGCCTTGTCCAAGTCTGCCATTCCGATGCTATTATAATCAAAAGGGTCTCACAATGAGAGGCATATTTTTCCCTCGGCCGGAGGCGTTTCCAAAACCGTGTCTATCCATTGCTTAGTGGATCAGTCGGGCAAACTGATAAGGAAGCCGTCCGGAGGCGAGCGGGCATGGTTCCTCGAAGAGGAGAGCGAGCCGAGGAATTAGGGAATTTTTCTCGCTGGGAAAAATTACCGGGCTGACGTTTCAGTTTGCCGACTGTCTCATTTCTGTCGGCATAGTCTTGTAAATGCTGGCGATGTAGAGATTCCCGTGGCTTAAAACAGGGGTCCTGTGGTAAATTACCTTTACATAAATTAAGATTCACTTGTGGATAAGATGCGGGAGATCGAACGCAAGTTTCTCATCCCTGAAAAACCGGATGAATTGGTGCTCCATTCTTCAGCCGAGATCCGCCAGGGATACTTGATGGCGGGTGCAACTCAAGAGATACGGCTGCGCGACAGGGGAGGGCGTTATTTCTTGACTGTAAAACAGGGGACCGGTCTCGCCCGGTCGGAAGTAGAGATCGAGCTCGATGAACGGCAGTTCGAAAGGCTCTGGCCCTTGACGGAAGGGACAAGAGTGGAAAAGACACGGCATCTGGTCGACCACGAAGACGTGACCATAGAGCTGGACATCTTCCAGGGGGCATTGAGCGGCCTCTGCCTGGCGGAGGTGGAGTTTTCTTCTGAAGAAGAGGCGCGAGCCTTTTCTCCACCGGATTGGTTCGGGGCAGAGGTTACGGATGACGAGCGCTTCAAAAACAAGAGCCTGGCCCTGCACGGCAGGCCGGGGGGCGGGCCGTGACGGATATCGAGGGCAAGGCCCCAAATCCGGCCGACCGGGACTGGAGGTTCAACCAGTCGGCCGCCATCCCCTTCCGGTTCGAAGAGGACGCACTGCGCCTCCTGCTCGTCACTTCCCGCCGGAAAAAACACTGGGTGGTCCCCAAAGGCATCATCGAACCGCACATGACCGCCCCGGAGTCTGCGGCCCGGGAGGCCTGGGAGGAAGCCGGGATACGCGGGCGAGTGCGGCCGCAGCCCATGGGGGAGTATGAATACGATAAATGGGGAGGCACCTGCCATGTCCGGGTTTACATGATGGAGGTGGAGGAGGAGCTGGCGGAATGGCCGGAGGCCTTTTTTCGGGAGCGAAGATGGGTGAGTGTCGCGGAGGCGGCGGAACTCGTGGACCAGGAGGGGCTCAGACGGCTCATCCTCCTGGTTCCGGATCTGCTTGATTCCGGGCCGGGCTAGGTTATGTTAAGGAGGCATTCGTCATGACAGAAGCATCCAGGTTGGCCCTGCAGGGCATGCGCGATTTTACCATGTTGGAGTGGTATGTGATCCCTCTGCTGGCCATTGTGTTTTACATCTACACCAGCGAGATGAGAAAGGCCCGGGTTTCGGGGAACTGGGATGCGATCTTCGCCGGTCTTACGATCTTCGGGATGGACTTTTTCAACGAGACCTGGAACGGGTGGGTCTTCACCATTACGGAGAGGTCCGCATTCTGGACCGTGCCCGGCAAAACCGCGCTGCGTACCATGGTGGGCTGGAACATCGAGATCATGTTCATGTTCGCCATCGCGGGGATCATCTACTACAACACGCTGTCTCCGGATAAGCAGGAAAAGATCCTGGGCCTTCCCAACCGCTGGTTCTGGGCCATCGGGTATGCGGCCTTTTGTGTGTTTGTGGAGTGTATCCTCAACCTGGGCGGTCACTTGGTCTGGGAATACCCGTTCTGGAACCGGTCCTTCGGCGGAGTCTGGCTGATCTTCCTGGTCGGATATTTCCACTTCTATGTGGCCGTGATCCTGGTCCTCGGCATGAAGAAAACCCGGAGCAGGATCATAGCCGTAAGCCTGATCTATTTGACCGCCATCCTGATGAATGTGATCGCATTCGGCTTCCTGGGCTGGTACTACTGAGGCTTGACAAAAAGCAACTTAAAGGTTACCAATAGAGTTGATAAGGTTATAAAAAGAGAAAAAAAGGTTACAATAAAGGGAGGAAAAGCCATGCCGGATGGGCCTGTGGACAACTTAATAAAGGTCGAAAGGGCCAGGAAGGACTGGACGCAGGAACACCTTGCGTATGAGGTGGGCGTGACGCGCAAGACCATAAACGCTATCGAAAACGGCCGGGATATCCCCTCCGTTCTCCTGGCGCTCCGCCTGGCCAGGGCTTTTGGTACTCGAGTGGAGGATATCTTCCGGTTGAGTGAGGACCGGATCTGGGGTAAATCTCCCTTTGAGCCATGAGCGCGGCGCTCGTACCGGAACTTTTTCCCCAGTTTTACGTTTATAAGCTTGTTAACGAGCATCGAATGAGTAAGACATAGAATTGGGCATGTGTTGTGTCGATGCAGATCAGCACTGCCAAAAATGGATTGGATTAGGAGGTGAACGTGGTCCAAACAACATTTCGTCGTGTGTTTTCGGTTGGTACCGTCTTGGCTTTGATCGTAACGGTCGGCGGGCTCGCTGTGATGGCGCAGGAGAGCGATGAAGCGCTCAAGAAAAAGTATGCGCCGCTTCTGGGAGACTATGAGTTCGACATGGAAGGTCAGGTCATGCTGGTTTCCTTCTGGGTGGAAAACGGCGGCCTTTGGGGCGGCCCCGAAGGACAGGAGGCTGCGGAGCTGGATCCGGTCGAGGGTAATGAACTCAAGTTCGAGATAAATGCTCCGGACGGCTCGTTCATGGAGTTGGAATTTAAAAAAGATGAAGCCGGCAAGGTCGTCAAGTGCATCGCACTGGGCATGGGTATGGAAATGGAAGGAGTCAAGATCGAGAAATAGCCCACTGGGCCTCTGCGTCCAATAAACTGAAGGAGTCGGTGTGGATCCCGCCGTTTTCCCAGGATGAAAAAATAGCCCCGTCCTGTGATTTGTGTTAGAATACCGGCTTTCACTGCGGGAAGAATGAAAAAGACGACCTGGATCCTTGTCCTCTTTCTGAGCGCCCTGCTCGGCGGGGCGGACTCTGTTCCGGTGGATTGGGGAAGTGTCCTCGACATCCTCCCCGACCCCCGTGCGTTCCAGGAAGTCACCACCATCTGGGAATCCTACGGGGATTACATCCAGCGGATCGAGGTTCGGGACGGCGATGTGGCCTTCCTGGTAGACAAGACTTGGATCTATTATCGGGACGGGCGCCTGCTTTCGGAACGGAACCTGCGCAACAGCCACCGCTACGATTCCCTGTTCACCGAGTATGACCGGACCGGCCCGGTGGACAAGCTGCCCCGAGGAAGTCGGCTGCCCCGCTCACGCGACATGCTCTATGCCATGTTCGGCCGCACCGAGGGACAGGTTAGGAAACACTGCATCAGGTTCACCTTCCTGAATCACGAGGTAAACATCAACCGGGTCGCCGCCCATGCCCTGAGGCAGGTCGAGCGGGAGATCTATGCCGCCGCGGGTTCAGACCCTGAGGTGCGTAACTTTATCCGGGACCTGTCCATCATCTACTCCTTCCACCGTAAAAACGTCAAGGGATCCCGGACCCTGAGCTTTCATGCCTACGGGCTGGCCCTGGATCTTATCCCCGAGTCATACAACAAACAGCACGCCAACTGGATGTGGAGCCGAACCTATAAGCGGTACTGGTACCGCATCCCGAAGGAAGAACGCTGGAGCCCGCCTGCCGCCGTCATGAACGCGTTCAAACGGAACGGCTTTTTTTGGGGAGGGGACTGGATCCGGTTCGACTGCGTGCATTTCGAGTACCGTCCGGAGATCGCCTTTACACGCGGCGCTTCCGATCCCCCCGGTTGGATGGCCGGTGCCGCCTCCAATTTCGGCATCAAGTAAGCCGCCAAATTGTTCTACTAACTAGAGAATATCCTTGACAAGTCCTCCAATATCCTCTATTTTATAGAAGAAAGAAGGCGTTTATGCTCACGGAATACGAAGTGTCACAGAAATACTGTGTGAGGGGAGGGAGTGAATAATGAAACTGCTTTCGCGTCAGGAGGAAGTCGTCCTGCTTTCCATATGGAAGCTCAGGGGCAATGCATACGGGGTGACCATCCGGGAGTACATCTCCGAGATCACGGGCTCCCAGCACGTTGCCGAGACCATCCAGGAGCACTGGTCCATCGGCGCCATCTATGTCCCTTTGGACAGGCTGGCAGAGAAAGGCCTGGTGAGCCCCCATCAAGGCCTCCCCACCAAACGGCGGGGCGGCCGCAGCAAGCGGTTCTATGAGATCACCCCCACTGGGATGCAGGTGCTGTCCGAGATGAGGCAGGTCCAGAATATCCTATGGAAGGATTTTCCTGAGGTCACGACGGAAAAATAGCGTACGCGATAAAAGGAGACACGATGCCGAAACCTCCCCACCTGGCTGAATGGCTGCTGGCTCGATTCCTGCTGCTGCGCCACCACGGCCCCGTTCTGGGCGATTTCGAGGAACTCTATAACGACATGATCGATTCCCGCGGCCGGACGGCCGCCGATCTATGGTACTGGGCCCAGCTCGTGAGGTCCTTCCCGGGATTTGTTGCAGCCAGCGCCTACTGGGGTTTTGTCCTGTTCCGGAACTATCTGAAGGTCACGCTGCGCAGTATCAGGCGCCACAAGGGGTTTTCCTTCATCAACATCTTCGGGTTGGCCCTGGGCCTGACCTGTACCCTGTTTATCTCCCTCTGGGTGCTGGACGAACTGGCATTCGACCGGTTCCATGCCAACACGGAGCGCCTCTTCCGCATCGAAGCGGACGAGGAGTATTCCGGCTACTCCATGCACACCATCACCACTCCAGCTCCCTTGGCGCCGGTCTTGCCCGAGGAGATTCCCGAGGTGGCGGCCGCCTCCCGCTTTACACGCTTCGGCGGCATGCAGCTCCACTATCGGGACCATTCCTTTTTCGAATCCCAAATCCGTGCCACGGATCCGTCTTTCTTCCGGATGTTCTCCTTTCACCTGCTCAAGGGAGATCCGGACACGGCCCTCCAGGATCCCTTCTCCATCGTGATCTCCCGGCGTATGGCCGAGAAATACTTCGGAGACGAAGATCCCCTGGGCCAGGTAGTGCGGGCTGAAAACCGCTTCGACCTCAAGGTCACCGGGATCATCCAGGATCATCCCGCCAACTCCACGCTCCGGTACGACTGGATCGTGCCCTTCGTTTTCGTGGAGCAGAACCTTCGCCGCATGCCGGAAGGGTGGTCGGACGCCATCTCCACCTTTGTCCAGCTGCGGGAGGGGGTTGAGGCGGCAGCAGTGGCCCCCAAGGTCACAGACCTGATCCGCCGCAACAAAGGCAAGGATGCTATGACCGTTTACGGGTTGGTCCCCCTCAAGCGGCTCCGCCTTTACAGCATCTACGGGCGGGGAGAACTGGTGGGCACGATAAAGTATGTGACCATGTTCTCCCTCATCGCGCTGTTCGTCATCGTGATCGCCTGCATCAACTTCATGAACCTCTCCACGGCCCGTTCCGCGCAGCGTGCCCGGGAGATCGGGATGAGGAAGGTGATGGGTGCCCAGCGCGGGGACCTCATCCGCCAGTTCTACGGCGAATCCTTGCTCTACACGCTGTGTTCCCTCTGCCTCGCGGTGCTCTGGGTCATCCTGCTGCTGCCGGTTTTCAATTCCCTCAGCGGCAAGCTCCTGTCACCGGTGGTCCTGGGAACCCGGCCCGTGCTCTTGGCGGGTGCGGTTATCACGATCCTGACCGCTCTCCTCGCCGGAAGCTACCCGGCGCTCCTCCTGTCATCCCTGAGGCCCGCCCGCATTCTGCGCCGCCTGGGACGGGGTGAGAGGCGCTCCGCCTTTCGCAGCACACTGGTGGTCGTGCAGTTCACCCTCTCCATCTTCCTGATCATAGGGACAGCCGTGGTGTACACCCAAACCCGGTTTATGAAGGCCCGCGACCTCGGATACGACCGGAGTCAACTGCTGACCATCCCCCTGCGGGGAGATATCGGGGGCTCTTACGCGGCGCTCAAGGCCCGCCTCCTTCAGGAGCCCTCCATAGTCAACGTCACGGCCATGGGGCGCCGTCCTACCATGATCAGCGATTACGCGCGAGATGCCGGTTGGGCCGGCAAGGACCCGGACCGCGACGTGCGCCTGGTTTTCGCGGCGGTTGATTATGAGTTCATCGAGACTCTGGGTCTAGAACTTCTGGAGGGGAGGACGTTTTCGCGGGAGTATGCCACCGATGCTGAGGAGGCCTTCCTCATAAATGAAGAGACCGCGAAACTCATCGGACGGGACGCGGCCGTAGGAACGCCGTTTACCATGTTCGGCCGCAAAGGGACGGTCATAGGAGTTATGAAGAATTTCCATTTCCAGCCCCTGCACAGCGAGATCCAGCCCCTCGTATTCCTGCTGGCGCCCAACCCGTTCTGGCTGGGGAACATCGTCATGCGTTTCAATCCCGAGAATACTGCCACTACCCTGGCCGCGGTCGAAAAAGCCTGGAAGGAAGTGCTGCCCCCCTACCCCTTTGAGTACATGTTCGTCGACGAGGACTATTCTCGGTTCTACCGCAGGGAGGAGCGCATGGGACGGCTGCTGGCAAACTTCGCTTTCCTGGCCGTGTTCATCGCCAGCCTGGGGCTTTTCGGCCTGGCGTCTTTTGTGGTGGAACAAAGGACCAAGGAGATCGGCATCCGCAAGGTCCTGGGCGCCTCGGTCGCCTCCATCACGAGCTCTCTGTGCAGAGAATTCATTCGTCTGGTTATACTCTCCATGCTCATTGCGTGGCCGCTGGCCTATCTCGTGGCGCGTGATTGGCTGGAGGATTTCGCCTACCGGATAAGCCTGGGGCCTGCGGTGTTCCTGCTGACCGGCCTGCTGGCCCTGGTCATCGCCCTGCTCACCGTGAGCTTCCAGGCGGTGCGGGCCGCCCGGGCCAACCCCGCCGACGCCCTGCAGTATGAATGATAGAGATGTGGATCAGCGTGATAAATTTCCCGAGAAAATGGATCTTCCTGCTCTGCATCTGGGGCTGGCTTTCAGGGCCGATATCGGCGCACGCTTCGCTTGCAACGACACAGGATTTTCCCATCCTGAAGGGGCCCTATCTCGGACAGGACCCGCCGGGCGATACCCCTGAGCTCTTTGCCCCGGGTATCATCTCAACCTGCACCCAGCACAGCAGTGTGTATTTCTCGGCCGATGGCAGGGCGCTGGTGTTTTCACGCATGTTCCCCCGCCCTTCGGTGATTCTTTATATGCAGGAGGTGGATGGAACCTGGACTCTTCCTCAGGTCATAGCAGAGGGATTGACTCCGTTTCTCACATCGGATGGGGATCGCATCTATTTTTCCACCTGGTCGCTCTGGGTCGTGGACAGGACGTTCCGAGGCTGGGGTGTACCGCGTGAGCTGGGCCCTGCCGTCAATTTTCAGAAACGGCAGGACGGTCCTTCCGTTACCCGGAACGGCACGCTCTATTATTGCAGCATGTTCGGTGATCGGGACGGGATATACAGAGTACGGTTTCAGAATGGTCGCTATTCGCAAAGGATGAAGATCGGCGGCGGGGTCAACAGCCCCCATGTCGATGGGATGCCTTACATCTCGCCCGACGAGAGCTACCTGATCTTCGCCTCATTCCGGCCGGGAAGTCAGGGCCTGGGCGATCTCTATATAAGTTTCCGCAAGGCAGGGGGTGAGTGGTCCTCTCCAGTGAACCTGGGTCCGAAGATCAATACTTCCGCCAAAGAGGGCTTTCCCTTTGTCACGTATGACGGCAAGTATCTGTTCTTTATGAGCAACCGGGTTTCAGAGTTGAATGAGGGGCGCATCCCGGATGGGCCGGGGAATGTCTACTGGGTGGATGCGGCGCTTATCCCGCGCCTGCGCCGGCGGGTAGTTGGGAAAATAACTAAAGGAAGAAATCATGTATAGAAAATTATGGATCGCGCTTGTGGTATCACTCGGTGTGTTATTGTTTTCCTGTGGGACGAAGGAAAGCCCCGTTGAGGATTCAGATGAGGTGCAGGAGCGAGTGGAATCCAAGCCTTCGACCTACAGCCAGGAGACCCGGGACGGCGTGATCTTTGTGCACAACACGGGCCCCCGCTGGGGAGACACACCTCAGACGCGGCTGGAATTGATCCGCGTGCTGGGAGGAGCGGGAGACTCCGGCCCGGACATGACATTCTACAAGCCGGCGGATATTGCCCTCGACACACAGGGGAACCTCTACGTCCTGGATGCGGGCAACTTCCGCATCAAGAAGATCGGCGCGGATGGTGAACTCCAGGCCGCCTACGGACGCGAGGGCCAGGGACCGGGTGAGTTCCAGTTCATGGACGGGATCGCCCTGGACGAGCAGGGCCGGATGTATGTGAGCGACAAGGCCACCAATGCCGTGAAGATCCTGAATCCCGAAGGGAAAGAGGTCGGAACCATGCCTTCAGGCGGTCCTGCGGGAAGGCTTGCGAGGCTTACGGCGGGTGATCTGGTTTCATTGAGAACGACGAATTCTTCACGTGCGCTCCTGCAGCGCTTCGATCCAGAGGGAAAAGTGGATGCTGAATTCGGGGCCCTGGAAGCCCATGAGGACGAGGACAGCTTCCGGTACTTCAACCGCGTGTCCTATACCTCCGGGCCGGACGACTCGGTCTACATCGCCTATGCCGCCCGCAACCGGATCGAAAAATATTCCCCTACGGGAGAGCTAACACTTTCTCTGGACCGGCCGCTCAACTTCCCCGAGTCCGTGGAGATCACCTACGAAGAGCACCAGTTCGGCCCGCGCAAGATCCCGATCCCCTTCGTGAATTTCACCTCCGCGGATATCGCCTTGGATAGTCAAGGCCGCCTGTGGGTGCTGTCCTACGAGCGGCAGTTGAAGTTCGAGGAGATGGGCCTGACCATGCACTTCCGGGATGGAGACGGCCGCTATGAGGGTGCCGAGACCCTGCAGGCGACGGACGAAATCAAGATCGATGCCTTCGCCTTCCATATCTTCGACGCGCAGGGCCGTTTTTTGGGTAAGGTCCCGTTGACCCACCACGCAGGCGTTGTGCGCATCTTCCATGACCGGCTCTACCTCCTTGAACCCAGGCACGCCATGTGCGTCTACACCTATCGGATCGTTGAATGACGCCTGCGTAATTGATGCAAGCGGAAGACCCACCCAACCACCACCCCCCCCCCCCTGCCGTTATAAACAATCCCCCACGGCTCATGGAGCTGTATGGAGAGATAATACACCCTGAGAGGAATCCACTCATTCTCTCGCCGCCCCATGCGCTCGGGTCAAATGTGCACGGCTCATTGAGCAGCATCGTGGAATAATCCTCGAATTAGGGATGATGACCCTAAGATTTATTGAAATGCGCGGTGGTTTTGCATAAGATAGGGCCGTGAGTCAGATCGCCCCCTTCGTGCGGAACAAAATTCCCTGAGCTTCCCGTCCATCCCTTTCCAGTTTTGGCTCACTCGATTCTAACAAGGCAGGTGTCGGCATGAATAAAAAACCTGAGAAGTTCCCCCGCCGTGAGTTCCTAAAGAGAATCCCCCTGGCCGCGGCCGGAGTGGCGGCCTTTCCCGCCATCGTCCCGGCCAGGGTCCTGGGCCGGGACGGAGCGCCCCCTCCCTCGGACACGATCGTCATGGCCGGGATCGGCTTCGGTATGATGGGATACCCCAACATGGAAGCCCTCCTCAACAAGGACGAGGTCCAGTGGGTGGCGGTCTGCGACCTGGATGACAACCCTCTCCAAAAGGCCAAGGGCATCGTCGATGACCACTATGGGAACCGGGATTGTGCCACCTACCACGACTTCCGGGAGCTCTGCCTGCGGAAGGACCTCGACGCGGTCTCCATCGCGGTACCGGATCACTGGCATGCGCTGGTTGCGATCTCCTGTGTCCGGACGGGATTCGATGTGTACGGCGAGAAGCCCCTGACCCATAGCCTGGCAGAGGGCCGGGCCCTGTCCGATGCGGTGAGGCGCTACGCCCGCGTCTGGCAGACCGGGAGCTGGCAGAGGTCGGTGGCCAATTTCCACCACGCCTGCGAGCTGGTGCGCAGCGGCCGAATCGGCAAGGTGCTCAAGATCGAGGTCGGCCTGCCCCAGGGGCACAACGACTTCGCCGGCACCGCCGGACAGGAAACTTTTGGGCCGCCGCCGGAGAACCTGGACTATGACTTCTGGCTGGGCCCCGCACCCTATGCGCCATACTGTCCGGCCCGCGTGCACATGAATTGGCGATGGAACATGGACCTGGGGGGCGGCCAGCTTATGGACTGGATCGGCCATCACGTGGACATCGCCCACTGGGGCATGGGATGGGATACCACCGGCCCGGTCGAGATCGAGGGCACAGGGGAATGGACGAGGGCCGGTGTGTGGAACAGCCCTACCCGCTACTACCTCATCGCCCGCTACGCCGACGGCACGCCCATGGTGATCGCCGGCGGTCACGACCAGGTCTGGAGCGGCACCAAGTGGATCGGTGAGCACGGCTGGGTGTGGGTTAACCGGGGAAACCAGGAGACCAACCCCCCCTCTCTCTGGAATGACTATATAGGACCCAACGAGGACCGGCTGTACAGGAGCCGGGATCACTACCAGAACTTCCTGGACTGTGTGAAGACGCGGGACCTGACGATAGCGCCCTGCGAGGTGGCTCACCGGTCCGCCAGCGTAGGACACCTGGGTGTCATCGCCTTGAAACTGGGACGGAAGATCCGGTTCGATCCCCGGACCGAAACTATAATCGACGATCCCGAAGCCACACGGCTGCTGGCCCGGGCCTACCGCAGTCCCTGGCAGCTGATCCCGTAGGAGGGCACCATGTCGAACCGATACACAACAGAATGGACAAGGCGGTCGGGAATCGTTTTGCTCGCGCTGGGCGCAGCGGCCCTCCTCTGGTCCTTCCCGCTCACAGCCGATGCTCCCCTCGAGCAGGGCCAGAGCCTCGAGGCGATCCTTCAGAAGCTGGCACAATACC
>CBFDBC010000023.1:0-24468 GCA_965602945.1 uncultured bacterium | reverse complement strand
CAAGGTGGTATTGGGCGAGATGACGAAACGTTTCTCTCCTTCCTTCTGCCTGGCATAGAATCCTGAGGTCCCGTAGCCCTGGGCCGCGGAGATGATCAGGAGCCGCCTTTCACCGGACCGCATGGTTTTAACCGCCTCTGCGAGGGCAGGGATGACGCGGGTCTTCCCTGGTTCGTATGCGAAGGATTGTGCCTGGTCACCGGGCTGTGGCGTCCCGTCGGGCGAGCTGCAGAACCGAGTCCCGTCCAGCGTCTGTCCGGTATAAGACAGCTCCAGCCCGGCATCAGGCTTCGCACCCCGGCCCGGCTGGAGGATGATGAATCGGACACCTTGGGCTGCCGTTTCCGCCTCCGGCCAGCGGCTGAGGATCATCGCTTCTTCCTTCCGCTGTTTTGCCGAATCGGCCTCGGCCACCGCTCTTTTGGCGTCCTCCACCATGCCGCGGAACTTATCCTCACTCACCTTGAAATCGCGGGCTTCCCTACCGATGCGCACGATCCGGATCTCGTGGACGATGTCGCCCTGGACGATCTCTTCCACGACCTCCATCCCCTGGATCACATGGCCGAAAACCGTGTAGTCACCGTCCAGGTAGGAGCGGTCTCCCAGGGTGATGTAGAACTGGCTGCCGTTGGTGTGGGGCCCGCCATTGGCCATCCCCAGCATCCCGGCGCTGCCGTGACCGAGTCCAGGTGCGATCTCGTTGGGGATGGTATAGCCGAGCTCGCCATTACCGTCTCCGGCAGGGCTCCCGGCCTGGATCACATGCCCGGGCACGACACGGTGGAACACGGTTCCGTCAAAATAGGGCGCCCCCATGGGCAGGGCCTCATTTTCGAGACGTCCTTCTGCCAGCCCCACAAAATTGGCCACTGTCACGGGTGTCTTTTCGAATTCGAGCTGCAGCACGATCCGCCCCTTATCGGTCTCAAGTTCGGCGTACACTCCCTCAGGATAGGGTGCGGAAGAACAGCTGCACAGGATGAAGGCCAGCCCCGCGAGTATTCCGATGAGTCCCGATCCTTGCCTGAGTTTCATGTTCCGCCTCCCATTCTGGATGCCTGGCTGCTGCGTTCAAGTCCATTCTAGCCCAGCCGGATCGGAATGTGAACTCCCGCTTGGCAGCCCCGGGCAGAGGAGCTCCGAGCCTGATGTGTTCCTGCGCCCTGTCTTGCAAAACCAAAACGGTTTTATCATAATAGGGCTCCATCCATGTGTGCGATATCTAAGGAGGGATCATGAATCGGTTCAGAAGTCTGTCTCTGCTCGTGCTGGTCTGCCTGGTCGCGTCCTTCCTGCCGCTCTGCGGGCAGGACGAGGACCTGTTCCCCGGCGGCAGCTATGACACCACGGTTCCCACCCCCAAGGACGTGACGGGACACCGCTTCGGGGTGCTCCACACTTTCTACTGGGAGATGGAGGCCTTCCTCAGAACGGTCGAGGACGCCTCGGACCGCGTGATCGTCGAGCCCTACGGCCGGACCTACCAGGGCCGGACACTCTACACCGTGATCATCAGCCATCCCGACAATCTGGCCCGGCTGGACGAGATCCGTGAGGCCAACCTCAAGCTCACAGATCCACGGTCCCTTTCTCGAGCCGAGCTGGACGAGATCGCCGGATGGATGCCGTCCCTCGTGTGGCTGGGATACAACATCCACGGCAACGAAGCTTCGGCCATGGAGGCCGCCATCCGCACCATCTACCAGCTGGCCGCCGGAACAGATCCTGTGACCACGGACATCCTCCGCAATGTCGTTTGCATCGTGGACCCCTGCCAGAATCCGGACGGCCACGAGCGCTTCGTCAACCAGGTGCGCTCAGTAGTCACGCTCGACTCCCACCCCCAGCCGCAGGACGCGGAGCACGGACGTACCTGGCCGGGAGGCCGCACCAACCACTACCTGTTTGACCTCAACCGGGACTTTTTCCTCAAGACCCAGATCGAATCCCGGCAGAAGGCCGACGTCTATCACCGCTGGATGCCCCATGTGTTCGCCGACCTGCACGAGATGGGCTCCGACTCCACCTATTTCTTCTCGCCTCCCATGACTCCCCATAACGAGTACGTCAAGCCGGTGCTCATGAAATGGTGGAAGCTGATCGCTGAAGGCAATGCCGCGGCCTTCGACCACTTCGGATGGGGCTACTACACACGAGAGAGCTTCGACGCTTTCTATCCCGGGTACGGGACCTCCTATCCTTCCATAAACGGGGCCGTGGGCATGACCTATGAGCAGGCCTCGGCTCGCGGCGTGAGCATCACCCGGAACGACGACACGGTCCTCACGCTCAGGGAAGCGTCCTGGCACCACTTCACGACCTCGATGGCCACTCTCCGGGTGGTATCCGAGCGGAGGGAGGAGAAGATCCGTGATTTTCACGAGTTCTTCCGGATCGGACTCGAGGAGGCAGGGTCCGATCCCATGAAGGAGATCCTGCTCACACCCCGGAACGATCCGCACATCGCGGCCAAGCTGATCGGGAACCTGCTGCAGGAAAAGGTCGAGATCCGCCGGGCCGCCCGGGAATTCTCCCTGACCCGGGCGACGTCCTACCTGACCAAGAAGACGGGATCGGTCACGTTCCCGGCCGGCACCTACCTCATCTCGCTCGATCAGCCCCAGAAGATCCTGATCAAGGCCCTGCTGGCCCCGGAATCACCGCTCGGTGAGGATTTCATAGCCGAGGAAAGGCGCCGGCAGGAGGAGGGAGAGCGGAGCCATTTCTACGATGTGACGGCCTGGTCCCTTCCGCTCACGTATGGAGTGGATGCCTACTGGACCGGAGCGCCCGCCCATGTGGAGACAGAGGCCGTGACCGAGACTCCTACCGTCGCCGGTGCCGTGCACGGCGGCCCGGCCCGCCAGGTCTACCTCATCCCCTATGACACGTTGGCCTCCTCCAAGCTCCTCATACGCCTCATGGCCGAGGGGTTTCGTGTGCGCATGGCGCAGCAGGTATTTAAAGTGGAGGGGCGCTCCTGGCCTCGGGGGACCCTCGTGATCCGCGTCAACCGCAATCCCGATGGCCTGCATGCCCGGCTCGGGGAACTGAGTGCGGAGTTCGGGGTGGATGCCTACGCGCTGCACCACGGGCTGGTGGAGGACGGCATCGACCTCGGGTCCAACAACATCGTCACCCTGAAGAATCCCCGAGTTGCCCTCCTCACCGAAGATCCGGTGTCGTCCGGCTCCTACGGCGCCCTCCACTATCTGTTCGAGCGCGAGTTCGGACTGCCCTTCACGCGAGTCAGCGCGCGGAACCTCGGCGGGCTGCATGTGTATGACGTGATCGTGCTGCCCAGCGGGAATTACGGCAGCGCCCTGTCCCAGCCACAGCAGGACTCCTTCAAGGAATGGATCCGTTCCGGCGGGACCGTGGTGGCGGTCTCGGGCGCCAGCTCCTGGCTGAGAGCCGCCAAGATCTCGCAGACCAAGCTTATCAACGGCCAGCCCGATCCGGCGGATAAAACCGAGCGGATCAGGCCCCAGCGCACTCCGGGGGCCATCGTGAGGGTGAACCTCAATCCCCTCAGCTTCCTGAGCTATGGGGTGCCCGGGTCGGTGGCGGCCCAGGTCCGCTCCAGCATCATCTGCCAGCCTTTCGCAGACAGTCCGGCCAGGAATGTCGGCGTCTATGCCGACCAGGAGGAGCTGCGCCTCTCCGGCTACATCTGGCCGGACACGGAGAGGTATCTGGCCGGCATGGGGTGGCTGTTCCTGGAATCCTATGGACGGGGGAAGGTCGTGTCTTTCGTAGAGGACCCCAATTTCCGCGCCTCATACGACGGCCTGAACAAGCTGTTCCTCAATGCCATCCTGCTGGGCCCCAGCATGAGGGATTCCCGCCTCTACGAGTGATCCTTCAGGTCGAGCGTTTCTCTATATATATAAGGACGGTTGGGGCCACCCGGCTTGATATTTGAGACAGCCCTTGCCGGGAACAAAAAAAGTCGGCGGAACTTAAACGAATACACTCTTCTGACTTGTCTTTTATATGATGAACGCAAAAAGTCCAGGAACCCCGGAGTCGGACAACCGGCTGATCCGCCGCTGTCGGAGCGGAGACAGCGGTGCCCTCAGGCTCATCTATCAGAAGCACAAGCATGAGATGCTGGCCCTGGCCCAGGCGCTGCTGCCGGATCGGGCAGCAGCAGAGGATGTTGTTCACGATGTGTTCGTGTCCTTTGCCCGCGCAGTCGCCGGCCTGGAGGTGAGACGGGGCCTTAGGCCGTATCTGCGGCGTGCCGTGGTCAACCGGGCCCGCAATGTGTACAAGCTGAAATCCTCCCAATCCCTTCCCATCGATGGAAACGCCCCGATCGATGATCGGTCCCCTCAAGTCTCCCCGGAAGAGCTCTTTGATTTCTCCGACTCCAGACGCCGCGTGGCAGAAGCGCTGGACCGGCTGCCCTATCCCCAGCGGGAGGCGGTCGTGCTGCATCTTCAGCAGGACATGACCTTCCGGGCCATTGCCGAACTTAGGGGAGAATCTCCCGATACGATCCGCAGCCGCTGCCGCTACGGGCTGGCCAAACTGCGTTCACTGCTGGAAGAAGACAGACAGGAGAGGACAATATGAACGATCAGGATTTCGAAAGCCGGATAAGAAAGCATCTGCTGGATGACGCTTCCTGTGTGGAGGCCGCTCCCGAACTGGATGAGCGGATCCAAAAAAACATGGCGGAGGCGTACGACCGGGCCCGGTCGGAGATCGCGGCTCGAGGGACCGGCACTCCCGGACGGAGGTGGTCGAGACGGCTGGTGCGCTGGGCTCCGGCAGCCGCGGTTCTACTCACAGCGCTCATCCTGCTCGATCCCTGGGGAGGGGCAGGCGTTGCCTGGGGAGAGGTAGCGGCCCGTGTTTCGGCCATAGAGACGTTCTTTTTCAGGCTTGAGATATCGGTGGATGCGGACACCCTGCAGGAGCACGAGGTCCAGTCGGAGTGGGTGGTTTATCTGTCGTCCGAGTACGGCTTACGCTGGGATACGCTGGTCAACGGCGAGGTCGTATATCAGGTGTTTGTCCCGGCCGATGGGGGGACCCAGATCCAGGTCATGCCCACGGGAAAGATGTGGACAAGTTTTGCCATGTCCGAGGAGCAGCATCCTTTCAATATAGAAGACGAGAAAGATGTCCGGCACCATATCCGTATGTTCATGGAGCAGCCGTACACGCATCTGGGACACAGCAGGATCGACGGCATCGAGGTCGCCGGCATCGAGACAGGAAATCTTTCCTATAAGGGCGAGACCTGGACAGATGGAACCGCCCGGCTTTGGGCGGATGTGCGGACCGGCCTGCCTGTCCGGATGGAATTTACAGGTATCGCTGAAAACCAAAGATTTCGCTTTCTCTATGACATCCGCTGGGAAGAAGAGTTCGACAAGAGCGTTTTTACACCGGATATCGAGGGATATTCGCCCATCGTTTATGAATTCGGCGAACTCGACGATCCCAACTCGGGCATAGATGCCAGCGGATTGTCTGCCGATGCGGCCGTATCCGAGGTGCTGCGGCAATTTTTTCAGGCCTTGGTGGAGGAAGATCTTGGTCGGATTAGAAAGCTCCTCCCCGCATTCAAGGTATGGAGCAGCGGCCATATCCGGGATGCCTGTAACATGGACAGTGAGGCTGCGGTTACCGCAATCCTGGAGATCGGAGATCCGGAGCTTTTTCATGAGACGGAAAAAGGCAGATACTACCTGAGCCGCGTGACCTTCGTTGGGAGGGATCGCAGGACTCGTGTCCAGGACATGCTCGTCCTGTACCGGGAAAGTGAGGGGGGGAAGGCCTCGGGCCTGGTCTATGGGGCGCTCAGCGGGCACAGGGTGATCGAATAGGCCTGTATGTGCTGATCACCTCTGCGGCATTGACATTCCCGGCTAAACGACTGCTGTTACCGAAAAGACGGCATCATTCGAAGTAGTGGTCGAGGAGCCCGGCCACATATCTCTTCAGGACCTGGGGATCCTTGAGTTTGGCCTGGGCGAAGGGCTCGAACATCTGGGGGAACATTCCCGGCAGGACCAATGCTGAGAACATCTGGATGATGGCCATCCTGAGATCCAGGTCTTTAACTTTAACCCGGACACCCTTTTCTGTCAGCTTGGTGTGGACGTCCTCTAAAAAATCTTGAAACAGGCGCACGAAGGGCGTCGAAAAGTCGTTGTCCACGAGCGGAGCATAGAGGTGGGCCTTGGGGATCCCCGGGTATTTCAGCATGCTCCCCATCAATCCCTGGAAAAAGGCCTGCAGCCGGGCCGGTACCTCGAGGGCCTCCACATCCAGGAGATCCGAGGGAAAATCGGCCATCTCCTTCAGGGTCCCGTTCAGGGCCTCCTCCACCAGCTTGTCCTTGCTGCCGTAATAATAGTTGATGGCGGCGATGTTGACTCCGGCTTCCTGTGCGATCTTCCGGGTCGTGAGGGCCCGGATGCCCTCCTTCCCGATGATCCTGACGGTAGCCAGATAGATCCGTTCCCTGCCTGACATTTCTTCTTTGCTCATGTGGCCCGGTCCTGCTCCTACCGATTTGTTTTAAACGCTTGTTTAAGTTTAAGAAATTTCAAGAATATTTGCAATTGACCTTGACATGTTTCTATGAACACTCTATATTAAACGCATGATTAAAACAAGCGATTTAAATAGACGTTTTAATTCGCGGCATTAAGAAAGAAAGGAAAAAAGCATGAATACTCTCAGATCGATGTTGATCCTGATCTGCTGCGCGATTTTACTGTTTGCCCTGTCAGCGCCAGTGAATGCGGAAGAGGATCCGGATGCTCAGGAAAAAACCGGAACCCTTAAAGGAACGGTCGTGGACGAGGAGGTCCGCTCAGCCGTGGCCCATGCCTTGATAAAGGTGAAAGGAACGAAATTCCAGGCCGAAACCGACTATCAGGGCAGCTTCGAGATCCCCGGCGTGCCGGTCGGTTCGTATGTCCTTGATGTAAGCTGCCAGTACTATTTGCCCAAACTCCATCCGGATGTGGTTATCAAGTCGGAGCGCATCAGCTTCGTGGAAATAGAACTTAAATTGAGCCTGGAAATGCAGGAGCACGAAGAGGTCACGGTCACCGCAGGGTATTTCTCCGATACCAAGCTGAAATCCACCAGCATGACCAGCTTCTCCAACGAGGAGATCCGGCGCGCCGCCGGCTCGGGCGGCGACGTTAGCCGCATCGTCTCCGGGCTCCCCAGCATCGCCCGCATCAACGACCAGGTGAACGGGCTCGTCGTCCGGGGAGGGAATCCGGTGGAGAACGGCTTCTACGTCGACAACATCTCCATCCCCAACATCAACCACTATCCCGTCCAGAGTTCCTCAAGCGGCGCACTGGCGCTCCTGAACGTGGACTTCATCAAGGACGTGAATTTTTATTCCGGCGGCTTCTCGCCGGTTTATGGGAACCGGCTTTCCTCGGTTATGGACATCAACTTCCGGGATGGGAACCGTGACGAGTATGATTTCCAGGCGGACTTCAGCATGGCCGGCTTCGGCCTCATCACCGAAGGCCCGCTGCCGGGAGCTAAAAACTCCTGGATGATCTCGGCCCGGCACAGCTACCTGGACCTCATCGACAAGTATTTCGACATAGGAGCGGCGCCTGCCTGGGGAGATATCCAGGGGAAGGCCACTTTCGGCCTGTCCGACAGCAGCGACCTCACACTGCTGGGTGTCTGGGGAGACGACAAGAGCGGCTGGGATCGGGACAAGTCCCTTGAGCTGGGGGACTCGAGCTACGGATATCACGACGCACGGAACACCACACTGGGATTCAACTGGTTCAAGGCTTGGGGAGCCAACGGGTACTCCAACACCTCCCTCTCCCGTTCCCATATCCAATACGACATCATCTACTCCGACACCGCTTCCGATGCCCTGATCTTCGACAACAACAGTTGGGAGCAGGCCTACACGCTCAGGAACGTCAACTATGTCCGGGTCTCGGATAAACACAGGTTCAACTTCGGGCTGGAGGTCCAATACCTCGATACCCGCAACGACTACGCCCTGGGCGCCGGCATCGATGTCGCGGGGAATCCCTATCCGGATATCCACATCGATGTCCGGCAGGATTCCGGCCGCTACTCAGGCTTCCTCAACTACACGCTGAATCCTGTCAGCCGGCTGAGCCTGAACCTGGGCCTGAGGATGGATCATCTCTCCTTTAACCGGAATACGAACGTTTCCCCCCGTGTATCGCTGTCCTACGGTTTGACCGGCCGCACCTCCCTGAACGCCGCCGCCGGTGTTTTCTTTCAGAACCTGCCCAGCCTCCTCCTCCTGCAGAACGAGGCCCACCGCGGGCTCAAGGATCCCATGGCATACCATTATGTGCTGGGCCTCAGCCACATGATCACGGAAAGCACCCGCTTCACCCTCGAAGCCTATTATAAGGACTACCGGCAGATGCCCCTCGATCCGCAGCAGCCAGGCCTGTTCATATTGGACGAGAGCTACTACAACGGATTCTACACCTACCACGAGCGGCTGGAGGATACGGGCAGGGCCCACTCCTACGGCGTGGAGGTCATGATCCAGAAGAAGCTGGCAGAGAGGCTGTACGGGCTGGTCAGCGCCTCCTATTTCCGCACCTTCTACCAGGATCAGGGAGGAGAGTGGCGCCCCCGTGTCTACGACAACACGTTCATCGTCGCTGTCGAGGGCGGATTCCGGCCTGGTCGGTTCTGGGAGTTCAGCTGCAAGTGGAACTACGCCGGGGGGGTGCCCTATACACCCTTTGACCTGGAGGCCTCCGAGGCTGCCAACAGCGGGATCTTCGACCTTACGCGGATCAATGCAGAGCGGCACGAGCCCTACCACTCACTGAACCTCCGGGCTGACAAGAGGTTCCATTTCGGGCGCTCCAACCTGACGCTGTACTTCAGTGTCTGGAACGTGTACAACCGGGAGAACATCGCTTTTATCTTCTGGAACACCCTGGAGAACCGGCCGGACACCGAGAATCAGTGGGGGTTGTTGCCCATCCTAGGTCTCGAATTCGAATTTTAATCTGAACCATATCTAAGAATTGCTGATATATACTTGAACAAACAATAAGGAGCTTCATATAAGAATCAGCAATTCTTACCCTTCGGGCGAGCCTATCTCACGGTATATTCTTCGTCTTGAAGGGACTCGCGGTGGAATACCACAGCTTCGCCCTCCAAGCCTCGCATCTACCGCAATCTAGGCCCGGCTATGGCCCAGGTTTCGCCCGAATCATGCTTTACTTCCAGCTTCACCTACCTACTTCTCACAAATGAGCGAACTTGGCCCGTGGATGACTCAGGGGGCGATATTTGATCAGCGTTCGAAGACGACTTTGCCGCCCACGATGGTGATGTCCACCTTGGACTTCATTATCCGATCGTGCGGGATGGTCATGAGGTCCTGGTCGAAGATGACCATGTCGGCCAGGTAGCTCTCCTTGAGTATTCCCTTGCGGTCTTCCATGAATTCGGAATAAGCGGCGCCCAGCGTGTAGAGCTCGATGGCTTCCTCCATGCTGAGTTTCTGGTCCGGGAACCATCCCTCGCCCTCCTCTCCCGCCCGGTCTTTGCGTGACACGGCGCCGTAAAGACCTTCCAGCGGGTCGATGGGCTCGACCGGCCAGTCGGTACCGAAGGCGATCTTGGCGCCGGCATCCAGGAGGCGCCGCCAGGCGTATGCCCCGCGGCAGCGCTCCAGGCCGATGCGCTTTTCGGCAAAACGCTTGTCGGTGATGCAGTGGGTGGGCTGCATGGAAGCGATGACGCCCAGCTCGGCGAAACGCGGTATGTCCTCGTCTATCAGGATCTGGGCATGCTCGCTGCGGTGGCGGGCATCGCGCCTTCCGTTCACCTGCTGGGCCTTTTCCACGGAGTTCAGCACAAAGTTGTTCCCCTTGGTGCCGATGGCGTGAGTGCCGGTCTGGAAGCCACGCGCGTCAGCGGCCACGATACGGCCCTCGAATTCTTCGTACGGCATCATGGGCAGCCCGCTGGTGTCGGGGGCGTCCTCGAAGGGCACGAACATGAGGGCCGTGCCCGATCCCAGTGTGCCGTCGATGAAGATCTTGAGATATCCGAATCGGATCCAGTTGTCGCTCTGGGGGTATTCCTGTCTCAGATCTTCCAGCCGGGCAAATCCCTCGTCGCTGCGCGGTAGGGACATATTGATGGTGGCACGCGCGGTCAGACGGCCCTCGTTCTTGAAGCGCATGAATTGATCGAAACCGCCGTTCAGCTGCTGGACGCTGGTCACTCCCGTCTCCCGGGCGGCTTTGAGGGCCAGCTCCAGGGCCCTGTCCGATCTCTCCGCCCGCTCCTCTGCGGTCAGCTCCACGGAAGAGGTGACCTTCAGCAGCCGGGAGGCCCCTTCCTTGAAGATGCCGGTGGGCTCTCCGGTCTCGAGATCCCGCATGACGGTCCCATTGGGGGGATCGGGGGTGTCTTTGGTGACTCCGGACTCGCGGATGACGTAGCTGTTGACCCAGACCGAGTGGCCGTCCGCCCGGCTCAGGACCACCGGGTTGTCGGGGGCGACTGCGTCCAGGATCTCCTTGGTGGGCCATTTCTTGTCCGGAAATGTCTCATGCTCCCAGCCGCGCCCCCTGATCAGCTCGCCCGGCTTGGAGTGTTCCACGGCATCGGCCACCATCTGTTTGATCGTGTCCGTGTCGTGCACATAACGGAAATCAAGCTGCATCAGCGATGTTCCTCCGCCCGTGAAGTGGATGTGGGCGTCGTTGAACCCGGGGATCAGCAGCCGCCCCCTCGCGTCGATGACCTTGGTCGTGCCTTCCTCTATGTACTGCTCGATCTTTGCATTCGAGGTCACGGCCAGGATGACCTCGCCCTTTACGGCAATGGCTTCCCCGCGCGGGTTGTCCTTGTCGATGGTCACGATATTGGCGTTCTTAACCACCAGGTCGGCCGGAGGGCCTTCATATCCGGCGGTGCAGCCGAAGATGCCGGTGAGCAGGATCAGGGTGGCGAAAACCCAAAAGATGCGTTTGTGCATTCTTTTCTCCCTCGTTTTGGTGTTGGTGTGAAGCGGGAATAACCATAATACACCCACTCAGTTTTTTCAAGGCCTTCCAGTCCCTCCCCCTCTGTGATTTCCACCCAACCGTGGGCTGTAACGTCCTGAGTATACTGCTGTCCCCCCCCATTAGATTTTCGCACTCCTGCGGGCTTTCGATCCTTAGCTGGTTAACCGGGGTTGTGTCAAAGGGAGGGATTTGGGATAGAATGGAGGGGCAGATCATGTAAACCAAACTCATCATGGGCTCGTCTAAGAGGGGGATAAAGAAAAAAGCCATGGAAGCCCATATACTCGCCGAACGTGTTTGCCAGGGAGACCTGTCCGCCTTCCAGGGACTGGTGGATCAGTTCAAGAAGAAGGTCTACTTCCTGGCCTACGACATCGTGGGCGACCATCACGAGGCCGAGGATGTTTCGCAGGAGGTCTTCATCAAGATCTACCGGTCGCTGGGAAGCTTCCGGAGGGATGCCAAGATGAGTTCCTGGATCTATCAGATCGCGGTCAACAGCGCCATAGATCTCCTGCGCAAACGCAAGGCCAAGCCCAGCGTGACCCTGGAGGATTTCGATCACATCGAGCTGCAGGATGCACCGCGCGGCGCCGCCACGGCGGCTGTGAATCCCGAGAGCAGTGCCGATGCCGCCCTGCTGCAGGGCTGCATCGAAGAGGCGCTGCACTCCTTGACACCACGGGAACGCGCGGTGTTTGCCATGCGGCATTACAACGATTTCCAGATCGGTGAGATCGCCGACGTGCTCGAGGTCTCCTCCGGGACGGTCAAGAGCCTGCTCTTCCGCGCCCTGCAGAAGCTGCGCAGGGAACTCGCGTTCTACCGGGGCGGCGGCTCATGGGAGACAAATGATGAATGAATGTCAGATGTGCCGGCAGGTGTTTGCAGATACCCTTTACGGCAGCCTGGATGACAGCCATAGGAATGCGTTCGAGGCCCACCTCGGTCAGTGTGATCTCTGCCGCGACGAATATGCCGGCCTCCGGGCCACGCTCCAGGATGTCAAAAAGAGAGAGCGTCCCGAGCCGGATCCGGCCTTCTGGGAAGGCTATTGGGAGAGGCTTGAGAGCCGCATGCACCGAGAGAATGTCCTTTACCATCCGCGTCCTTCCGGGCAGCGCAGTCCATCCCTGGGCTGGCTCCGGTTCCGGATGCCGCGCTGGGCCTTCCAGGCGGGGGCGGCCGTGCTGCTCGTGGCGGTGGGGATCTTCATCGGCCGGATGTGGCTGCTTCCTCCCTCTGCGCGTGTGCAGACAGCCGCGCTGACCGGAGGGACGACCGCCGCTTCTATGCTGGAGCTTGCGGCCCGCACTCAGAGCTACATGCAGCGTTCCCAGATGGTGCTCGTGGCCATCGTCAATTTCGACCGGGAGGCCGAAGATCCCTACACTCTGGACCTCCCCTTCAAGCAGCAGCTCTCACGCGAGCTGGTACAGGAAGCTGACTGGCTCAAACAGGGGCTGGGCGATGCCCATCAGCGGCGGCTGCAGGAGCTCGTGACCGACCTCGAGGCCGTCCTGCTGCAGATCGCCAACCTAAAGGCGGCAGCGGATATGGAAGCCATCGAACTGGTGCGGACCGGTGTGCAGAGCCGCGGCCTGTTCTTGAAGATGCATCTGGCTGAGGTCAACCGGCCCTGGGAAGACCTGTGGGATCGGGCAGAGACCCCGCCTAATACCGATAAAACCAAGCTATTTTAAAGGAGTATCCGATGAAAATGAGATCAAAACTTGCGCTGATCGCGACAGTGTTTCTCTGTCTGGCTTCGGGATGGATGTCCCCCGGAGTCTGGGCGGAAGACAACCAGGACAAGGACGCGGTCGCCTACCGGGCGGCCTACAGGCTGTATATGGAAGAAGACTGGGGCAGGGCCGCCGCTGCGCTGGAGGCCTTTGTGAAGGAGTTCCCCGGGAGCAGTTATACGGACGACGCCCGCTATTTCCGCTGCAGTGTCAGGGAAAAGATGGACGAACCTCTGGAACAGGTGTTCACATGCTACCAGAGCTTCATCAAGGCCAATCCGGACAGTTCCTATGTGGACAACGCCAAGTCCAACATGATCCGCATCGGCAACCTCCTGGCAAAGCAGGGCAAGACCCAGTACAAGACCCTGATCCAGGGCTTTTACGAGGAGTCGGAAGAGGATATCAAGCTGGCGGCCCTGCATGCGCTGGAGGATATGGGGGACGAGGTCGCCCTGGATACGATCTTCGAGCTCTACGACGATTCCTCCAACAACAAGATGCGGGCCCGCATCATCCACATCCTGGAAGATTTCGATTCTCCCCAGGCCCTGGAAAAACTCAAGGAGATCGCACGGAGAGAGAGTGACCCGGACCTGCGCCGGCGGGCGGTCTATGCCATCGCCGATTGGGGGGACGAGGCGCCCATCGAGTTCCTGCTGGAGATCGCCCGCTCAGATGCCGACCCCCAGATCAAGCGGGCGGCCCTGTATGCACTGGGTGACGCGGAGGATCCCGCCGCCATCCCGCTCCTGCGTGACATCGCCATCAACGAAGATGATGAGGATATGGCCAAGGCGGCGGTGCACGCGCTGGAAGACATCGACGATCCCGCTGTCCTGCCGGCGGTCATGGACATACTGAAGTCATCCAAGTTCCCGGAGGTGCGCAAATATGCGCTGTATGCTCTGGAAGACTTCGACGGCGCCGAGGTGGAGCCCGTGCTTCTCGAGGTGATCCGTACCGAGAAGGATCCCGAATTGAGGCAGGCGGCCCTTTATGTGCTGGCGGATATGGGGACCGAGAGGTCCGCCGACGTCCTGATCGAGGTCTTGCGGACAAGCGACGATCCCAGATTGAAGAAGACCGCCCTGTATGCGTTGGAGGATGTGGACAGCGAAAAGGCGTCCAGGGTCATCTACGAGACGGCCATGAGCGGCGAGGACGAGGAACTAGCCCGGGCGGCTGTGCATACTCTGGAGGATGTCGTGGATGAGGACCAGCCTGACTTATTCCTCGAGATATACCGCAATGCGAAGTTCCCGTCGGTACGGCGTTCGGCCCTGCACGTGCTGGTCGACATGAGCGATGAGGTCTCGGTCAAGGTCCTGGGACAGATGCTCAAGACAGAGAAGGAGCCGGATGTGAGACGCATGCTGGTGTATTCCCTGGGCGAGACCGAGTCTGATGAGGCGGTCTCCATCCTGCTGGACGTGGCCCTTAACGACACGAACAACCGGATCCGGGCCGCGGCCGTGTCTGCCCTCGGTGAGATCGGAACCCCCAAGGCGCGTGAAGCGCTGCTCAAGGTCCTGGAAAAGAAGTGAAACAAAGCGAGGGGGCAGTGATGAAACATCGGTTGGGAGTGTTGGCACTGGCAGCCCTTATCCTGGCTCCGAGCTTACTCGGGGAGACCGGTGAGGTCTATCGGCATCCTGATCCCCGGCAGGGCCTGGAAGCCCGCTGGGCCTGGGCCCAGGAACAGGCGGGGCGCCTGTCCGAGGATGAAGGCTTTTGGATCGGATATTCCATCCAACACCTGACGCGGGAATTCACGTATTTTATCTCCGAGGGGTCTTCGAGTTTCACTACGACGACCTCCCGCTGGAGGATCCCGGCCGGCGTCACGCTGCAGGAGAGGATCTACGGCCGGCCGGCGGGCCATGGAGTCTCCGATGAGCAAGCCATCAAGGAGCTCGCCCGGCAGGCCCTGGAGGAGCCGGATGTGCCTTACTCTCAACAGAAGAAGGTCTGGAAGGACGTGGCCCTGCTGTACAGGTTCGATTCGAAGGGCTCCGGCCATCCGGCCCGGCTCCATTACAGCAGCATGGATGTCCCGTTTGAGCCTGATGGCCTCCCGCTTTTCTGGTTGGAACCGGCCGGGGATGTGGAGAGCTTCCAGCTCGTCCGGGGGATGTTTGACCGGTCAGAAGATCCGAAGCAGCAGAAGAGGCTGCTGAGCGCTGCCGGGTTTCACTCCGATTCCGAGCGCGTGGTCGCCTTCCTGGAGGACGTGCTCCGGAGCCGTGCCGCGGATGAGCTGCGCGGCCGGGCGGCCTCGGAGTTGGAGGACCACCCGGTGCCGCGATCTCTCACACTCTTAAAAGAGACCGCTTTCGGGGACCGCTCCATGAATGTCCGCAAGCGGGCCGTGAGCGCCCTTGAGGACCTGGAGATGGAGGGGACCGTGGATGTCCTGATCGATCTGGCGCGGCGCGGGGACCATCCCGACATCCGCAAGCGGGCCATCTCCACGCTGGGGGACCTGGCCTCGCGCAGGGCTGCCGAGGCCCTGGTAGATTTCGCTTACAACGACCCGGAGGCCGACATCCAGAGGCGAGCGGTCTACGCCCTTGACGACCTGCCCGACAATGAGGGGGTTCCCTACCTGATCAAGATCGCCCAGACTCACCCCCATCCCCAGGTGCGCAGGAGTGCCATCCACTGCCTGGGGGATTCCGGGGACCCGCGCGCCCTCGACGCCCTCATCTCCATCCTGAAAAAATAGCCGTAGCCTGGGGGATGTCTCCCAGAGGGAACCAGTCCGGAAAAAATTTCGTATCTAGATACGAGGAGACTGGTACCATGATCAGGTTCAAAGCCCTTTGGGGCATAACAATTTTATCTCTTTTCTGGCTTAATGCCTGTGTCCGCGTGGGGGATTTCCAGGAGGAAACCCGCACCTTTCCCCTGGAGGATCACTCTGCCGCAAAGGTCATGCTCGATATGGGAACCGGGGAGCTGAGGGTACAGGCAGGCGCCCGCGACCTTTTTGAGGGGATCTTTTCCTTCAATGTGGAGGAATGGCGGCCGGTGTTCGAACACACGACACGGGGAGACACAGTCCAGCTCTCGGTGAGACAGGGCGATGTGACCGGGATCCCGATGGGAAAGAGTAAAAACAGGTGGGATGTCTACCTGAATGAGAAGATCCCCCTGGATCTGGAGGTGGACTTCGGGGCCGGAGAAGGCCGGCTGGACCTGCGCGGGCTGAATCTCAGGTCGGTCGAGATCGACATGGGGGTCGGGGACCTGACCGTCGACCTCTCCGGAAAACATGACCGGGACCTGCATGTGCTCATAGACGGGGGCGTGGGCTCGGCCACGGTCCACCTGCCGGAAGACATCGGGGTCAAGGTGAACGTGGATAAGGGTATCGGTTCCGTGGACGCCAGGGGATTCACCAAACGGGGCGATGTCTATACCAATGACGCCTATCAAGACTCTGACATCACGCTCAGCGTGGAAATCGATACAGGCATCGGAAGTGTCGATCTCAAGCTGAAGGGCCGCTCCCCCGTGCCGGCCCGCTGATCCGCCGGAACAGCATCCAACCCGCCGTTCCACTCCTCGATCGGGGAGCTTGACTATCTCCACGGGGACCAAGTACAATTCCTCCTGCATTCAGAAACTATGGCTTTTCATCCGTTTCATAATCATACTCCGAGGAGGTAATCCCATGGCAACTTTTCGGCACACGTCTTTGTTGAAAACAACTCTGATTCTGGGCCTCCTGGCCTGGGCCCTGGTGCTCCCGCCGTCGCTCTCGGCCGGGGCACAGAAAAAACTCGAGAACACAGATCCGGCCCAGCGACTTAAATGGCATGAGCAACACCAGGCCATGAAGGAGGCATCCCCCTTCAACAGCCTCGAGTGGCGCCTGATCGGCCCGGATATCATCTCGGGCCGCTGTACCGATATCGCCGTTCCCAAGGGCAGCAAGCACACCGTCTACGTGGGAGCCGCCACGGGCGGGGTCTGGGTAACCCGGAACTCCGGGATCACCTGGGAGCCCATCATGGATGAGGCGCCCACCCAATCCATCGGCGACTTGGCCATCGCTCCCTCGGACCCGAACATCATCTGGGTGGGGACCGGCGAGGCCAACATCTTCCGCGCCTCGACAGCCGGCGTGGGCGTATACAAGTCCACGGACGCGGGCAAGACCTGGCAGCACATGGGGCTGACCAACACCTACACCATAGGACGCATCCTCATCCATCCCCGGAATCCGGACATCGTCTACGTGGCCTCTCCCGGTCATGAGTGGACCTACAATCCCGACCGGGGCGTGTTCAAGACCACGGACGGCGGCAGGACCTGGGACAAGGTGTTCTACTTCAATGAGAAGATCGGTGCCATCGACCTGGCCATGGACCCCTCGGAACCCGACACCCTGTATGCCTCGATGTGGAACCGGATCCGCCGCCGCTGGTCCGACCCCCAGCCCGGACCCGGGGACGGGATCTTCAAGACCACCGACGCCGGTAAAACCTGGCAGCAGAAGACGGACGGCCTGCCCAACCTGGAAAAGACCGGCCGCATCGGGCTCAGCCTGTGTGCCAGCCGGCCCAATGTGATCTATGCCTTCGTGGATAACCACAATCCCGGCCGCATGCCGCGAGAGGGGGAGAGGGATGCCTACGGCCGGATCAAGACCGGGCGCGTCATCAAAGGCGCCGAGGTCTACCGTTCCGACGACAAGGCGGAGACCTGGGTCAAGGTCAGCCCAGACGACCGCTACATGGAAGGTTTCGGCGGGACCTACGGCTGGGTGTTCGGCCAGATCCGGGTCGATCCTTCGGATCCCGAAACGGTCTACATCATGGGCCTGCGCCTGTCCCAGTCCAAGGACGGCGGCAAGACCTGGAAGACGCTCTTCTACAACGGACTGCACGGCGACCACCACGGACTCTGGATCGATCCGGAGGATTCGGATTACCTCATCAACGTCAACGACGGCGGGATCAACTTCTCCTACGACCAGGGCGTGACCTGGAGGGACTTCCACACCATCCATCCCATTGTCCAGTTCTACAACGTGGCTTATGACATGGAGAAGCCTTTCAATGTGTACGGCTCGGTCCAGGACCACGGCACCTACAAGGGAAATGTCGCTCACGGCCGGCCGCGCAGCCGCAGGGAGCCCCGGCCTATCACCTATTGGGAAGCGGCACCGGGGGGCGAGGGAACCCACGTGGCGGTCGATCCCCGCAATCCCAACATAACCTATTCCTCCAGCTTCTACGGCCGGCTCATGCGGTCCGAATATAAGGACGGGATGTGGCAGAGCAAGAATATCCTGCCCCAGGTCCCCGAGGGTGAGCCCCCGCTGCGGGCCCAGTGGATGGCTGCGACCGTCCTCTCGCCCCACAACCCGGACGTGGTCTACCACGGCATGCAGTACCTGTACCGGTCCATGAACCAGGGCGAGGACTGGGAGCGCATCAGCCCCGATCTCAGCTACAACAACCCGGAGCAGCAGGGCCAACTCCCTTTTGCCATCCCCTTCGCCACCATAACGGCCATCTCCGAGTCGCCCTTCAAGTTCGGCCTGATCTACGTGGGCACAGACGACGGGCGTGTCCACATCACACGCAACGGCGGTGACGCCTGGACAGAGATCACGCGGGGCCTGCCCTTCAACAAGCAGGTTTCCCGCATCGTGGCCTCTCAGTATGACAAGGCCGTGGTCTATCTCACGCTCAGCGGGCGCCGGGACGACGATGCCAACGACTATGTCTACAAGTCCACCGACTACGGCAAGACCTGGATCGACATCTCCGGCAACATCCCCGGTGGGCCGGTGAACGTGATCCGCGAGGATCCCAAGAAGAAAGACGTCCTGTATGTGGGGACCGATCTGGGCGTATATGTCTCGACGGACGGAGGAAGGGCCTGGCACGTGCTGGCCAACGGGCTCCCCAACTGTCTCGTGTGGGATCTCATCATCCACCCGCGTGACAACACCTTGGTCATCGCCACCAACGGCCGCGGCATGTATGTCATCGACGATGTCAAGGCCATCCAGGACCACGAATGAGCGTTAGTTGAGCGGCATTCGCTTGAGCCGTCAGGCAGAACCGTTCCCAATCGATTTTGAGATCAGATCTCCGATTCTGGCGGGGAAGATGGGCGGTCTTACTTTGTTCAGCTCCCACCCCAGAAGGAACTTCAGAGCATTGGCACACATCCGTCCCTGACATGGGCCCATGCCGCTGCGGGTATAGAGCTTGGCCGAACACTGATCCTCCAGGCGTTTAAGCTGTCCGTAGGTGATGTCTTCACACCGGCAGATGATGGTATTTTCGTCTGGCATGTTTTTCAGCTTGTCCCTCAGGGAAAAAGACCGGTTCAAAAGGCGGCTGAATTTTCTCTGCTTTTTGAGCCTGGTGACATGAGCTCTGGCCTGGGTATCGTTTCCTGAGGCTGCCAGGCCGGCGATCTCGCCTTCGGTGATGGCCAACTCCACTCCTCCGATGCCGGTGATCTCTCCGGCACAGAAGATGTTCTCCACAGAGGTTCTCTGGAAACGGTCCGCCACAGTGAGATTATTTTCCTGACGGCATCCTGCCAGCTCCGCCAGGGAACTGCTGGGAACCAGTCCGTAGCCGCTGGCAACCAGGTCACATTCAAAAGTGCGCCGGCGACTGCCATTGGTCAGCGTGATTTCTCTGACCTGGGAGTCTCCCCGGGCTTCCATTATCCAGGTCCCGGGAAAAAATGGGGACGGAAGATAATACCGGGCGTAGCCCACTCCTTCCCATAGTTTTGCGGGATGTAACAGTGTGGTCCCCATGCCGAATTTTACTAAATTCCACCAGGTGGTTTGCTCGGCGATCCCAATGATCTTGGCCCCGGCCTTGGCTAGATTTCCTGCCACCGCGAACAGCAGCGGCCCGGATCCTGCCACCAGAATCCGGAGGCCCTTGACAGGCATGCCACCTTTGACCAGGGCCAAAGCCCCGCCCGCCCCCATGACATTGGGCAGGGTCCATCCGGGAAAAGGAATCAGCAGCTCCTGGGCGCCGGGCGCCAGGATCAATTGATCAAAGGAGACTTCTTCCAAACCTCCGGCTTCACTATGTACCTTAAGGATCGGATCTTGAATGTCGATTACACTGCAGCCGAATCGCAAATTAATGTGAGGATGTTCCAAACGCTTGAACCAGACCCGAATCTTTGGAGGAACCGGGGAAGCTCCGGTATGACGCCAGATCTGTCCCCCGGCCCTCGGATTGGCATCCAGCAGGGTGACCTCGGCCCCGGATCGGGCGGATTGCCAGGAGGCTGCCATACCCGCCGGGCCTGCTCCAACCACCACGACCTTAGTCATTGGGTCCGGATCTCCATACCTTGTCGGCATAGCCGGGAACACGCCCGCTGATGCGGCTGGTCATCGATGGTCACCCGGCATTCGAAGCAGATGCCCATTCCGCAGACCGGGGAGCGTGGCTGCCCGCTCAAAGATGTTCGAAACATTATTTCACCGGCTAAAAAAACTGCGGCTGCCACGGTGGTTCCTTCCGGTACCACCACCTGCCGGCCATTCACGGTGACAGCGATCTCTTTCATTCCGGCGGATTCTCCAATATACGTGTGGCTCGGTAGGGAGCCGGATCTATGGCAGGTTTTCTTCCCAGAATCTCATCGGCCAGCAATCTGGCTGTGCCTAAAGAGCTGGTGATCCCCAGGCCCTCGTGCCCGGCGGCGATATAGAGCCCTGCTACCTGGGGCCACTGTCCGATCAGCGGAAGTTTGTCGGGCGTGGCCGGACGAAATCCTGTCCAGGAACGCAAGGCCATCAGGTCTTTAAGTTTTGGCATGTAGTGACAGGCCCGTGACAGCATCCGCCCGAGAACAGAGCGGTTGATCCCATCGTCCCAGCCCGCAAATTCGCGGGATGATCCCACGAGATACTGACCAGATAAGCGCGGCTGAATGTTGAATGCCACGGATTCTTTTTCCATTTTGTGCGCGCTTTTAAGATACCCCAGTTCAACGAGCTGGTGTCGGCAGAATTCCGGATAGCGGTCTGTGATGACCAGATGGCCTTTGCGGGGTTGGATCGGCAGCTCCGGCGTGATCTGGGGCGCGGCCGCACCGCAGGCATTGATCACAATTTTGGACTCAAGAGTGGCCCCGTCTTCCAACTGGATCTGGTAGGGGAGGATCCGGGTTACCCTGCTGTTTTCCCTCAGCTCGATCCCTTCCAGAAGCAGACGGGAGCTGTAGGGAGGATAGATAACACAGTCGTCCACAACCCGCAGTCCGCCTTTAAGGTCCTCTCTTAGATTCGGTTCCAGGGAATAAAGACTCGGGGCGTCCAGAACCTGGACAGAGATATCGTGATCCAGATAATTCTGGGCCTTGCTGTGGACCGCCTCCATCTCCTCTTCATCGGCCGCAACCCATATGGTTCCGCAGGGATTGTACTCTACTGCCTCAGCATGTTCCTCGGCAAGATTTTTCCATAGATCCCGTGACAAAGATGTCAGGTGAAGCTGGGCATCGCTGTCGTCCATTACGACCACATGCCCCATGCTCCCCCCGGTAGTTCCGCAGCCTACTTTAAAGGCATCCAGTGCTACGACATTCATGCCGGCCTGGTGAAGCTCACGGGCACAGGCGGCACCCACAATACCCGCGCCGATCACGATCGCATCGTATTTGGGTGTCATTCAATTCCCCAGCAGAATTCATCGTTGGGGTCGAAGTAGAGTGTGGATCTTGATACCACATGCGCGCTGGAACGGATGTGGGGAATGATTCGATCGCCTTGCTTTTCCAGCCATCCTTCGAAGATGGAGCCGGTTATGCTTTCCTGGGTCCAGAGCTTGCTCAGTTCAAGTTTGCCTTTGGCATGCAGACAGGCCATTTTTGCACTGGTCCCGGTTCCGCAGCAGGAACGGTCATAGGCGTTGCCAGGGCAGAGCACGAAGTTTTTGGAATCAGCCCCCCGAACGGTCGGAGGTCCATAAAACTCAATATGGTCCACCATTTTGTGATCAGCACCGGTGATGCCGGCTTCATGCAGAGCCTGTCGGATGGCCTTGGAACTTGACATCAGGAAATCCAGATTATTGAACCGGAGTTCTCCCAATGGAGTCTCGACCAGGAAAAACCAGTTGCCGCCATAGGCGATATCGCCCCGTATCCGGCCGAGGTTGGGAACATCGATCTCTACACCTTCCCGGTACACATAGGAGGGCACATTGGTTATGGTGATCTTTCCATCCTCCCCGATCTCGGCTGAAGCCCTACCGACAGGTGTGTCGAACACCAGGTGTTTTTCGGTAATCCTCCCCAGGAAGCGGAAGGTTTCCGCTAGGCCGATGAGGCCGTGTCCGCACATGTCCAGATAACCGACATCATTGAAGAATATGATGCCAGCTTCGGATCCGGCGTGGACAGGAGGGGTTATCAAACCGCCGATAATGGCATTGTGGCCTTTGGGCTCGCAGACCACGGCCTGCCGCAGGTGGTCATGGTGTTGGATAAGATACTCCCGGCGTTCGGCCATGTTCTTTCCGGGAGGTTGAGGCCATCCCGAGAGGACTATGCGAGTGGGTTCACCACCGGTGTGGGAGTCGATCACCTCCATTTCTTTGGGTTGGGGATCCATTAATTCACTTATTGATTCGACGAATTATGCTAGCCTCAATCAGCTCGTTTGTCAAATTGAGCCGCCTGGTCTGCTGAGGCGATATGTCCTTCTCCCTGGGGTAGAGGATGCAATCTCTCCAGGGAAAGCAGTCGTGATCGCAGATAAGGCTTAATTCATTGACGCACTACGCGAAACATCCTAATATAATCTGGCAGGCTGAATCTCAGGCCGGATGCTCAATTTTGGACACCAAGGAGGAACAATGCCCCTTGACATTCGCCACCGAAGCATTTTGAAACTCCTGGATTTTACGCCTCAGGAGATCCGGTTCCTACTGGCAGGACGAGGCGCTGCATCAGGCGGACAAGCTGGCGACCGATGACCTGGCCCAGCTCGAGGACCACCGCCGTCCGTATCTATCGCCGGGCGCTGGAGCTCGGTCTCGGGATGGAGCTTCCGCTCTAGCCTCTGGAAAACCCCATGCCGAACTGGTTCGTTTTCGCACTGCTCTCCGGCCTGCTCATGGCCGTGGTCAACATACTCGACAAGTTCGTGCTGGACAAGTGGGCCCGGCATCCCATGGTGCCGGTGCTGCTGCTGGGCTTGTTCAATCTTGCCCCCGCTCTGGGACTGCTGCTGGTCCGAGGCTGGCCGGCCCTGAGCCTCAAGCAGACGCTCCTCATCCTAGCCGCCGGCGGTGCCCTCCTCCTCATGACCCTGTTCTACTTCTCCGCGGCCGCCCGGGAAGAAATCTCGCGTGTGGTACCGCTCATGTTCTTCAGCCCCCTCTTCGTGGCGCTCATGGCCTGGTCCCTGTTAGGCGAGACGTTCGCCCCGAGGCAGTATGCGGGAGTGGCCGCCCTGATCGCGGGCGCAGTGCTGGTTTCGTCCCGGCTCCCTCTCAACCTGAGACTGGGTCGGGCCTTCTGGCTCATGCTGCTGGCGGCCCTCTCCATCTCAGTCTACTTGGTGCTGATAAAATACCTGCTGCGCTCGTTCGATTACTGGACCGTTTTCGGCTGGACCCGGTTCAGCTCGACGCTGCTCATGCTCCCTCTCTTTGTCGTCTATTTCCCCGAGCTCAGGGACACTCTGCGTGACTACGGCGCCAAGGTCGTGGGCGTCATGGCCCTGGATCAGAGCATCGCACTCGCCGCCAACCTGTTCGTCACCATCGCCGCCGCTGCCGGCCCCATCACCCTGGTCAATGCGCTCATCTCCACACAGCCGTTCTTCGTGCTGCTGTTCGCGTTGGTCCTGAGCCGTTTCGTGCCCCAATTATTTAAGGAGGAAACCCGGCGTGCCACCGTTGTTCAGAAGCTGGTGGCCCTGGCCCTTATGTTTGCCGGCGTTCTCCTCATCACCTGAGGGCGGCCAAGATGGCTGAGCACGATAAGGGCTGGGACATGGATTTCTCTGAGGCCGGATTCCCAAGCTCTGTCCGAGATTGACGGAGACGGCGAAAAACTTTAACATGGACTGCGATCGCTCTTCTGTGATAGGAACGGTCCCGAATACGCATGTGAACGAACAGGAGGAATGATGCCCTTCAACCTTCGCAACAGACACTTTCTCAAACTCCTGGATTTTACACCGCAGGAGATCCGGTTCCTGCTGGACCTGTCGGCAGACCTGAAAATAGCAAAACACAACGGGGCCGAACAGCCCCGGCTCAGGGGAAAAAACATCGCCCTGATATTCGAGAAGTCCTCGACCCGGACACGCTGTGCCTTCGAGGTGGCAGCCTGCGACCAGGGCGCCTCCGTCACCTACCTGGGACCCTCCGGCTCCCAGATCGGCCACAAAGAAACCATGAAGGACACCGCCCGGGTTTTAGGCCGCATGTACGACGGCATCGAGTACCGGGGATTCGGACAGGAGATCGTGGAAGAACTCGCGGCCTTTGCCGGGGTTCCAGTCTGGAACGGGCTGACCGACGAGTTCCATCCCACACAGGTCCTGGCGGATCTCCAGACCATGGGGGAACACTGCGATAAACCGCTGCAGGAGATCGCATTCGCCTACCTGGGTGACGCCCGCAACAACATGGGCAACTCCCTGATGGTGGGGG
>CBFDBC010000022.1:0-25080 GCA_965602945.1 uncultured bacterium | reverse complement strand
AGTTCCCGGGTGTTCTCATTGCTCAGCCGCGGAAAATTGGCCAGGGCTTGAAGTTGTCCGTGGACCCTGATGAGAGGGTAGTTCCCTGCCTTGATGTGTAAGTCGGATGCATCACTCTCGATGGCTATTTTTAAAAGTTCATCAATATCCATGGTTCCCTCCGTCAGGGATTGGTTTTCGTTTCGTTGTTGTCGCTGTTCATATCACAGGCTCGATTTAATACTCAAGTCTCTCCTCGCACATAAGTTTAGACTGTTTCACCGCTTTTGTCAGTTCCTTTTTCCTTCCCCAGCGACCGGGATCGCCGCTCAGAGGAACATTTAGTCGGGTAAGGACTCCGATGGTTGGGATGTGGCCCCGGACGAGATGAATTTTTTCCAGCACACTCCTTTCGGACTAGTGGATTTCGACCTTCTCTCCGCAGTATGGGCATTGGGCCGCTTTGTATGGCAAGGGTCGCCGGCAGTTCCAGCACTGGTGGTTCTTGCGGCCCTCCCGGGCCTGGATGCGTCGTCGGATATCTTCGATCTCGGTTTTCTTGGCGTCTTTCCCCTTGAAGCGGGAGATCTCCTTGGTGATCTCCTCCGGCGTCTGGTACCGGTTCTCGACTTGCGAGGACAGGCACTGCATGATAATGCTATCGATCTCTTTGGGAATGTTCGTGTTCCGCAGGCGAGGGGGCGTAATCTTGCCCTGTTTGGCTTTTTCCAGGATCTTGAAGGGATCGGGATCGAAAATGGGAGGGCGTCCGATCAGCATCTCATAGTACACACATCCGATGGAATAGATGTCGGAACGGAACGTCGCCTTGCCCTGGAACTGCTCCGGTGCCATGTAGGGAGGGGAACCGATGCGGGTGGACGCGTAGGGCACGTTGTTCAGCCAGACTGAGGTGCCGAAATCCGTGATCTTGATCTTTCCGTCCGTGTCCTCAAGCATGATGTTGGAAGGCCTGAGGTCGCGGTGCACTATCTTGTTGGCATGTGCATGGCTCACAGCAGACACGATCTGCTGGATATACACCGTCGCCTGAGGCCAATCCAGAACTTTCTTTTCATCCAGTATCTTTTCCAGGGAGCGTCCCTTGATGTATTCCATGACCATGAAGAAGATCTTGTTCTCTTTTTCGGCCGCGATCATACGGACGATATTAGGGTGATTCAAAGCTGCCTGAAGCCGAGGTTCTTTGAGCAGCTTAAACAGCTCGATCGTCTGCTTGTGCGGTACCTTGATGGCCACCAGGATATTGAGCCAGGTGTCCTTCGCCAGGAAAACGGCACCGAAGCCTCCGCTGCCCAGCGAACGGATGACCTGGTATTTCCCTACTTTTTGTCCGGCCAGAAACATGCTTTCATTTCCAGGATTGAGTCAAGATTACAAGGCTGCAATATATCGTGTGTTTCCCGGTTTGTCCAGCCTCCATCCGGGCCGACCGGGATCAGGATATTTCTCTTTGGGCGCACAGCGATCATGTCAGTGAAACAGGTTCTTGACCTTGCCGATGCCGCTTTTTTCGACCTCATCCAGATCTTCACCCCTCGACTCGGCAAATGCACGGAGGATCTGCTTCTGCTTCTTGGACATATTGCGGGGCGTCTCCACCTCGATCCGGACGAACAGGTCACCTTTGCGATGATTGCTGACGTTCCTTAGACCCTTCCCTTTGAGCTTCAACACCTCTCCGGGCTGAGTTCCCGAGGGGATGGTCAACGTCTCCCGGCCCTCAAAGGTGGGAATCTCCACCTGGGTTCCGATGGCTGCCCGGGGAAACGAGATCTTGGCCTGGCAGTAGAGGTGATCGTTTTCCCGGGAAAAATATTTGTGCGCCTTCACCCGTATGGCCACATAAAGATCTCCCGATGGCCCTCCATGGTCACCTGCATCGCCCTCGCCCTCGACCCGCAGCCTCATGCCGGTGTCCACGCCGGCCGGGATGTTGACCTTGAGGCCTTTCTTCTCTCTCTGTTTACCTCGGCCCTGGCAGGTTTCACAAGGGGAGGTTATGATCTGTCCCGAACCATCACACTGCGGGCAGGGCCTGGCGACGGCGAAAAAACCCTGCTGATACCGGACCTGCCCCCTCCCCTGGCACTGTTGGCAGCTGGATTTCTGGGTGCCGGGCTTCACTCCGGTGCCGCGACACTCCGCGCACCGTCGGGACCGGTTGATCTTGATCTCTTTCTCCATTCCTGAAGCGGCCTCCTCCAGGGTGAGCTCGATCTCCAGGACCAGATCCCTTCCCTGGGCGGGCCCACCGGGCCTCCTCCGGGACCGGGTCCCGAAGAGATCACCAAGGCCAAAGGAAAAAAAATCCCCCAGGATGTCTTCGAAATCGGCGAAGATGGTGGAATTGAATCCCGAGAATCCCCCGAACCCCTCACCCCTCAGGCCGTCATAGCCGAACCGGTCGTAGGTGGACCGTTTCTCCGGATCGGCCAGGACGCTGTAGGCTTCTGCCGCCTCCTTGAAATTTTCTTCTGCTACGGAGTCACCGGGGTTGCGGTCCGGATGATACTGCATAGCCATTTTACGGTAGGCTTTTTTGATCTCTTCCTGGGGGGCATCATGCGCAACTCCCAGGACTTCATAGGCATCACGTTTGCTCATCGATATCAGCCTCTCCCCGGGGGCTTTCAGATCTTTTGATGATCTTGTTGACTTCTTCCGGAGTCAAGCCCGAGGAAGGCTTGACCTCGATATTCTGGGTTCTTCCGGTCGATGTGTCGCTGGCCGAAACCCTGACCAGTCCATCGGCATCTATCTCGAAGCTGACATCGATCTGCGGGACGCCGGCAGGAGCCAGGGCGACTCCCACCAGGTCGAAAACCGCCAGCGAGATGTTGTGCTCAGCGAAATCGTCCTCACCCTGCAGCACGTGAACGCGCACCCTCCGCTGGTTTGCCTCCACGGTGGTGAAGGCCATGGATTTGTTGGTGGGGATCGTGGTGTTCTTATCGATGATCTTGGTGAATCTCCCGTTTTCCGTCTCGATGCCGAGCGAGAGAGGGGTCACATCCAGCAGGACCACGAGATCTGTCATGTCCCCCTGCAGGATGGAGGATTGAATGCAGGCTCCCATCGCCACGATCTCGTCGGGATTGAGATGTTCGACCGGCTCCTTCTTGAAATACTCAGCTATCTTCTTCTTTATCAGAGGCATGCGAGACTGCCCCCCAACCAGGATGATCTCGTCGATCTTGTCCGGTTCCATCCCGGCGTCCGTCAGGGCTTGTTCGATAAACGGGAAGGTTTTGTCTACGAGGTCGCCTGTCAGTTCCTCCAGTTTCTTGCGCGTCAGCATCTTCTGGATGTGTTTGGAGGCATCCTCATCAGAACAGATGAAGGGAAGGTTGATCTCGCTCTCGATGGTGAAGGAAAGTTCCCGCTTGGCTTTTTCCGCCGCCTCCTTGATCCTCTGGAGCGCAAGCTTATCCTCCGCTAAATCGGCCCCGTGTTCCTGGTTGAAGTCCTCAATGAGCCAGTCCACGATACGGTTGTCGAAATCCTCTCCGCCCAGGAAGGTGTTGCCGTTGGTGGCCAGGGCATGGAAGATGCCGTCGTTTATCTCCATCAATGTGATATCGAAGGTCCCTCCTCCGATGTCGTACACCGCGATGGTCTGATTGATCTTCTTATCCAATCCATACGCCAGGCTGGCCGCGGTGGGCTCGTTGATAACCCTGAGGACACTGAGGCCCGCGATCCTAGCGGAGTCTTTGGTCGCCTGCCGTTGGTGATCGTCGAAGTGGGCCGGTACCGTGATCACGGCCTGGGTGACGGCTTCACCAAAATACGCTTCCGCACATTTTTTAAGATAGGCGAGGATCTTGGCTGAGATCTCCTGGGGAGTGATGGGCAGATCGTCTACGGTAACCATCACATCGCCGTTCTTGGCCGCAGACAGGGTGTATGGGATCTTCTTCATGACCGCCTGAACCTCAGGCGAGTCATATTTCTTGCCCAGGAGCCGCTTGATCGCCGACACCGTGTTGGCCGGATTGGTGATGGCCTGACGGAGGGCCAGGTTGCCGACCAGCTCTTCCCCGCTCTGGGTGAAGCTTACCACCGACGGGGTCGTCGGAAGGCCCTCAATGTTGGGGATAACCCGGGGCTCTCCGCCTTCCAGATATGCGACACAGGAATATGTGGTTCCCAGATCGATTCCGATCACATTGCTCATGCTTCCTCTTTTCCTTTATTCTTTTTGGGCAACAAGACCTTGACCAGCGCGGGGCGCAGCAGCCGCTCGTGGTGCATGTAGCCTTTCTGGAATTCTTCTCCGACCGTGGGCTCATCCACCTCTTCGGATTCCTCGGTCATGAAGGCCTGTTGGATCCTCGGATCGAAAGCCTTGTCCTCGCAAACGATAGGCAGCACACCCTGCTTTTTGAGCAGGCCCTGGTACTGCTTGTATATGAGCTCGATGCCTTCCCTCAAGCCGTCAAGATCCTCCCGGTGTTCGCTCTCCAGCGCCCGCTCGAAGTTGTCCAGGACCATCAGGAATTCTTTGAGTACATCGCTCAACGCGAATTGGAAATAGTCTGATTTTTCCCGCTCCAGCCTTTTGCGAAGGTTGTCTTTTTCTGCGGCCAGGCGGAGGAAATCGTTCTTGAGGTCTTCCGCTTCCTCTCTCAGCTTCTTGATCTCCTCATCCCGCTTCTTCAGCTTTGCCTTCAGCGCCTTGTCTGCGGCCGTATTTTTTGCGCCTTGAGTTTTCTTCTTATCTGACCTGGCGGGACCCGACAGGAATTCAATCTCGACATCCTGCTCCTGGCCTGCCTGGATATCCTGTTCCGTCTCGATCTTCTTTGTCATATAGCCTCCTACCTGTAGCTGATGGTATGACTCAGCTGCTTCGCGATGCCGTCAACCAAAGGAATTATCTTCTTGTAAGGGATGCGCTTGGGCCCTATGATCCCAAGAGAGCCCAGAACCTGATGATCGTATCCGTAATGGGAAAGGATGAGACTGCAGTCGGCGATATCAGGGATGTCCATCTCTGAGCCGATGACAACCTTGACCCTATCCAGGCTGATGAAGTCCGAAAGCAGCTTCGTGAGCTTGGCCTTCTGTTCGAAGCGGCGAAAAAGGGATTTGAGCCGGTTCATATCGAACAGCTCGGCTTTCCCCAGCAGTTTAGACGTCCCCTGAAGGAAAATCTGGTTCGCATCCCTCTCCAGCGCGAAATAAGCGCGCAGCAGGCTGGTCAGCTTGTGCATGGTGTCTTCCACCCTCAGACGATGTTCAGGGATCTCCTTGAGCAGGTAATCCCGCACGAATTCGAGGTTTTTGCCCCGAAAATTTTCGTTGAGGTAGCGGGAGGCACGATCCAGCTCGACCTGTGTGAAGTAATGGCGCGTCTCGAGCACCTCGTTCAGGACCATGTCGGAGGTGGTGACCAGCAGGAGCAGAACTTTTTCCTCCGAGATCTTGATAAAGCGGAGGTGGCGGAAATCGAGCCGGGAGACCTGGGGAGAGATCACAAAGCCCATGTTGTCGGAGTATTCTGAGAGGATGCGGGATGTCTTGTTTAACAGTGAGCCGATGTCGGTGGATCCGATCCCGAGCTTTTCTGAGGAGAATTGGACGGTCCGCTCACCCAGGAGAGCTTCTTCGAAAAGATAATTGACATAGAACCTGAGCCCCCTGTCCGTGGGCACTCTGCCTGCCGAGGTATGCGGTTGCCTGAGGTAGGCGTTATTTTCCAGCTTTACCATGATGTTGCGTACCGTGGCCGAGGAGATGTCCAACCCGCTTTTCCGAACGACCAGACCGGAGCTTATGGGTTTGCCGACCTTGAGGTAGTTCTCAACGATCACGAACAATATCTGTCTGTCTTTTTCTCGCAAAGCGGGATTTTTCACCTGTACGACTCCACCAGCTTTATAGCACTAAATCTCAAAATATTCAACTCGCCATCGCCGCTTGTCCAGTCGTTTTTCCTCTGGGAAACGGGTGACGGAAAGGCCCCGCTGCCGGGGAGGCTCCGGTCCGTCCCTCAGGCCACACGGATACCGGCATACCCCACGACTGAGGTGAAGTCGCCCGTGGCATCGCCCGAGGTCCGGTAGGCGATGAGTTCCGCCTGTACGGCACCCAGGTCGATTGCCGCGGTCAACGCGGCGGCCGTGGCTTGAAATCCGCACATGCTGATCTTTTCACTCTGAACCACCTCATACATTCCCCTGGGATCCAGGGCCTGGATCCGGTCAATGGCCAGGAAGTCCTTCTCGCGTGCTGTGGCCTCCGGTACCTGATGACTCATGTCTGTGCTGGCGACGATCAATACGGATTCCTCCAGGCTGCGGATGGCGGATGCGACGGCATGCCCCAACTCTTCCAGGTCGGGAAGAGAAGCAAAGTACGTAGTGCTTATGGGGACGATGGAGATCTCGGGATTCAGGTACTGCAGAAACGGGATCTGGACCTCGAGCGAGTGCTCCCCCTTATGGGCTTCGCTGTCCTCACTCAAAAGCAACGTATTTGCCAGGATCCGTCCAGCCAACTCCGAGTCGATGGGGACCTCGCCCAGCGGGGTGGCCCAGGCCCCCTCCCGCATCAGGGCGAATCGTGATGCCATGGGACGATGGCTCGGTCCTAGCAGGACCACACGGTCCGGAATCTCCACAGAGGAGTACACAGCGCCTGCCACTTTGCCGGAATACATGTAGCCTGCATGAGGTGCGATCACGGCGATAGCCGGGATTTTCTCGCTCGCCCGGTCGATCTTCTGAGAGAGTTCTTTGATGAGCGGCTCTTTCTGATTCGGGTAAAAATACCCAGCCACATGGGGTTCTCTTAACATGGATCCCCTCCTCGACACATTGATTATAGCTTGCTGCGGACCTCTTGAAAAGCAATGTTATAGGTTTTGAGTGCTTCCAGGATGGGAAGATAGATCTCACGCAGGATGGGGATGTGCAGCCCCGAAAGGACGATCCTTTTTTCCAGGATCAGTTTGGCGGCGACAGCCACCGGGAGGCCGACAGTCCGGGCCATAGCCGAATCGCCGCCGGGAATCCCGAAATCCACCAGAACGGAGTCGATCCCTTCACGTCCTCCGTCTGGATATTCCGCCTCGAATTGATGCTGCAGCACGACCATGTCACGCTCCCCTGCCCGGTACTGGAGCTTTGCCTGCATGCGGGCAGCCAGGACCTGAAGGGCAGACTCCGCATCGTTCGGGATGGGAGTATCTTCCAGGAGGCCGAGCCAGCGAAATCCCTCCACTGCCTGAACAAACTCCTCTGCGCCGAAACGGCTGCTCAGAGACTCCATCGCATCCCCACATGAGGGCTTCCCGGATATCCGGGTCAGGAGATCGCTGTGGGTTTCTCCCGGTTTGGTCCGGTGCCGATCGTCGAGCAGTCCCAGGAGCCCCGCGGCCCGCATGAAAGCACACCAACCCGGATAGCGGAAGGTGCCCCGCAGAAGAGTCCGCGTGGAGGGAATATTGTACAAGGATATGTAAGGGAGGGAATCCCGGTTGGGGTATCCCTCGAGCCTGCCGATGCCGTGCAGAGAAAACGGCCGTGGATCCTTGAACAAATCCCCGGGCGGGACCGAGACTTCCCGCCCATGCTCCAGGTAGCTTCCCTGGCTCCGGCTGGCGGCCAGCACTCCCATGGGACTCCAGGAGAACTTGTATCCCAGCGGATTGGTATTGGCCTCGGGCGCCGGCAGCCCCCCACAGAAGGAAAGAAACGAACGGATCCGCCCTCCCCTCGCCTCGACATCCTGGATAACCCGCATGGCCTCCATGTGGTCGATTCCCGGGTCCAGGCCGATCTCGTTCAATACCAGGATCCCAGCCCGATCGATCTCCTTTTTCAGCCCATGCATCTCAGGGGATGTATAGGAAGCGGTGATCAGGTCCGTCCGGGCTTGCACGCAGAGTTCCGCAACGTGAGGATGATAGGTGAAAGGAAGCAGGCTGATCACAAGCCGGGCCCTTCCGATCTCCTGTTTTACTCCGGCCGTATCTTCAAAATCCAGGGTCAGGGCCATTCCCCGGGGAGACCCTGCCACCAGAGCCCGGGCTTTTTCGCCATCCGCGTCGGCGACCGTGACCCGGGTCCCATGCTGCTCGAGGAGGTAGCGCACCAGAGGGGGAGCGACCATCCCCGCTCCCAGGATCAGAACTTTTTTCTCCATGGTATGACCTCCTCAGGTCCTAGCGCTCAGCCTATGAACTCCCGCATATAGGCGTAGTCGGGAGTGAACTCTCCGCGGTATAGGATGACGGCCCGACGGACCTCTGGGGGCAGGCTGCAGCGTTCGAACTCGGTATCATAGTCCGCTCGAGCCAGAGAAGGAACGAAACGCTTCAAGGCCTCTGAAAAATATGCCGAAGACTCCAGGGGAATCTCGGAGGGAAGGTTGTCTATGGACATGACCACAATTCCTCCCCGAACATCCGTACCGGACGTCATCCGTGAGTGGATCGTAAATGAATACCGGCCGGTCCTGTGTCGTGACCTCGTGAGTGAACTCGATCGAGCCGCCTACGTCACAGGAGATATCTCCGATCACTCGAAGCCGGGGCTCCGCTTCACTGGAGAACAGGTCCCGGACGGAAGCGGAGGTGACGAATCGTGGGTAGCGCTCTTCCCAATAGATGCAGTTGGCCAGAAGGTTCAGATGAGTAAGATACTGGGAAAAAACCGGCCGGTAAACCTGAGGCCGGTCATAATAGTCCTGCAGGTCAAAAAGCGCGTCTTGAGCCACCGGTTCTACCAGGTGTTCTTCCTTGAACACGACCTTGTAAACCTTGTGGGCGGAGAAATTTCCGTCCTCGACGAACCGGATCAGGTCCCGGGCGGGGATTTCTTCCACCGGAAGCAGGTCAAAGATCTCCTGCGCCCCCTGGGATGTGTGGCCGTAGCCCAGGAAACCGCACACAAACGGGACCAATCCCGGTTCCAGGCCCTGCTCGTGAATTGTCCAGCCGACCTTCCGGATGACCTCTCTTATCTCGACCAGGCTGCCGTATCGGTAGGGCTGCTCGATGCCAGCGAACGGGGATGCGGTTCCCTGGCATGTCAGACGCTTCCCCAGAGCCGCCAGTGTCTCGACCATGCCGGCCTGGCCGGCCTGGATCCCGAAGAACAGAAGCCGCTGGCCAGCATCGTCACGGATCCTTTCATAGTCGATCAACGTGCAGCCCGATTCTTGCAGGCGCCTGAGCATGGGCCGGTTGTATTCCTGCCCCTTTATGGTATGCGAAAAAAAGGCATAGACCTTACCGGGGGCGATCATGGATTCCGGTATCTCCTTGATGGCCAGGACCACCTTACAGCCGGCCAGTGTTTCGGAAATCTCCGCCCCTTCCCGGGCATATTCCCGGTCCGAGAATATACGGATGTCTGAAGGCTGCACGCTTACAGCCAGATCCTGCCGGCGGATGAGCTCCCGGACATGGGTGGGCACGAGCGGCGCTCTCCTCTCCCAGGGATTTTTATCCTCTCTTCGGATACCGATGCAGTGGGGCCTCATGCTACACATTCCTTTTTGACAGAAAGGGAAGAATTATGGCATATACGGCCCAAAAATGAAAGCCACTCCTGACGGACTCGTTAGGTTGACCTGCATAGTCATATGGTCGATAATTAGACACATGATCCGATTTTTCAACACCATGAGCGGAAGGCTCGACGACTTTCGTCCTTTAGAAGAGGGAGTGGTCAAACTGTATACCTGCGGACCCACGGTTTATGATTATGCGCACATCGGAAATTTCCGCGCCTACATGTTCGAAGACCTGCTCAAGCGGTTCCTCTTGTTCAAAGGATTCAAAGTCAAACACGTCATGAACATCACCGATGTGGAGGACAAGATCATCCGGGCCGCCACCGATCTGGGAATCAGCCTGCAGCAATACACGGAAAAATACACGAACGCTTTTTTCCAGGATCTGGAGCGGCTCAACATCCTGCCCGCCGAAGTGTACCCGCGTGCCACGGAACACATTCCCGAGATGGTGGAGATGGTCCGGGGGCTTCTGGACAAGGGATTCGCCTATCAGAGCGACGGCAGTTATTATTTCGATATCTCCAGATTCCCGGAATACGGCCGGCTGTCCAGGATCGACATGGACGAGCGCAAAGCCGGTACGCGCATCGATTCCGACGAATACGAAAAAGAGAGCGTGCATGATTTCGCCCTCTGGAAGGCTCAGAAAGAGGGCGAAATCTTCTGGGAGACGGAACTCGGGCCGGGGCGGCCGGGCTGGCATATCGAGTGTTCGGTGATGAGCTCCAAATATCTAGGCGAATCTTTCGACATTCACTGCGGAGGAGTTGACAACATCTTCCCGCATCATGAAAACGAGATCGCCCAATCCGAGGCCTATTCAGGCAGCCGGTTCGTCCGCTACTGGCTGCACTGCCAGCACCTGGTGCGAGACGGGCAGAAAATGTCAAAATCTAAGGGCAACACCGTCTCTATACGGGAACTAACGACAGAACATGGGGCCGATCCGATGGCCCTCAGGCTCATGCTGCTCTCGACCCACTACCGCAAGATGCTCAATTTTACCCTCGATGCCCTCCATCAGGCCGAATCGTCGCTGCAGAGAATGCGTGATTTCCTCTTTGAGCTGGAGTCACGCTCCTTTCCTGAAGGGGACTCGACCCGTGTTGAGGATCTGGTAAGGTCCGGCAATACGGAATTCGAGTCCGGGCTCAGTGATGACCTCAACATCTCGACTGCGCTGTCTGCGATCTTCGGACTTATCAAAAGAGCCAACATTCTTTTAGCCCGGGGAGAGATATCTGCAAAGGGAGCCGTTCTCCTGGGAGAAGCCGTTCGCTCTTGGGACCGGGTGCTGGGCATCCTGCCGGTCCAGGAGCAGCATGTCCTTCCGGATGAGATCAAACACTGGATCGATGAACGTGAGCAGGCCCGGGCCTCCAAAGACTTTGCCCGGGCCGACACCATCCGCGATGAACTCCTGGCCCGGGGGATCGTCCTGGAGGACACCAAAGAAGGCGTCCGATGGAAAGCCGTCCCGGTGGCGCTCCCAAAGAAATAGACCAGAAAAACATGCCTCCCTTGTTTCCCGCCTCACCGCACGCGCTGGGGATCCATGGGGAACGGGCCGCGCGGGAATACCTGAGGTACCATGATTTCAGGATCGTCGAGCGGGGCTACCGGTTCGGCCGCGGCGAGATCGATATCATCGCTTATGAAGAGGACGTTCTGGTCTTCGTAGAGGTCAAGACACGGGACAGTTCAGCCTGTTCTTCCCCCGAAGAATCGGTAACTCCTGAAAAACAACGCCAGATACGCCGCATTGCCGAAGCCTATCTTTTCCACCGCCGTCTGGAGGATATCAAGTGCCGGTTCGATGTGCTGGCTATCCGGTTCGAACGGGGATCGGGGGAATACAGGATCCGCCACTACCGGGATGCCTTCGATTAGGCAGCTCAAAAATGGGTTCCCAGGACCACATACAGGACGCTCCGGGCCTTGTCCGGCTCGGCGAGGCTCCGGCTCCCCAGGCTGAAGACGATCTCGAGTACGCCAAGCGGTGAGCCGACCACCACCGCGGCACCGCAGCCCCACAGCAGCGGACTCCCGAGATCCGGCCGGGCCTTCTGCGCAAAATCAAAGGCCACGTTGCCCATGAGGCTGAGGTTGAGGAATTCGTTGTATTTGAAACGGTACTCTCCCCTGAGGACTTTCATCCGGCTTCCAAAAAGCTGGTCATAGTGCATGCCCACAAAACTCCGCGGGCGTCCCAGGTTGAAATATTTGTAGTAAGGAACAGCTCCCCAGGTTCGGCCGAAGAAGGCGAAGATCCGTCCCGTGTGCCGCTCCGAAAATGTGAGATACCCGTCCAGCGAGACTCCCAGCTTGTCGTAGGCCAGATCGGAACCGAGTTCCTCGAAGCTCCCTTCGTAAGCCAGTTTGAGGAGCAGGCCCCTTCCGGGCAGCTGGACATCATCCAGAGTATCCAGTGTGAAGCTTCCGACGATCTGGCGCAGGCTGTCCTTGAGTTCGGGCAGGAGCCCCATTTTCGGTATGGCGGAGGTGGGCTTCAGGTCCATGGCCTCCATCCGATAGGCGACTTCGGCGTTCAGCCACTTCGCCGGCAGGAATCCGATCCCGAAGTCCAGGTTCCAGGCCCGGTCATTATAGCTGGCTGATCGCTCTCCCAGCCCGTCATAAATGCGCGTGGGGATGTTGCGGTAGCGGGCCTCAAGCAGCGGATAGACCGGCAGGTTAAGGGTCCGGGAGGGGAAGTAGAGCCGGGACCGGAAGCGTGTCAGACCGAACACCTGCAGTTCGTTCTCGAAGCGCATCCCTGTCATGAACAGATTGGAGAAATCCACACCTGTGATCCCCACCAGTTTATGCAGGTTGTCGTAGCGCAGACCGAGGCGCAGCCTTCCGGGAGGCAGTTCCTTGACGTTCAGCACAAGTTCTATTTCCTCCCGGGGCTGCTGGAAGATCTCATAATGGATGTTTTCGAAATACCCCAGCGAATACAACTCCTGAACCTTCCGGTTGATGTGCTCTATCCCGACACTATCACCCGGCTGTATACCGAACTGGGAGAGGATAAATTCCGAGGTTAACCGAGTATTGCCGATCAAACGTAGCTCCCCCACCCTGAGTGCATCCGGAATCCTCACCTGCGTGTCCCGGCGCGAACGAGAGAGGTGATGTTTGCCTTTTAGCTCGATGAGCTCTTCTCGAGCATCCCGCGCTGCCGATCGACCCGCTTCTCTGATCCTTCCCAGCTTTTGTCTAGAAAAAAAATCCATGGCTCCCAGGCCCGTCATGTCCGGATGGATCAGGATGTCGGCCGCGGCCGCGTTATCCCGCTTGTGCGCGTGCTCCACCAGGCGTATGCTCTGAGCCAGGATACTATCCGCTGAATCCAGGCTGTCCGAATCTCCCAGAGGTGCAGACAGGTCCACCGCGATGACTATGTCCGCTCCCATCTCGCGTGCCACATCCACAGGCAGCGTGTTCAGTATCCCCCCGTCCACCAGGATGTATCGGTCCCAGGTCACCGGGCTGAAGACTGTCGGGATGGCCATGGTGGCCCGCAGGGCCAGGGCCAGAGAACCCTCTCCGAGGACAACCGGCCGGCCCGTCACCAGATCCACGGTCACGCAGCGAAACGGAACGGGCAGACGATCGAAGTCATGGACCGTGGCATACGGAAAAGTGAGAAGCGACATGATCTGGAAGATGTTCTGACCGAAGATCAATCCTTGAGGAGGGGAAGGCACCCAGTCTTTCCAGATCAGATCCAGCTGATATTTCCCATCGTCTTTCTTGTTGAAATAAGGCCGCTTGTCTCTGGATGGAAGGTCCCTGAAAAGTACCTCCCAGTCAAGGTTTGCTGTTATTTCTTCGATCTCGCTGCCGGAGTACCCGATGGCATAAAGCCCTCCCAAGACCCCACCTATGCTTGTCCCTACGATGCAGTCGATCTGGATATCCAGGTCATCCAGCAGCTTCAAGACCGGGATGTGGGCCAGCCCCTTGGCACCGCCTGCCCCAAGGACCAATCCGATCCTGGGTCGTTCCTGCGCCTGGAGAGCCCCCTGGAGCAGGAGGAGCGTTAAGACGGCACCGAGGATTCGTCTGGTAACCGGCATGTGTCTCGGAGATCAATAGTAGAACCAGATGGTCCTGTAATCACGTATGTTCTCGCCGCGAGCGGCCAGTTCCTCAAGATAATCATAGATGGGCACGTCTATGTAGTTGTAGGGGGGGATCGGCTCGATGTTTTTCTCCCAGGGATGAAACTCATAGACCCGGGAACCGTCCGGGAGAACCATGACAAGCCTGTGGTCCTGCCATGACCGGAGATGGTTCTTACCCAGCTTCGGGACGTTGAACACGGGTTCATCGGTGCGGTCCATACCCGGGAGCAGCCGTGCCTCCTCCTTGCGCTCCTGCAGGATGCGGGCGATAGGCACCATGTACCGCCGAGTTTCTTCCTTGCCCTTCATGTTGAAAGTGTAATATGGGTCGACACCTATAAGACGCAGGTCTTTGCGCAGCTTGGCGGTCTCGAACCTCCGTGAATTCTCAACGGTGAAAACCTGCTGGTTGTAGACACCCATCCCGGCGCGCCTGATCTTCTGAACGGCATCGCAGGATTCCGGCGTGATCTCGTAGCTGTGTTCGAAGTGAGTCACGACGGCAACTTCCCTCCTTCCCGGGATGTTGGCGTCACTCAATATGCCGAGCAGCCGGTCTGTCCAGCGCATGGGAAGGACTACCGGCGTACGGGATCCGATGCGGATCCGGTATATGTGTGGGATATCACACAGAGCTTGCACAAGCCAGGAGATCTGATCATCCTTCATGATCATGGGATCTCCTCCTGTGACCAGGATGTCTCCAATGGCCGTGTGTTCCCTCAGCCAGTCCACGGCTTGCTGGACGCTTTTCCGCGTGGACATAGCTCCGGGATCCAGCACCTCATCGATCTCCCAATTGCGCTGACAATAGACACAGATCTGGGAACAGGTATTGAAAGGTTTGATGATGGCAATCCCCGGGTACCGGCGTGTGACCAGGTCTACGGGCGAGGTGTCGTGCTCTCCCATGAAATCGAATACCAGCCCCCGGTCGCGCCTGTGGTCGGCCATGATGTCGACATAATCAGGAGGAGGGATGACCTGGGAGCGTACGGCGTGGTCGTAGTCCAGGGCGATCTCCCTGTCCATGAGATGCAGATAGTAGGGGGTGATCCCGAATGGAATGCGGTTTTGGATCGCCTTGTCGATCGCCGCCTGCTGGTCCGTGGTCAGTTCGATCAGGTCCTTCAAAGGCTTCGCAGTCCGGATGACATGCCGGAGATGCCACCTGTAATCCCCCCAGTCCTCTTCCGATGCCTTGAAGTAATGAAGGATGCGTTCCCGGTTCTCTTTGCGCCACGTGTTCACATCCTGTTCCAGACCGGAGGGATATTTCTTGAAATATTTCTGCATGGTGGAACCGAGGTCATCCAGGACCTCTGTGCGGGCTTCCGCGGCCTCCCGCCCTTCCAGGCGCAGGAAATCCGGGATCCCCTTCTTGGCTTCTCGTGATTCAAAGTAGATATTGGACTTGCCGGCCACTCCCCGGAAGAGATTGATGAACTCCATGAGGAAGCCGACGGCCACCGGCTGGGCCAGCTCCGCGGTCCGTCCGCGGGCCATCTTCCAGAGATTGTCCAGCGCTGAAGTCCCGGTCCTGTATTCGTTGATGGGCCCTATGATGCTCTTGAATGCGCGGATGCACTCCCGCACCGTGGCTTTTTCCAGGATGTGGAAGTCGTTGTTCAGGTCGAAGAGATGCCGCTCCGCATTCTCCAGGTAGATAAAAAGAGACCGCCGCGCGTCCTCCAGGGTCGAGGAGCGCTTGATCCGCTTGTGGATCTCCGGATTGGCCTGCCAGAGCCGCTCGAGATACGCATCATAATCCACTTCGAAACGGGGCTTGACCATCTCGACAGCATCGGTGAAGACATCATCGATGATCTTGGTGTGAATGGGCTGGGATTCTCTGTGCTTGTCATTCATCTTATTAGGCATTTCCATGGTCCTCTGTACGATCTCCCGGCTGACACGGACCGGGTTTCTCACAGTGTATCCCAGACTCGATAAAAAGGAAACCCGATGCGGGGCGTTATCCGAAAAGCGAATAGACGGCCGTATCGCGGCACTCGTCACGCAGCTCCCGTATGGTTTTCCTCAAGACGGGATGGACGGCTTCCGGGGCTATTCCACTCAGGGGAACAAGCACAAAATTTCGCTCTGCCATACGGGGGTGAGGGACCTGGAGCCGTTCCGTGTCCAGGACCAGGTCGCCCGCGAGCAGGATGTCGATGTCGATCACACGGGGGCCGCCAGGCGGTCCGGCGGTCCGGCCTATCTCAGCTTCGATAGTTTTCACCGCGCTCAGGAGCCCCGGCGGGTCCAGCTCCGTCTCCACCTCTAAAACCTGATTCAGGAACCGGGGCTGCTGTCTGAGGCCGACCGGTTCCGTCTCGTAAACAGGGGAACAGCGCAGGATCCGGACCGAGGCATGCTCGAGAAGGTCTCGGCATTGTCTAAGGAATGACTCCCGGTCTCCCAGGTTTCCGCCCAGCCCCAGGAAATATTGCATATGTCCATGATAACAGCTTCCCCATCCGGATTCAAAAATCCTCGCTCCCCGTCGCATGGGTGGGAAACACGGATGGGGTGGATTTTTAAGACAAGTTCTGGCAGTATGGAGATACCATGCTCAAGATCGAGAAATGGCGCATCGAAGAACTCATCCTGGTCCTCGGTGACATCATCGAATCACTGCATAAGGGGGAGAACCGGGAATGGGCCAACGTCTTCCAGCACTTTCTCGGAGAGGCGGAGCGAATCCACTTGAAGGATCAGGTGCACATCGAGGAATTCAAGCGCCTGGTGCACAACATCATCTGCTGCTATCTTGAGGGGGATTCATTCCGCCGGATGGTCCTGTTCCCCGGAGATACCGAGGAAAGCCTGACCAGGAACAAGAATTTTCACCATCTGCAGGCAAGGCTCTACCATCTGCTCACGGAACTCCAGACCCGTTTCGTGGAGTTCGTTCACTGACGGTCAAAGATCGAGCAAACCCAGGTGTTTGATCACACGCAGCACCGAGAGGGTTACCCAAAGGTGGTCTTCGAGCGTGGATTTCTTCGAACCGGCTTTCCAGAATCCATGACTGTCCTGAAGCTTCAAAAGCCAGTCGAATGCTTTCTTTATGCCCGGATGTTCAATCGTAAAGCCGATCCTGGCCAATGAATCCAGGCTGCTGAGAATGTCGGTTGCCCAGAATGGATAGGTGATCTCTTCCCAGTAACGGGCTGCCTGGCGGTCTTCGTAAAAATCGGGTGTGAAGAAGCGGCTGATCATCAATTCTCCGGCCTTACGAGTGTCCTTGTTCTTCTGCCAGGTAGGAGAGACAGCCATGGCTCGCAGCACCATACCCGTGACCAGATGGGAGGAGGGATTGGAGGGCTCGGGCTTAAGGGGTTTTATGTTCTGCTGGGCATCCAGGTTGTAGCGTTTATTCAGCTCGGTTTTTTCGATCGTACGGTAAGGGATGACCCATCCTCCGTCTTCCTGCCGGTTCCGTATAAGCCAGCGGAATCCTTTCTGGATACGCTTATCACTGTCAAATCCAAAAAGACAGAGCACTTCCAGGGTCAAGGCGTGATAGGTCGGAGCGTATTCATTAAAATACGCTCCTCGAAAATCCCCCTCGTTAGTCTGGGTCGAAAACAGGAAATCCACCATTTTCTGGATCTCTTCAAGTTCCTGATTGCAGGCATAATCATAGAGCCGGAAAGCGTTGTGCAGGGTCTCGACGATGTAATAGGTCTTTTCCCACCGCGGATTGTTCTCGTACACTCTACGGCACCACCCGCCGTTTTCTCTCTGGCTTTCCAGGATCCGGATCCGGGAGGCTAATTTCTGCAGGTTCTTATACTCCCGCTCCACGGGCACTTCCAAGATGTCCTTTTTCAGCCAGTAAAGGATCGGGAGATTGCCGCGGGCGAGCAAGAATTCGATGGCCTTGTTGGTGTTAGCTTTCATATTCGTGTCTGACTCAATTCTGCGGCGTCGTCCCGCTTAAAAATAATCAATTCGAGTCCTCCTTGGCCTGTTTGCCCGGCCCATAAATAATGCGTCCGGGCAGTCTTCCCGTGAGCTGCTCATGCTCGACCACGATCTCACCATTCACGATCACGTACTCCAATCCCCGGCTGTACTGATGCGGCGTGGAGAATGTAGCCGGGTCACTGAAACGCTGGAAGTCGAATATCGTAATGTCGGCATAGCAGCCTTCTTCAAGCCGGCCTCGCCTTTCTATCCGGAATGCGGCTGCCGGCAGGGATGTCATCTTGCGTACGGCCTCATCTAACTTGAGGACTCCCCGATCCCTCACATAAAGGGCTATGATCCGGGGAAAGGTCCCGTAACTGCGCGGATGAGGCACGCCCTGGCCGGGAACCTGGATCCCTCCGTCAGATGCGTGCATGGTGTAATCCAGTGTCATCAGGGCCTCGACGTCCGATTCGTCCATCTGAAAAAAGACCCCCTGGGCGCCCCCATTCTCCTGTATCTCGATGATCAATCGGGCCGCATTGTCCACTGAGGTGTCCCGGCCTTGTTCCAGCAGAATCTCCTTGATGTTTTTTCCCTGATACCCGGGCTCGTGTCGATAGGAGGCGAGGTAGATCGTCTCGAGCCTGTCGATCCCACGTGAAGATGTCAACCGCTTCCGGATGATGTGGTCCCTGATCCGATTGAACTGCTCCGGGTCTTTAAGCCTGTCCAGGAAGCGTTCCCGCCCCCCCTCGAAAGCCCAGGAGGGAAAACTGGACGTGAATCCTGAGCTGGTTGCGGTATAGGGATATTGATCCAAGTAGACCTTTACCCCTCGAGACCGGGCCAGCTCGACCGGATGCGTGATACGCTCCAGCTCGCCCCAGACCCTGTCGTCCGCCAGTTTGATATGCGAGATCTGAACCGGTATCCCGTTCTTCTCGCCGACCAGCAGGGCCTCTTCGATGGACTCCGTGATGCCTTCCGCCTGATCCCGCAGGTGAGTGGCGTAGAGCCCGCCCGAAGGAGACAGCACGGAAGCCAGTTCCACGAGCTCGGCCGATTCGGAATATGTGCCGGGCAGGTAGGCAAGGCCGGTGGATAGTCCCATCCCTCCCGCATGCATTTCCTGCCGCAGCAGCGCCTTCATTTGTTCCATCTGCTCAGCGGTGGGCGGCTCCATGGCCATGCCCATCACTTCCCTCCGGAGGGTATTGTGGCCTATGAGTGTGCCGAAGTTGGGTGCTGTCCCGACCTCCCCTATCTTGGAAAAAAGCTCGGATACCGGGTAGGGATGCCCGCCGCAGTTCCCACCGATGACCGTAGTCACGCCCTGCAGGATGTAGTTGTCCACGGTGGGAACCTCTGAGACGGCCCGGTCACAGTGCGTGTGGACATCGATGAAACCCGGTGTGACGACCAGTCCCTTGGCATCGATCACGGTTTGCGCCGGGCCCCCGTTGATCCGGCCGATCTTGACGATACGGTCACCCTTTATGCCGATGTCGCCCACGAATCCGGCCGAGCCGGAACCATCGATCAGCGTACCGCCTTTGATCAAAAGATCATAACCCGGCGGTGCCTTACCGCAGAAGGATCCGGCAGTCAGGGTCACGGCAGCCAGCAGCATTACCGACCACGACCCTATTTTACGAGCCATAGCGCTCTCCTCATGTCTTCCAAAGGTATAAATTCTAGTCCAATTGGAGAAGTCCTGTCAAATTTTCTGGGGAGGCGTTGCTTTTGCTTCCATTTTTTTTTAACATGTGAAGCTTGGCTTTTTAATCTTTGAAATTGAGTTCCGGAACATACGGAGGATGATATGAGCGAATTTATCTACCTGGATAACGGGGCGACTTCTTATCCCAAACCGGAAGAGGTCTACACGTATATGGACGCTTTCTACCGAAAGCTCGGAGTCAACCCGGGCCGGTCCGGTTACGACATATGTATGGAAGCGGGCGAGGTGGTCGAGGATACCCGCAAGGCCCTGACTACATTTTTAAACGGCACCGATCCCAACCGGATGTGTTTCTCCTACAACTCGACAGATGCCCTGAACCTCATTGCCTTCGGAATGCTGGAAAGAGGGGATCACGCGATCACCACCACCATCGAGCACAATTCCGTACTCCGGCCCCTGTATCATCTCTGGAAATTCAATGGTGTGGAGCTCGACCATGTTCCCTTCGATGACACTGGATTCGTGGATCCCGACGATTTCAAGAAAAAATTCAAGCCCAACACCAAGCTCGTGATGGTGAACCATGCCTCCAACGTGATCGGGACCATCCAGCCGGTCAAGGAGATCGGCCGGCTTTGCCGGGAAAACGGGGTTCCCCTGGCCATCGACGCCTCCCAGTCTGTAGGAAAGATCCCGGTGGACATGGAAGATCTGAACCTGGATGTGGTGGCCTTCACCGGGCACAAATCCCTGTTGGGCCCGACAGGGATCGGCGGTCTCTACGTACGCGAGGGGATCGAGATCCGCCACACGCGGGCGGGCGGGACCGGGGTTCGGTCGGCTGTGAAGACCCACCTTTATGAATACCCCTATCGCCTGGAGTACGGAACCCCCAACACACTGGGGATCGCCGGGCTGAAAGCAGGGCTCGAGTGGGTGGAGAAGAAAGGCCTGGATGCCATCCACGCCCATGAGGCATCTCTCACACGCATGCTGCGCGACGGACTGGCTGAGATAGAAGGCGTAACCCTTTACTGCCAGGATGACCTGACCGACCACATCTCCGTGCTCCTCTGCAATGTGGATGGGATGGAAGCCCTGAATACCGGCACCCTGCTGGACGTGGATTACAGCATCGCATGCCGTACGGGACTGCACTGTGCCCCCCTGGTACACGATCAGCTGGGTACCACGGAGATTCATGGGGGTGTGCGCTTCGGCATCGGCCCCTTCAACACCGAAGGACATATCCGTGCCGCTATCGAGGCCGTGGCTGAGATCGCCGAGATGCAGAGAAAAAGGTCTTAACTCAGCAGGGTTCGAGTACGCAGCAGCGGGCCGCTCCCTGCGCGCGCAGGCACTCTTCCCGGGCCTCATCACTCTTCAAAGTGCAGCAGTGGATGGAGCAGATCTCCGGACTGCGCCGGAAAAGCTCTGTGCTCAGATATTTCATCCCGGTATCCGGTATGACCGTGACAATGGTCTTGTCTGCTCCAAGTTCTTCGGCGACCTTCAGACTGGCGAACACATTGGCCCCTGCCGAGTAGCCACAGAAGATCCCCTCCACGCGGGCCAGGCGGCAGGCGGTCGCCTTGGCTTCGATATCCGACACCTTTACCACACCATCGCTGAAGGAATGGTCATAGAGCTCCGGGATGAAGCCCTCGCCGATCCCCTGGATCCGGTGGTGCCCGGGAGATTCGCCGGAGATCACCGCCGAATTTTCTGGCTCGATGACATAGATCCTGACCCCGGGATGTTTCCGCTTAAGGCCCCGGCTCACTCCCATGGCAGTCCCCGAGGTGCCGACGCCGGCCACAAAAGCATCGATCCGTCCCCCTGTCTGTGACCAGATCTCCTCGGCCGTGGTGTTTTCGTGGGCGAGTGTATTGCTGGGATTGGCGAACTGATTGGGCATGTAGTGGCCGTCCCGGGAAGCAAGCTCTACGGCCCGGGCCAGGGTTGCCTCCAGGTCTTCCAGTGCAAAGGTCCCCGTTTCGGCCTCACCCTGACTGGAGACCATCTCTATCTCGGCCCCGAAGGCGGTGATCATGTCCTTCCGCTCCTGGCTCATCTGCTCGGGCATGACCGCGATCATTCGATATCCCTTCAAGGCACAGACCAGGGCCAGGCTGGTCCCCGTGTTCCCGCTTGTGGGTTCCACAATGCAGTCCCCTCTTTTGATGATCCCCTGCCTTTCCGCCTCTTCGATCATGCTCAGGGCGATCCGGTCCTTTACACTCCCGGTGGGATTGTAGAATTCGAGTTTGGCCAGGATGTTGGCTCTCAGGTCCCCCTTGATCCTGCTGAGCTTGACAAGGGGCGTGTTTCCGATCAGTTCCAGGATGTTGTCATATATCATTACCGGCTTTCTCCTCTCTAGAGATGTCGAAATGTAGCACAGTCAAACCGATATTTCCAGTATGCCCATGGTTTTTATCGGGACGGTGGTATCTGGAGGAAGGCACGTACCGGGCAGGCCCTCAGACGAATGAATGGATCATTCCGGAATGATGAGAGCGTTGGCAACCAGCTCGATGATCTGCACCACACGCATGTCCAACTGGTAATGCTTGATCACGTCATTCAGGCCGTCCACGCAGTTGTGGCAGATGGTGCAGACGAGCTTCGCGCCGGTGGCCAGGAGCTGCTCCGCCTTGAGTTGGGCCACCTCCATGCGCAGAGGCTTATACTCTGCCATGGAAAGCAGCCCGCTCCCGCCAGTGCAGCAGTAGTTTTCCGTGCGGTTGGGTGTCATCTCACGGAAGTCTTCACAGACACGCTCCAGGATCCAGCGCGGCTCTTCGACCAGGTCGCCGGACCGTGCGATGTTGCAGGAATCGTGAAAGGTCACGGATTCGCTGTTGCGTGAGGCATCGATCCGGATCCGGCCCTCCCGGATGTATCGGATCAAGGTTAGGATCACCGATTCCGAGGGGATGTCCTGGTCGTAGCCGGCCCAGTTGTACCCTTCCCAGCGCGTGGAGCGGTAGCCGTGTCCACATTCCGAGATCACGATGCGCCGGGCCTTCAGTTTCACGGCCGCTTCGTAGAGATTTTTAGCCACAAAAGCCCCAAGTTTGTCGTCCCCGGAGAACAGGCCGAAGTTGGTCTGGTCCCAGCCCCATTTGGGCATGGTCCAGCTCTCGCCCGCAAAATAGAAGATCTTGGCCGCGTCGGCGATGGATCGTGGATCGAACTTGATCTCCCGTGGATTTATGGTGTACATGAAATCGCAATCGGGTACATCCAGCGGGATCTCGAGGTCATCCTTCGCCAATTCCTCCTGCAGTTCCTCCTGCATCCACTCCAGCGTCTCCAGGTAATCCTCCTCGGTCACGGCCATCTGGTTGCCCGTCTCCCACTGGTCCCGGCTCACGTTGAACACACCCTCGGGCACGATGCCCAGCTCGGCCAGGATGCCGCGCGCCAGGCGGATGAGAAGTGCCGTATCCACTCCCATGGGGCAGTTCAGCGTGCAGCGGCGGCAGGCGCTGCAGGTCCCGAACACGATGTTCTTGAGCCGGTTGAGGTCCGCATCGGTATCCGGAGATCCGGCCTTGACCCAGCGGGGGAATACTCGGCCGGTCCAGTCCAGATGACGCTTGAAGATCCTACGGACCTGGTCGGCCTTGTAGGCCGGAGTCATGGTGGGGTCGTCCGGCCGTGTCAGCGCATAGTGACAGGACTCGGCGCACAGACCGCAGTGAACGCAGCCGACAAATGAGCTGACCAGCTGTCGGTTGACCCTCTCGCGCAGCAGTTCGACGAAACGGCGGGCATTGTCACTCTCTCCGTCATAGAGTTTCAGGAAGCCCTCGCGCACACTGGACAGATTTTCTTCTTTGGCTTTGTTCTGGGAACCCAGTTCCAGAGGAAGAGCGGTCACATCCCGGACGTCGATGCCGGGCTGGTCGGATTTCCTACGCTTCGATCTTGCCATACTCACAGCCGTTTCTTTTTTGCCAGCACGCCCCGGTGCCCCATGGTCCGTCCCAGGAAGAAGCGGGTGAAAGGATAGTACAGGTAGTGACCGATCTTCGAGAAGGGCACATAGACCAGAAAAAACGCGGTCAGTAAGAAAAACAGGATCAGGGGCCATTCCCTCCTGTGATAGTCATTGGGCACCGCCACCAGGGCCAGGGCAAAATAGAGGATCATGAGGATGAGGGAAAAATAGTCATCCAGGCTGGATATCAGTTTCATCCTGCGATCGAAGATGCGGCGGTAGAGCCTCCACATGCCGAACAGGAATGCGGCCCCCAGGATACCCTGGAATATCCGGACCACCACAACCGATTCGAATACCTGCGGCCAGTACGGGATGAGAAAGGTCGCGCCGACGGCCGCGACCACTCCGGCATGAAAGACGATGAACTGCGCGTAGAAGCCGGGTCTCCTGCGGGTGGATTCCATGGCCCAGGGCATGGCCACGTTCATCATGGAAAGGGCGATCCCGGTGCGGGCCGCGCCGGCCGGATAGGTCCGTTCCCGCAGCGCCCGGAAACGGAATAGCCACACGAGCCGCGCTGTGTAGACAACAGCCAGGAAAAATAACGCGGCCAGCTGGACCTCGTTCTCCAGGATATATAGAAGATCACTCATAAGGGACGCGGCTCAAAGCGTGATCAGCCGGGAAGATCAGACACAGCCGTCCGGCTTGGGAAGCCCCGCCAGCTTGCAGGCTCCCTTGGCAGGGCCGGAGGGAAAAAGCTCGAAGATGTGCTTCAGGGAATGGCCGGAGTTCTTGCAGACCTTGCGCACCATAGGTGCCATGTCCTTTTCCTCGAAATAGCCCCGAATATAATTGATCACATTCCAGTGTTCCTCGTTGAGGGTGTCCAGGCCCTCCTCGGCCTTGGCCAGGGCCACGGCGACGTCCTGGTCCCACTCGCTGGGATCGGTCAGGAATCCATCGTCGTTGAGCGTGACGGTCCTGCCGTTGACTTCTATTTCAGGCATGACATACTCCTCATGATCGGCAAAAAATGTAACGAGGAAGTATAGCACACCAAGTACCAGGGTACAAACTTAGAAATAGTGAGAAAAGTATTTCCATACTCGAGAAAAATCGTGAAATTCTTATCCGATCAGAACTTGAATCAAAGAGTCAGATTCACATACGTGTCGTTATCGGGTTTTGAATATATCAACTCCCCGTGGAGAGCCGGATATCATTTCTTGCAGAAGTTCGAAACATGTCCTAGAATGACTCAAATGACAAAGGAGGGAATCATGCCCAAATTTCGACTCCTGCATTTTTTTGTATTAACAATCATGGCTTCGGTTGCAGTGTGCGCCTGCCAGCAGGTCCTCCCTGAGATCAAAGCCGGGGACGAGGTCATCGCCAGGAACATCGAGGCCGCGGGAGGGAGCGATCGGCTCTCCGGGATCGAGAGCTTCGCCTTCAGCTTCGGACCCACTACCTACACCATGTCGTCTTCGGGACCCATGAAGATGACCGTGGGCAAAGCACCCATCATAACCGAAGCGATCCTGGTGAGCGACCAGGGCGTACGGCGCAACTGCTTCAACAACCTGTCTCAGTTCCAGGGGCTGGATGCCGCCGTCTACCAGGTATTGGCCAGACTGCGCAGCGGTCTTTTTACGTTGAAAAACTTCAAGGGAGAGCTCGCTTACCAGGAGCTCAAGAGCTTTGGCCCTCAGCAGATGCACCGTTTGACCACAAAAGTGGGAGGATTACAGGTGGAATTCAACGTGGATGCGGAAACCCATGAGCTCAAACGCCTGGTGCTTCAAGGGTACGAGGAGGCGCAGGGCAGCTATGAGGTCAACCATGACTTCGGGCCC
>CBFDBC010000021.1:0-26695 GCA_965602945.1 uncultured bacterium | reverse complement strand
CACTCATAGGGAGGATCGTTCTTCTGATTTCCGTGGATGTGGATGAGGAGACCGGGGAGGAAACCCGCAACGAGATCATCGAGTATTTCTACATCGGCTCGGAGCAGAGCGTGGAGATGCCGATCGCCGGCAGCCTGTATCTGGGGATCAACGAACTCGTGGTCGAGGACAACTCCGGCGTCCTGAGCGTGCAGTATGAGCTGATCGAGAGAGGCCGTCCGGCAACATCTGCAGTACGGAGGGAGTGAAGGACAGGTCCTAGGCCCGGCGGTTCTTTTTCTGTTTTTCCAGCATGTTTTCCAGGAACTGGATGTCGTACCGGCCTTTCTTGAATTCGGAGTTGGAAAGGATGTTCATGTGCAGGGGGATATTGGTCTTGATCCCCACGATGGTGGTCATCTCCAGGGCAGTGCGCATCTTGTCTATCACTTCCCTGCGTGTGGGCGCGACAGCCACGATCTTTGCTACCAGGGAATCGTAGTCGGGAGGGATGACCCATCCTTCGTAGGCTGCGGTATCCACGCGGATCCCCTGGCCTCCGGGCAGCACCAGGAATTCGATCTTGCCTGGAGAAGGGATGAAGGTTTCCGCATCCTCGGCGTTTATGCGGCACTCCAGACTGTGCCCCTGCATCCGGAGATCGTGGGACAGAGAGAGTGTTTCACCTGCCGCCAGACGGATCTGTTCCTTAATGAGGTCGATCCCGTACACCATCTCGGTGATGGGGTGCTCTACCTGGACTCGTGTGTTTGTCTCCATGAAGAAGAAGTTCTTTTGATCGTCCACCAGGAACTCGAAGGTGCCCAGGCTCTGGTAATCGATGAAGCTGGTCGCATCCTCGACCGCCTTGGTGATGCGCCGGCGTGTTTTTTCGTCGATGAATGGGGACGGCGTCTCCTCTATGACCTTCTGATGTTTCCGTTGGACCGAGCACTCCCTTTCGCCGAAGGCCAGGGAATGACCATGCGAGTCACGGACAACCTGGATCTCGATGTGCCGGGCGCCCTCGATGTATTTCTCCATGTACAGGGAGGCATCTCCGAAGGAGGCTTTTGCCTCATATTGGGCGATGGAGAACAGTTCCTCCAAGGCCGATGGAGTCCTGACGATGCGCATGCCTTTGCCCCCGCCTCCGGACGCGGCTTTGAGGATGACAGGGTATTTGATCTTCTTGGCCATCCGCTTCGCATCGTCGAGGTCGGCCATGATCGCATCCGAGCCCGGCGTGACCGGCAGTTTGGCCTTTTTCATCTCCTGACGCGCCCGGCTCTTGTCGCCCATGAGCCTCATCACCTCAGCCGTGGGCCCGATGAAGGTGATCCCCGAGGTCTCACAGATCTCGGCGAAACGCGGATTCTCCGCCAGGAAACCATATCCTGGATGGATGGCATCAGCCTTTGTGATCTCGGCGGCGCTTAAAATGTTGGGTATGTTGAGATAGCTCTCCGACGCCTTGGCCGGGCCGATACAGATTTTCTCGTCGGCCAGCATGGTGTGCAGGGAAGTGCTGTCCGGCTCGGAATAGACGGCGACGGTCTTCAGGCCGAGTTCTTTTGCGGACCGGATGATCCGCAGGGCGATCTCTCCCCGGTTGGCGATCAGGATTTTAGAGAACATGGGCGGGCCTTATTTGGATTTGATCGCAAACAGTTTCTGCCCATACTCCACGGGCTTGCCGTTCTTGACGAAGATCTCTTCCACGACGCCGTCGACATCAGCCTCGATCTCGTTCATAAGCTTCATGGCTTCGATGATGCACAGCGTCTGATTCTTGGTAACGCTCTCACCTTTCTCTACAAAAGCAGCAGATGAGGGATCGGGAGAGCGGTAAAATGTGCCCACCATGGGTGATGCCACGTACTCTAGGTCCTCGCGCTCTTCCGGTCCGCTTGCCTCCTGCTGGGAGGCCTTATGGGTAGCTCCCTCAGGCGGCGAGGCGGGGGGTGCCGCCATGATCTCCAGCGGGGCGCCCGGAGCCTGGCCACGGCCAATGCTGATCTTGAATCCCTCCACTTCCAGCTCGAAGCGGGTCAGGTCCCGCTCCTCGAGCAGGTCGATGAGCTTGAGGATCTCCTGATAGTCAATCTTGGACTTCATTTCTGCTCTCCTCAGAAAACGAGACAGGCCTTTTTCGTGCTAGATACCTTATGCCGAATGCCGGGCTTTGTCAAGGGCCGCCCCGCCTGCTCACCCTCTCTGCCCAGCGCTGTAAGCATTCAGCCCGGCCGCCTGGATTTTACGTGGTCCCCAAGGTATAATACATTTTCAACACGAATCCCGGTCCAAGGTGAGATCATGCTCGATCAGTTATCAGATCGTCTTCAGTCCGTCGTCAAGTTCCTGCGTGGTGAGGCCAAGATCACCGAAAAAAACATGGGTGAGGCCCTCAAGATGCTGCGGATGGCTTTTCTTGAGGCGGATGTCAACTACAAAGTCGTCAAGGAGTTTGAGGCGCACATCAAGGAGAAGTCACTGGATGAGGCTGTGTTGGGCAGCCTGACTCCGGCCCAGCAGGTCATCAAGATCGTCCGTGACGAACTGACGGCCATGCTGGGGCATTCCCAGAGCAAGCTGGAGTTCAGCCCCGCTCCGCCCTCGGTCTTCATGCTGGTCGGGCTGCAGGGCGCAGGCAAGACCACGACCTGCGGTAAGCTGGCCCGTATGGTGGCCGATCAGAAGAAATCACCGCTGCTGGTATCCTTTGACCTGAAGCGGCCCGCCGCGCAGGACCAGTTGAAGATCATCGGACAGACCCTTAAGATTCCCTTCTACGAGCTTTCCCCGGATCAGATGGCCCACCCCCAGAAAGCGCTCAAGGAGGCGGTGGACCACGCCCGGGAGCACGCATACGACCCGCTCATCGTGGACACGGCCGGACGCCTCCATGTAGATGAAGATCTCATGGGGGAGCTTCGTCTGGCGCGGGATATCCTGAATCCCGTCGAGACCATCTATGTCGGGGATGCCATGACCGGGCAGGATGCGGTCAAGAGCGCTTCCGAGTTCGCAGAGAGGATCGGCCTGACCTCCGTCATCCTGACCAAACTGGACGGTGATTCCCGGGGAGGTGCGGCACTGTCTATCGTTTCTGTTACGGGGAAGCCCATCAAATTCGTGGGTGTCGGCGAAAAGCTCGACCGCCTGGAAGTGTTCCATCCCGACCGCATGGCCTCGCGCATCCTGGGAATGGGTGATGTGCTCTCTCTCATCGAAAAGGCGGAAAAGGAGACGGACCTCAAGGAAACCGAGGAGCTCGCCCGCAAACTGAAAAAACAGGAGTTTTCTCTGGAGGACTTTCGAAAACAGCTCATCCAGCTCAAGAAGATGGGTTCCCTGTCCCAGATCCTCGGCGATCTCCCGGTAGGCGGCCCCTTCAAACAGATGTCCAAGCTGCAGGTGGACGACAAGAAGGTGGTCTATTTCGAGGCCATCATCAACTCCATGACCCCCAGAGAGAGGGAAAATCCCAAGATCATCAACGGCAGCCGCAGACAGAGGATCGCCCGGGGGAGCGGCCGCCCCGTGTCGGATGTAAACCAGCTGCTCAAACAGTACCTGGAGATGCGCAAGCTGATGAAGCAGTCCCAGTTCCAGAAAATGCTGTCTTCGTTCCCGCATTGACGAACCCTTCCCCCGAGCGATTGCATGCCCCATTCCTTGACTTTGCGTTTTTTTTCCGATATCATCACAATTTACTACAATGGAGACGAATAGTTAAAAATGGTATCAATCCGATTAATGAGACTTGGTGCGAAAAAAAAACCTTTTTATCGTGTGATTGTGACCGATAGCCGGCGGCCGAGGGAAAGCAAGGCCAAAGAGATCATCGGCTTTTATGATCCTCTGAAAGAGCCGGCGGAGATCAAGATCGACATGGAAAGAGCGAACTACTGGCTGAAACAAGGGGCCCAAGCATCCAAAACGGTGCAGTCGCTCTTGGACAAAGCTTCTAACTCCGAAAAACCATTGGGTTAACAACGCAAAAAGGAGGTTACAGTGCAAGAACTCGTAGAATTGATCGCCAAAGCCTTAGTGGACGACCCGGACAAAGTTGTTGTTTCTCAGTTGGAAGGGGAGCAGACCACGATCCTGGAGCTCAAGGTCGCCCAGGATGATCTAGGCAAGGTTATCGGAAAGCAGGGGCGAACCGCTCGCGCTATCAGAGTGATCTTGGGTGCCGCCGGAATGAAAGAGAAGCGGAGATACAACCTGGAGATCATCGAGAAGGTTTGATTTGATCAGTATAGGAAGGGTTGTTAGAAGTCAGGGGAAAAAAGGCGAGCTTCGCATCAGGGCGGGAATCCCCGCAGAGCCTTTTTTTTTCACGGCTGTATATTGATCGAGAGGGGCGCTTAGACGCTTTTAAAGTCGAAGCCGTCCGCGTTTTCAAAGAATTCTACATCGTCCGATTAGAGGGGATCGAGTCCATCACCCAGGCCGAGGAGTTCATCGGCGCCGAGGCATTCGCAGCCGAAGAGGAACTGCACCCCCTTGACGAAGGCGAGTTCTACCTCCACGAGATCGAGGGTTTCTCGGTCGTGACCCTGGACGGCAGGGAGGTCGGCAGGGTCAAGGACGTGATCGGGATCCGGTGCAATGACCTTCTGGTCGTGGCCGCTGGTGATCGGGAGATCCTGATCCCCCTGGTCGGGACCATCTGCAGGGAGTTCGACCTGCGGAACAGGAGGCTGGTGATCGATCCGCCGCTTGGGCTTTTGGATATAAATGAGATTTGATATAATTACACTTTTCCCCGAAATGTTCGGGTCTGTTCTTTCAGCCGGAGTGGTGGGGAAAGCGATCGAAAAAAGGCTATTGAACGTGAATGTGCACAATCTCCGCGATTTTGCGACCGATAAGCACCGTCAGGTGGACGACCGTCCCTTCGGCGGGAGCCCGGGAATGGTGTTGAAACCAGAACCGGTTTTTGCGGCCGTGGAGCATATCCGGGCAGCCGAGGAAGCTCCGGCCTATCTTCTTTCACCCCGGGGCAAACGGTTCGATACACGGAGAGCGGAGGCGATGGCCGGGGAGCCGGGAATCATTCTTATCTGCGGCCGTTATGAGGGCGTGGACGAGCGTGTGATCCAGGATCTGATCACGGATGAGATCTCCATCGGTGATTACATCCTGACCGGGGGGGAAGTGGCCGCGATGATCATTGTGGATGCGACTTCCCGCTTCATCCCGGGTGTCGTGGGGAAGAGTGAGTCTGTCGCGTGTGACAGCTTCAGTCAGGACCTGCTCGAGCATCCGCAGTACACACGTCCCCGGGAGTTCAGGGGCATGAAGGTGCCGGAGGTTCTGGTCTCCGGCAATCACGCGCAGATCGAGAAATGGCGCCTGAAGCATTCGTTGGAGAAGACCTGGCGGACACGGCCGGATCTCCTGGCCCGGAAGAGCTTGACCCGGGAGGAACAGCGGATGCTGACCGACATAAAAAACGAAACGAAAGGAAACACACATGAATCTCATTGATAAGGTCGAGGAAAAACAGCTGAAACAGGATATAGAGTCCTTCAACATCGGTGACGCCGTCAAGGTCCACGTGGTCATCCGGGAGGGCGAAAAAGAGCGTATCCAGATATTCCGTGGTGATGTTATCGCCCGCAAGGGGTCCGGCTCCCGCGAAAGCTTCACCGTGCGCAAGATCTCTTTCGGAGTGGGTGTGGAGCGCGTGTTCCCCCTGCATTCCAAGATGCTCCGAAAGATCGAGGTCGTACGCCGCGGCAAAGTCAGACGGGCCAAGCTCTATTACCTTCGCAGCCTCCGCGGTAAAGCAGCCCGGATCAAAGAAGCGCGCTGAAGCCCCGCTGCGGAGCTTGACCGCAGTCTATCCACCGGATTTGATCGAAAATCCAAACCCTCCCCTTCTGATTTGACTAAACTATTCTGGATGATACGCGAGGCCCACCGCACCGCCGGGGCCGGTTTGTATCGACCGGGACAATATCGCGGCGGGAATTGATGTCTCAGTGGAAATTGGTGTATCATCTCAAGGATGCATACTTTCTGAGGCTGGACGAGACATATGCCCGATTTTCAGTTGGAACGACATGCCCTGGCACAGGGATACCGTGCCGTGGCCGGTCTTGATGAAGTCGGCCGGGGCGCCCTGTTCGGCCCGGTAGTTGCGGCTGCTGTCATATTTTCGCCTGACCTGATCCAGGGAACGATGTGGGATTGGATGTGTGAGATCAACGACTCCAAGCTGCTTTCACCGCGGAAGCGACAGCGTCTCTGCCGGCTTATCCTCCAGGGCGCGGAAGCCGTAGGTTGGGGCATGGCTAACAATGTCGAGATCGAAGAGCGGAACATCCATTGGGCGGCCCTCGAGTCCATGCGCCGTGCCATCGAAAGGCTGGCCCTGGAGCCCGACTTTCTTTTGGTTGACGGCTTTCGACTGGATGATGTACATTATTCTCAAGAGAGGGTCCGCCAGGGAGATAAAAAAAGCATCACGATCGCAGCGGCTTCGATCGTCGCCAAGGTGCTTCGGGACGAGATGGTGGTACACCTGGACCGCATCTTCGAAGGCTACAGCCTCGCCCGGCACAAAGGGTACGGGACCAGGGAGCATTACCGGGCGCTCCAGAGATTGGGTCCCAGTGTGTTCCACAGGCGGACTTTCAACCTGAAGGACAGAGCCGACTCATGAGCAGCAAAGAGAGAGCCAGGGTCGAGGCCCAGGCAGAGAAACTGATCAAGCGGGGTAAACTCCGGGATGCCGCGGCAGAGCTGCAGAAACTGCTGTCCGGCACCGAGCAGGACATCCCGATCCGGACCCAGATCGGGGACCTTTATGTTCGTGCCGGCCTGAAACGTAAGGCCGTCGAGGAACTGCTCAAGATCGCCGATTTTTACGAAAAGAAGGGCCTGAACTCCAAGGCGATCGCCACGCTGAAACGGATCAGCCGCATCGATACCGAGTATCTGGATGCGATCCAGAGGCTGGCACGGCTCTACGACAACCAGGGCTTCACCTCTGAGGCCCGGAGGGAGTATGCCAACCTGGCCTCCGCCCTGGTGAAGAACAAAAAGGCCGACGAAGCCATCAAGGCCTATGAGACCCTGCTGGAGATGAGTCCCGAGGACATGGACTCACGGATTGCCCTGGCCAGACTCCTGCAGCACAAGGGGCAGGACGATAGGGCGGCCGAAGAATACAACACGGTGGCCGAATCCCGCATCCGGAAGAATCGCCTGGCTGAAGCACACAAGCTCCTGAATAAAGCCAGGAAGCTGAAAGAGGATAATCCGCGCACCCTGTCCAACCTGATCGAGTTTTTCAAACATGAAGGGAAGAAGCAGGAGGCACTCGATCTCGCCCAAGCCTTCCTCAAGCAGGACCCGGACAACGTAAGGGCCCTGTACCTCTTGGGGAACCTGTATTTTGAGGGAGGAGACACCGAGCATGCGGAAGAGGTCTTCTCCCGGATCATTTCCCTCCATCCCAAGGAAGTGGAAGCCAGTGTCAAGCTCGGACGTCTCCTGATCAAACGTGGGGAACTGGATCAGGCCTTCGAGATGTACGAGCCGCTAGTCGATTCCCTGGTGCGAAAGCATATGGAAGACAAGGCGGTCGGGCTGCTGGGCCTGGTGCTCGCCTCTAAGCAGGCCCACCTGCCCACTTTGGAGAAGCTGGCCGGTATTTATAAACATAAGCGGCAAAAGAAGGACCTCGAAGTCATCTACGGTGTCCTGATCGAACAGTACCGCAGGAACGGCCTGTTGAAAAAAATACTGGCCCTTCAGGGAGAGCTGGTGGAGATGTTCCCCGAGAATCAGACCTACTACTCCGACTACCGCTTCCTCAAAGGGGAACTGGGCTCCCCGGATTGCGAACAGGAAGAAGCGCCTTCTGCCGTCCGTGTGGACGAGACCGTCGAGGTCATCGATTCGACGCTCACCAAGGTCGATCTCTACATGGATCAGGGCCTGTTCAAGAATGCGCGCCGTATCCTGGACAACCTGCTGATGCGCTTCCCTGACGAGAAAAGAGTGGCCGCCAAGATCAAGGAGATCAAACAGCTGACCGCCGAAGGCAAGGCCAAGGATATCGCCGGGAAGATAGGAAAGATCCACAAAAAAGAGACGGAACTGTTCGATCAGCTCTCCGGGATCATGCCCACGGGCGGGCCCCAGGGCTTTGCCGACGAGCTCATGGACGGCCATCTTTCCGCCGCCGACATCTTTGCCGAAACCGACCTCATCCCCATCGTGATGCAGGAAGATCGGGGTGAGGAAAAGTTTTTCGACCTCAAGGACATCATCGGAGATGAGGTGGAAGCCATAGACGCCGTATGCAATGTCCAGCTGCGCGGTGACACGACCAGCGTGGAAAAAGCCCTGACGGATATCGTGACTGACTTCCGCAAGGCGCTGGACGATAAGGTGGACGAGGATGACTATGAGAGCCACTACAACCTGGCGGTCGCCTTCATGGGGCAGGGGCTCTTCGACGAGGCCATCAAAGAATGCAAGCTGGCGGTCAACAGCAAGATACTGGAGATTGACAGCCTCACCCTGATCAGCCACTGCTATGCGCAGAAAGAAGAACCGAAGGAGGCTGTCCGGTGGCTGGAGAAAGCCCTGGAAAAAGCGGGGCAGGATGCCCATCAGAGCTTTGCTTTAAAGTATGAGTTGGCTTCCCTCTATGAATCCATGAACGACAGCAAGAAAGCACTCGAGTTCTATGATGCGGTTGCAGGTTGGAACCCGGACTACAGGGATGTGGCGGCCAAACTTCAGTCTCTATCGCCCAAGCGCTGACTTCACCGTTCCCTTCTCTTCAATCCCCAGACGGATCGCCGGACGTTACGGGTATGATCTTTCCTCAGGAATGAGAATATCTTCGAGGGGCAAGCGTCACCCATACGGTGACGGCATGGGAGGAAACTCGGGTGATCTCCGGAAGCAGGCCGGGGAGGCGGTCCTGGTTCAGACGGTATCATGTAACGAATTGATAGGTAAGAGCGAGGCATTCCTCCATCTTGTGGCCCTGATCGGGAAATTCAGCGATTCCACCGCTCCCGTCTTTATCGGTGGGGAGAGCGGCACCGGGAAAGAGGTCGTCGCCCGCTCCATCCACCGGGGTGGACCGCGCTGTCGCTCCCGTTTTGTCGCGATCAACTGTGCCGCCCTGCCCGAGCATCTGATCGAGAGTGAGCTTTTCGGATATGCCCGGGGGGCCTTCACGGGAGCGGTTCGTGACAAACCCGGCCTGGTGGAGGAGGCATCCGGGGGGACCCTGTTCCTGGATGAGATCGGGGATCTGTCTCCCCATCTCCAGGCAAAACTCCTGCGGCTTATCGAGGAGAAGGAGATCCGCAGGGTTGGGGAAAACCGCTCGCGACCGGTCGATGTCCGTTTCGTAAGCGCCACCAACAAAGACATCGAGAACCGGGTGGCAGAGGGGGGCTTCCGTGAGGATCTCCTCTACAGGTTGAAGATCTTGCCCATCGAACTCGAACCCCTGCGCCGCCGCAGGGAGGACATACTGCTGCTGGTCGATCATTTCCTGGAGAAATTCTGCCGGGAGCTGAAACGGGACCGTGTGTTTCTCACGCCTCAAGCCAGGGAACTCCTTCAGGAATACTCCTGGCCGGGGAATGTCCGTGAGCTTCAGGGTGAGGTCCAGCGCTGCCTGATCCTCTGCAGCGAATCTTCACTGATCACCGAACGCGACCTGTCTCAGCGCATAAATCCGTATGGGGAAACGGCAAGCGAGTCTTCCTGTTATGATTATTTTCAGGCCAAGGCGGAATTCGAAAAACGTTTTCTCCGCCAAGCCCTGGATCGCTTCAATTACAATCGTGCGCGGACCGCGCAGGAGATCGGCTTGAGCCGGCAGGGATTGTTCAAACTCATTAAAAAGCACTGCATCGAGATCCCCGGACCCGGGGAGCAGAAGGGATTGGATTTTCCTTAGGAATCAGCTGGCGATGATGGTATCATTTGGGGGCCGGCCCGGCCGGCAGAAAATGCTCAGGGTGAGCGACGCATGAAAGACAAAAATGGCGAGAAAGATGTCTTCCCGGTCAACTGTCCCTGCTGCCGCAACCGGCTCTGGATCGATCCCAAGTCGAGGGAAGTCATAAAGTCGGAGAAGGCTGCCAAGCAAAAAAGTTCCCTGGATGCCCTGCTGGCCAAGGAGAAAAAGAAGCAGGAGGGCTTGGACCAGAGGTTCGCCTCGACGGCCGAGCTGGCACGGAAGAAGAAAGAGGAAGCCCTCGACAAGTTTTCCCGGGCATTCGGCAGCCTCGACGATGACACGGAAACTGAATAACTCATTGACCTGTTAAAATACTGACCTGAAGGATTCACAGGCTAGGCTAGGAGCCGATTTCGGTCTCGTCGTCCCTGATCTTAGGCGCCATGCTGAACCCCGTGAAGCCGAAGACCGCCAGGATCAGCACCGAGACATAGTTCATTATTGCCCACGGCAGGTAAGAAAAGGTGGGGACTCCGATGGTGGCGGTGATGTAGACCCCGGCCATGCTCCAGGGGATCAGGGGGACGATGATGGCCCCGCTCTCTTCGATGATACGCGAGAGGTTCTTGGCGGCCAGGTTGTGCCTTTTGTAGACCGGCGCCAGGAGTTCCGCGGGGATGATCATGGAGAGATAGGAACTGCCGGTGACCATGGCGGTCACGATGGCCGCCGATATGGTGGTCAGCACGATGCTCCACACTTTGTTGGTGAAGCGCATCACGCGGTCGAGGATCACGGAGAGGAGGCCGGTGGCCTGCATGATGCCGCCGAAGCTGAAGGCCGTGAACGCCACCAGCTGCGTCTCCATCATGCTCATCATGCCCCCCCGAGAGATCAGGTTGTCGACCAGTTCGACTCCGGTGGACGCCTGATACCCGCTGTTTACGGCGGTGGCGATCTCGGTAATCGAGGCTTTCTGGAAGATCACAGCCAGGGCTCCGGCCACCACGGACGAGAGCAGCATCCCAGGGATGGTGGGTTTCTTGGTGGCGGCGAAGTAGAACACGATGGCCATGGGAAGGAGCAGCAGGACATTGAAATGGAAGCTTTCCTTCAGTGTCTGAGTGATCAGCGTCAATTTTTCCGTTTCCACCTGGGCATCCCCATAGCGAAGACCGACCAGGAAATAGACCAGGAGGCCGATCAGCCAGGCCGGTGTCGCGGACCACATCATGTGTTTGATGTGATCGAACAGGTTCGAACCCGCGGCCACCGGTGCCAGGTTGGTCACATCGGAGAAGGGCGACATCTTGTCACCGAAGTAGGCGCCGGCCACGATGGCCCCAGCCGCCGGCCCCACCGGCATGCCCAGACCCATGGCGATCCCCATGAAAGCCACCCCTAGTGTCCCGATGGTGCCCCAGGATGTCCCCGTGGCAATGGACGTGAGTGAGCACACGAAACAGGCCGTCACCAGGAAGAATTTGGGTGATATGAGCTTGAGTCCATAGTAGATCACCATGGGGATGGTCCCGCCCGCGATCCACGATCCGATGAGCACACCCACACAGAGCATGATCAGGATGGCGGGCATAGCCTTGTGGATCCCGTCGACGATGCCCTTTTCCATCTCCTTCCAGGTGAAGCGCAGAAAAAATCCCAGGCATCCGGTGAGGAAGGCCGCCGCGATCAGCAGCACCTGAGGGCGGATCTTGTACACCCCGTAGCCGATCCCCAAAAGAAGTCCCATGGCCACGAGAGGGATCAGGGCCACGCCGAAGCTGGGCCGGCGCCGGCCCTGAGGGTCATGCGAGTGGTTGTCGTTCATGCTGAGTGTCTTTTCATTTGCCTCGTGAAAACGTTCCCCTGGCCTGGAGATCCCCTCCCGCCATCATCACGCGTCCGCGGGAAAACACATCCGTCAGGTTCCAGTCCCTGTCGAAGGCGAGCAGGTCCGCGTCCCTGCCGGCCTTGATCTCGCCTTTGTGTTTCAGCTGGTAGCATTCCGCCGGATTTCGGGTGAAGGGCTTCAGGGCTTCGGTGACGGCGGTGTTCCCGTTCTCTACCAGGAAGCGGAAATTGGCCAGGAGGCTTTGCTGGGTGGCTATGGTCAGGCCGGTGAGCCGGCCCTGTGGATCGAAGGTGGGCATGCTGCCGTTGCTGTCGGAGCTTACGGTCAGCCTCTCCAGAGGCATGTCCCTGTCCAGGCAGAGCTGGAGAGACCGGGCGATGCTGAGCTGCCCGTTGTTTTCCCGGGGATCCGGGCCTGCGGTCAAATCCATGAAGCCTCCCTCCTGTACGTAAGCGATGCCTTCGGTGAGAAGCTCCGGATTGCGGTTGATGTGTGTGGGAATGACCTGTGTGGCCGGGATCTCCGTCTCCCGGATAAGCCGGAACAGCAAGTCAAGCCTGCGCGGCCCCTCTCCCATGTGGCAGTGCAGGATGCCGGCCTTCCCACCCAGCATGCCGCCGACCCGGCACTCTGCCGCCAGGCGGGCGAATTCGTCGAAGGTAGGCTGAGCCGAACGATGGTCGGAAACGGCGATCTCGCCGGCTCCGATGACCTTCGGTATGAGGATGAGGTCGGAGCGGACTCCTCCCGTCAGGGTTTTCACGGGGACCTCGTAGGAGCCGGTGAAGATGTATGTTGAGATCCCCTCGAGCTCAAGGCCGTTGGCCTTGGCCAGAAGAGAGCTCATGTGGCGAGTGGTCCCATCCGTTCCCAGGCAGCCGATCAGTGTCGTCACTCCGCTGGTGACGATATCTTCCAGGAATATCTCAGGGGCGCGTGTGGCCGGGCCGCCTTCCCCGCCGCCTCCCAGGATGTGAACATGACTGTCGATGAATCCAGGGACCAGGATCTTGCCTGAGACATCCAGCTCCTCCACGGGAATTCCGGAAAACTCGGCGAGTCCGGGAGGGGTCAGGGCTGCTATCTGGCCGCCCGCCAGCACGACATCCCGAGAACCCAGAGGTTCGGGCGCGAAAATATCACCGCCCCGCAGTATTCGGATCATGCTCCTCTCCTGCTTCTTGGTTGGAAACGCATGGGCTCATATTTAAACCAATCGGATCATTTATGCAAGCCCTTCCCTGAAATGCCGGCGGAACCTTTGCCATCAAGCCTAGGAGCCGGGTGAAATACATGCTAAAATATCCGACAGTCTCATGGACGCCTTTGAGAAAGATTTCCTGCTGCTGAGGCCAACCCTCATGAAATGGGTCAGGCTCGCCCTCTTTGGCAAGACTCTTCAAGTCACGGATATGGATAACCTGCCCCTGCTTGGCCCGGTGATCATCGTCGGCAACCACATCGGGAGTTATAAGGACATAGGCGCCTTGCTGCAGATAATCCCACGCCATATCCACTTCACGGCCAACCAGGAGATATTCACGAGAGAAAGCTTCCATGCCCTCATCCGGCACCATCTCAAGCGTCACTTGAAGGAATTTGGCCTGCTGTTCGATGCCGCTATCAGGCCCATCAAGGTCCCCTTTGTCAATTTCATGGCGGATAACATAGGCAGGGTTGGGACCATCCCTGTAGACTTGACGAGAGGCAAGACACACGCGCTCCAGAAGTGTAAGGACTTTCTCCTGGAGGGAAGGGCCCTGGTCCTGCTTCAGGGGAAGGGGCGGATCGATCCCAAGGATTCCCACCCCTATATGAGTAAATTCCGGAGCGGCCCGGCTGTCATCTGCGCAGAGATATTCCGGGACCGTGGGCTCGTCATCCCTGTGGTCCCGATCGCGATGTACGGGACGCACATGCCCTGGGTCGTACCCGGCAGGATCAAGGTCGGGATCGGAAAGCCCCTGCACATAACGGATCACATGTCAGATGATTTTGACCTGACCGTACCCCGGTTCCGGGCCGCCATGGAAAAAAGCATGCGGGTCCTCTTGTATCGACTGGTCAAAGGTGACTTGTCAGGCTCAGCGGGTGAAATACGATAGGATCTCCTGGTTGATCTGGTAGAACAGCCCGTAGTTGGGCTCCACATTTTTTTCTTCCCGCAGTTTGGTGTAAAAAGAAGCGAAAATCATGTTGCGTTTCTGGTCCAGCAGGTTTTGCCGCTCCGTTTCCCGGTTCTCGCTGAATTCCTCCCGCGTAACCTCCGTCCGATCGAGGACACGCATCAGGATATAGCCGTTGTCATAGCGCAGGGGCTGGCTGAGCTGCTCGAGAGGCGTTTCGAAAATGATCGTGTCGATCTCGGGATTCTCTCCGATCACGCCTAGATACTGCTCCCGCTTGTGTTCCTCCGAGGTCTTGATCTCAAATCCGTGATCCTCGGACACCTGCTCGAAAGACCGGGTTTCGAGTTCGGTGCGCAGCTGGGCGGCCCTTTTCAGTGCCAGCTGTTTCTTCATCTCCAGCTCCAGGTCTCCCCTGATGTCGATCTCCGCCTCTTCGAAACTGGCGGCCCGGCTGGGATCGATCCCGTGCAGCTGTGCCAATCCCACCCCCGCGTAGGTGAAGATGGGGGTGGAGATTTCCTGATCTTCCAGCTGGAAGAGCGAACGGCTGATCGCTCCCGAAGAATCGACATCCAGGATGGGGTCCCCATCCGCCAGAGGGCCTGAATCCTGAGGTGTGTAATCCAGCTTAGCGCTGGCCGTTTCCAGGCTCTTTTCCCGCTTGGCCTCTTTCTCCAGCAGGGCGATCCTCTCTTCCGCCGTTTCCTGGGCCTTCTGGTCGGTGAGGATATCCCGGATCTGTTCCCTGACGTCCTCCAGGCTTTTCTGTACGGCCGGGCGTTTATCCGTGACCTTCAGCAGGGAGGCCCCATCGGCCATCTCTACCGCTTCGGACAGCGCTCCCGGCTCCAGGCCCTGGATGATGCCCTGCTCTTCCGGCGACAACCGTCTCCATTCGAACTCACCCCAGTCACCCCCATCCGTTGCCTTCTCATCCTGAGAGAGTGTTTTGGCCAGTTCGGAAAAGTCTTCGCCCTGTTGAATCCGCTCCCGGATGTCACCGATCTCGGCCGCCAGCAGCCCGGCTTCCTTGTCGGCCAGGGGAAGGAAGATGCGGCTGACCCGGATGGCTTCAGGGTCCTCGAACTGGGCCATGTTGTCCTCGTAATAGTCCTGGATCTCCGAGTCCTCGAGAAAGACTTCCGACTTGAGCGCTTCAGTGCTAATGAAAACGTATGTGCCGGTTCTCTTTTCAGGGACCTGGTAATCTTCCTGGTGAGTCTGGAAGAATTCCTGGAGTTCCTCGGTTGAGGGCTCTTCCGAGAGTTCCATCTTATCTTCGGGGATGACCAGGTACTCGAGCTTGGCGCTTTCACCGGTCTTCTGGTAGTTCTCCCAGAGCTCGTCCTCAGAGACCGTGACGCCGGCCGTGATCACCTTGACCGCCTTTTCGATCATGATCTCCCTCTCCAGGCCCTGTTCGAACTGGGCGGCCGTCGTCCGGTTCCAGTTCAGGATGTTCTGATACTCCTCGAAACCCACAAACTGTCCGTCCCTTTGGAATACCGGCAGGTTCTTGACCCGTTCTGCGATCTCCACGTTTGAGGCCCGGATACCCATGTCGTCGGCCACTTGAAGCAGCAGCTCCTGCTGGATGACCTGCTCCAGTACCTGCTGCGGGAGGTTGAGCTGTTGGATGAAGTTCTGATCCAGTTCGGGCATCTGCTGCTGCAGGGATTCGATCCTCTGCTGGAGGTTCTGCATGTATAGCTCGACCGGGATCTTTTCCTTGCCCACGGTCGCAATGGTACTTGAGCCCTGCCCGCCCCTCACATTTCCGGCACCCCCCCAGTCCACGAAGATTGTGATGATGAAGGCCAGGATGACGAACCACAGTATGGGGGCCAGGGACTTCACGTTTTTTCGCATATCTTTTAACATCGTATTACCTCATTTCTCGTGTCGATCTGATTCAATCCTTAAGCAAAAGCCGGGCGATGACCATCCGCTGGATCTCGGATGTGCCCTCGTAGATGGACAGTACGCGGGCATCACGGTAGAGTTGTTCGATCAGGAATTCTTTGGAATATCCGTATCCTCCATGGATCTGGAGCGCCATGTATACGATCCGGTTGGCCGCCTCCGCGGCGTACAGTTTAGCCATGGCAGCTGCTTTGGTGAGCGGTTTTCCCAGGTCGTAAAGGGTGGCCGCCCGGTACGTGAGGAGCCGTGAGGCCTCGGTGAGTGTCGCTATGTCCGCCAGCATGAACTGAATGGCCTGGAATTGGGATATGGTCTGCCCGAACGCCTCACGCTGCCGGGAATACCCGACAGCCTCGTCCAGCGCGCGCTGTGCCAGACCGACCGACTGGGCTGCGATGCCGATCCGGGAACAGTCGAGGCAGTCCAGGGCGATGGAGGCGCCTTTGCCCTCGCGGCCCAGCAGGTTTTCCTCCGGGATCTCGCAGTCCTCCAGAACCAGATCCGTGGTGATGGAGGCGTTCAGCCCCATTTTTTCCTCTATCTTGGAGACGCGCAGCCCCGGCGAGTCGCGATCCACCAGGAACGCACTGAGTTTTTTTACGCCCGGTTCCGCTTCGGTCAGGGCGAACAGGATAAAGGCTCCCGCATCGTTTCCGTTGGAGACCCAGGCTTTGGTGCCGTTCAGTACAAATCGCCCCTCCCTGTGAACGGCCTGGGTGGTGAGGGAGGAAATGTCCGAACCGGCCCCGGGCTCTGTCAGGGAGAACGCGCCCAGGACCTCTCCCGTGGCGGCTTTGGGGAGGTATTGCGTCTTCAGCGGTTCGGCACCGTATTTGGCGACGGCATAACAGAAGAGTGAACAGTGGACGGAGAGCATGACCGCCAGCGCGGGCAGAGAGCGGCTGATCTCCTCTATGGTGAGCATCAGCGAGAGATAGTCCGTCTTGATTCCGCCGAACTCGTGCGGGACCGACATCCCCAGCACGCCCAGCTCCGCCAGCTTTTTCAGGATCTCCCGGGGGTACTCGTGTCTGGCTTCGAGCCCCGAGGCGAAGGGTTCGATCTCGTTCTGTGCAAAACTTCGGATCATATCCCGAAGCATCGCCTGATCTTCGGTCAGCTCAAAATCCATGCTCTTTCCATTCTTCGGTGATTCGGTCTACTCGTGCTCCCGGAAGAGGGGAGAGAGCTGCGCAAAGGTGGTTTCCAGGGTTTCGATCACCACCCGGGTCTCTCCCACCAGCGGCATGAAATTGGAATCTCCCGGCCAGCGTGGGATGAGATGAGTGTGGTAATGGTCGATGATCCCCGCTCCGGCACACTTCCCGAGGTTCATCCCTATGTTGAATCCCTGAGGACGGTAATGGCTGCGCAGGATCTTCAGGCTGAGCGCCTGAATGTCCCACAGCTCATGCGAGGCCGCCCGGGTCGCCTTTTCCGGCGAATCCAGGTGCCGGAAAGGGGCGATCATCAGATGGCCCGGTGTGTAGGGGTATTTGTTCAGGATCACGAAATTGTGCTGTCCACGGTGCAGGATAAAGGCCTTGCCGTCGTCTTCCAACTTCAGGGCGTGGCAGAATATGCAGCCCTCGGTTTTGCTCACATTCTTGACGTATTGGGCCCTCCAGGGAGCATTGATGTATTCCATCAGCGGTTGATCATGTTCTTCAAGAGTTTGCTGGGTTTGAAATACAGCACTTTCTTGGGAGGTACCTGGACGGGCTCTCCTGTGCGCGGATTCCGCCCTGCACGTGCATCACGGGAGCGGAAACGAAAGCTGCCAAATCCGCGCAGCTCTATCTCCTCACCCCGCTGCAGTGCGTCTTTTATGGTTTCGAAAAACAGGTTTACGCCGGTCTCGGCTTCCTGCTTGGATATCTCCATCTCCTGAGCGATCCGGTTGATGAGGTCTGCCTTAATCATCCTTTCCCTCCTTTTTTTTGTTTTTCGGGGTGTCGATGTTTTTGAGCTGATCTTTCATCAGGTCCCCCAAGGTCATCCTGTCATCCTGGTTGCTCATATACTTCTGATACTCCATCTTCTGCTGGTCCAGTTGGGCCTGCCTGAAACTCAAGGAGATTTTTTTGTCGACCTGGTTGCTCTTGATCAATTTCGCGGTGCGCTCATCCCCGACGCTGAACATCTCATTGGGGTCTTCTATCTTTTTGTCATCCAGCTCGGATAGGAAGACCACTCCCTCGATTCCTGGGACGATCTCGACGAATACGCCGAAACTGGCGATCCGCACGATCGTGACTTTGACCAGGTCTCCGACCTTCTGTCTCTTGAAGAAGCCTTCCCAGATATCACCCTCCAACTGTTTGATGCCCAGAGAGAACTTCTGGCGGTTGACATCGATATTCAGGATGACAGCCTCGATCTCCTCTCCCACCTTGAGAACATCTGAAGGGTGTTTGATCTTTTTCCAGCTGAGATCGGAGATGTGGATGAGCCCCTCGAGCCCTTTCTCGACTTCCATGAAGGCGCCGAAATCCGTGATGCTGGTGATGGTGCCCTTCACACGCGCCCCGGGACTGTAGGTCTCCTGCAGGACCTCCAGGGGATGGGGGGTGGACTGCTTCAGCCCCAGTGAGATCCGTTTGGTCTCCGGATTGATGTCGAGGATGGTGATCAGGACCTCTTCTCCCGCGGACAGGATCTTCTTGGGATGAACCATCTTTCGTGACCATGTCAGGTCGGAGATGTGGACCAGGCCCTCCACGCCTTCCTCCAGCTCCACAAAGGCGCCGAAGTCGGTCAGGCTGACCACCTTGCCGGTGAGCTTCTGTCCGGTCATGTAGCGGTCCTGGATGTTGGTCCAGGGATCGTCGGTCAGCTGTTTGTAACCCAGGGAGATCTTTTCCTCTTTTTCATCGAAATTCAGGATGATTACGTCGATCTCCCGGCCGCTTTCGAAAAGCTCGGAAGGATGGTTGAGTTTACCCCAGGACATGTCGGAGATGTGGAGCAGGCCCTCGATTCCTCCCAGGTCGACGAATGCGCCAAAATTCGTGAGGGATTTGATCTTCCCCTTAAAGGTTTTGCCTTTCTCCAGCTGAGAAAAAACCTGTTTCTTTCGCTTTTCTCGTTCATCCTGCAGCAGCAGCTTCCGCGACAGGACCGCGTTTTCCGTTTTACGGTCGAATTTGATGACCTTGAATTTGAAACGCTTGCCCAGGAGTTGGTTCGGATCCTTCACCATCTTGATGTCGGCATGGGAATCCGGCAGGAACGTGTCCAGCCCTACATCGACGGTGTATCCGTTCCTGATCTTGTCCACCACCTTTCCGATGATCCAGTTGTTGTTGTGAAAGGCTTTTTCCAGGTTGGTCAGAGCCTTCACAGCATTGGCCCTTCGTTTGGAAAGGATAAAATAGCCTTCCTTAATGTTGCGGCGTTCGAGGATGGCCTCGATGGCGTCCCCGGTTTGCAGCGATTCCATCTCCTTCCTGTCGGAAAAATCCTCAGAGGGGATGACCCCTTCGGATTTGGATCCTATGTCCACCAGAACGTGGGTGGGAAGGACCTTGATGACCGTGCCCTTGACCAGTTTCCCTGGCGCCAGCTCGCTGGCTTTGAACTGGTATTTGTCCAGAAGGTCGGCGTAAGCTTCTTGACTGAGCTCGTCTTCGTTCTTGAGGTCTTCGTTTAACTCAGACATTGGAGTGTCTCCCTTGATATCAGTTGCATATCTGTCTCAAATTTTGCACATTTTTTCTGTTGGTGTTATGAGTCGATATATATTATACGAGAGGGCTCTCTTTGTCAATCTTAACTATAGGTAAAATCTTGACTTAGCCTTATTTTGGGGGATGGAGGAAGGGTCCGACTCCGGTGGAAGCGATGGCGGCGGCGTCAGGCCATCCGTGCTCTTCCAAAGGCTTTTCGGGAAAGAGCTCCTTCCAGCTGGCCAGAAGGGCCCTGAGCGCGGCCACATGCCGGCCGACACGCTTCTGTAAAGGGATTCCTTCCTCATCGAAGCCTACGAACAGCAGGCCGAGCCGGGCGGCCTTCACATAGTTCGGGTCTTTTCCCTCCGTGATCAGTGCGGCGGACGGCCGCCCCTTCAAACGCCCGTGGGACGCGTTGGCGGTCTCGAGCAGGAAGGCGAACACTCCGGCATGGTCCCCCCATTCCCTGTGGCTCAATCCCCGCAGGGTGGAGGGAGACTCTTCCAGGCGGAAAGCCAGGCCTCCCAGCTCCAATTCCATCATCGTCATGGCCGCCAGTTCCGCGCTCTCCGGGTGGAAAACGATCGCATTGATCACCGGGTATTCAGGTGCGGCCTCGTGCAGGTCAACCGCCATGTCGACTGCTTCGATCCGCATGAGTTCCATTATGGCGTGTGCGATCCGTTCCGTCAGGCCTCCCCCCGTCCTGCTACCGGGGTAGCTGCGGTTCAGGTTGCGGGCCTCGGTCCCGGCCAGCTTCTGCCCCGAGGGATTGACATACAGGGCCGAGTCGGGCCACTGGTGGACAGGGTTCGTGAGCCGTGAGCCGTAGCGGAACCAACGCAATCCTTCAGGCGTGGAAATGGAAAAGCGCTGCGGATTGCCTTCGAACGGATCGTTGTGTGTGAATCCGCTGTGGTTGGCCTGGGGGATGACCACCACCTTTCCCCGTGCGGTGCGTGTGTTTTCCACCAGCATGGTCGCGGTGACGAAACCGGCCGGCTCATTGGGATGGGTACCTCCCAGGATGAGGAGGCCGGCGCCGTCCCTCTCTCCCTGGAAAATGTAGACGTCCGTGTCGCCCGCGGTACCGCGGAGCCCGGGGCTGTAGTCACTCAGGCTTTTTCGGGCGGTCAGGCCCGTGCTCGGATAGATGACATCCCCGGTGTGCATGGAGCGGAACCGGCTCCCGCTTACCCAGCACATGCCCGCGACAGCCAGGAGCAGCGCCGCTGCCCGAGCCCTGAGGGCCCAGACCGGCGTAGCCCTCACCCGATCGTTTCCTTCCGCTGAAGACTTCGTATTGGATCTGGTCATCCTCAAGGCTCCTACTTTATCAGGAACAGCCGGAGCAGGAACATGACCAGAACGACGGCCGTGCTGATCTGCCAGCGGAGCCGTTTTTCCCTGAAAAGGTAGACCACCAGGCTCAAGCTCAGGTAAGCCACGATAAGATGATAGAGGATGTGCATGTTTCACCTAAAACAGCAGTTTCTCCAGCCAGGGAGTCAAAAGCAGGACCCCGATCCCCACGGCCAGCTGAAGAAAGGCCGGGACCAGGCAGTACCGCAGGACCTTGAAATAGTTGCGCTCTCCCACGACCTGGGCGGCGAAGATTCCGGCCAGGGCCGTGGGTGGCATCAGGTCTCCCAGTCCCGCCACGGCAGACAGCGCGGCCGAGGTGAAGATGGCATTCTTTTCTATCAGCGCCAGGATGAAGGGCACGCCCAGGATGGAAGCAGATCCGTAGGCGGAGACTGCTCCGAAGAGCGGCATGCTGGTTGCGATCCCGGCATACAGAAGGGTCGGCGGCAGGGACAGGAACGTCAGGATGATCCACCCGCGTCCACCTGTCAGGGTCAGAATCTGAATGAACATGCCCACTCCGGCCAGAATGGCCAGGATAGGCATGGACGCTCCCAAGGCGCTCTGGGTGGCCGCGAAAACATTGAACCAGCGGCCTCCCAGGAGGCAGGCAAGGCTCCCGACCAGGAAAATGGCCGGGATTCCCAGGTCCGGGACCGGGCTCTGCGGCATGCTCTGAGCGATGAGCAGAAGGAACACCACGGCCAGCGGGATAACGATCCTCCAGCGGTATTTCCGTCCCAGCGAGGGAGGCAGGATGGAAAACAGCTCTGCTCGGCCGATGATCCGGATATCCCGGTAGCCCAACCAGAGGGCAAACACCACCGCCAGGGGAACCACGATGATCAGGAGCGGCAGGGTGAGCCCCACATAGGGCATATCCACTCCTCCTCCCATGATCATGACCAGGATGTTGACCGGCGGCGCGATCATCCCCAGGATCGCGCCCATGGCAATGAGTGCGGCGGTCTTGACCTTGGACAGCCCAAGGCGGACCAGCACGGGTGCGACCAGGGTCCCTGTGCTCAGCACTGCCACCGTGGAGGAGCCGGTGATCATACCCGGGAACATGATGATCGCCATCACGGTCATAAGAAGGGAGAATTTGCGGCGGTAAAAGGTCTTGAGCAGCAGGGCGGTTACGGTGTCAAGTATGCCGGACTTTTCCAGGGCCTGCATGTAGATCATGGCCGCGATGATGATGAGGATGGTGTCGAAATAGCCGAAGCTCCCCTCGACCAGGTGGCGCAGGGGGATCCCCTCTCCGCCCAGCAGGGCCCCGGCCAGGGCGGAGATGACAAGGGAGAGGCCGATGGGAAGCTTAAAAGCCATCGCCGTGATCGCGAATACGGCGACCATCAGCAGCAGGATCAGGTAGTCCGGCACGGAGTGTCATCCTGAACGGTCTGTAACCACACGGCAGTCCCGGCCGCCTTCAGCGAAACGCCTTCTTGAGCGGCTCGACGGCGTTCACCGTCTTTTCCACCTCCACGAGGGGGATGTCGTGCTGGCCACAGATCCGGGAGAACAAACCGTCCTGGTTCCCGGATTTGACGATTATGGCGATTCGGGCATAGGGCAGGTAGGTGGATATGAAATCATCGGAAAGGCTTCCCCTGCGCTCCTTGCCGCCCAGATGCATGCAGACGATCGGAATGTTCCGGGAACGGGCCGCCTCAATAAGTTCGGCCACACGGTCTTTCTCCTGCTGCACATCCAGCCCGGCGGCACCCAACCCCTTGAGGCTGGCTCCCAGAGAGAGGACCAGGGTTTTGGCATCGTTCAGGTCTTCGGGTGCGGCGGATTTTGCCAGGGAGTAGTTCAGGTTCGACCGCTTGGCCAGGATCGCGACCAGTTGGACCTCGGCGCTCTGCCCTGCGGATGTGATCAGCAGGGGCTGCTCGAATTGCGCTTCCACTGTTGAATGGACCGGGCAGGGAAACAACAAAACAATTGCCAGGGCCGCGAGCGGGTGGAACGTTGTTTTTATCATGTCAGTTCCTGTTTGCCGTCGAGAGTGATTTGACCTGGATAATTCAAAAAAAATGTCGATATTTCTTGTCGTGAATTATCCACGTTGAAAGAAGGGATGATATAATAATGCGCCTGCAAAAACAAATCAGTAGCCGGCCCCGGAACCGTCCCGGCGCGAATCCGCCCCGCCCAGGATGAGCCCTTCATCCTGCAGCAGCATGAGTCCCTGGGCGCCGCCGAAATATTTATCGAAGGCTTCCCTTACGGACAGGTTGTGTCCCAGTTTCTCCAGGGCGGCCCGGGTGGCCTCGGGGATGCGGTCTTCCAGGTGAAGGTCTCCGGCCCGCCCCCGGGTCGAATAGGAAAAGAACCGGGGGGCCTCGATGGCTTCATCCAGAGACATGCCGAACTCGGTGACATTGAACAGTATCTGGGTCAGCGAGGGGACGATCCGCGTCCCCCCCGGAGATCCCAGGACCAGGAAGGGGCGGCCCGAGCGGAAGAGGATGAGCGGCCCCATGTTGCTGACGGGACGCCTGTGCGGCCCGGGCGCATTGGGGGAGTGAGGATCCATGGAGAAATCATCCATATGGTTATTGAGCAGAAACCCGGTGCCCTCGGGCACGATCCCGGAGCCGAAAAAGTGGTTGATGGATTGGGTCAGCGACACGACGTTGCCGTCCTTGTCCACCACACAGAGATGGGTGGTGTTCTGGTCGTCCAGATCCTCCGGGCCGAACTCTCCGGGGGGATACCCGGCCGCCGTTGCTTCGGGTCGGATGCGGTTCGCGATCGACCGTGCGTGCTGTTGGGAGGTCAGCTGACCCACGGGGATGGAGACGAAGTCCGGATCACCGAGATAGCGGGCCTTGTCCGCGAACACGAAGCGGAAGGCCTCCGCCATGTGATGGATATAGTCGGTGGAGTTATGACCCCATTCCTTGATGGGCCAGTTCTCGGCGATGTTGAGGAGCTGCAGGATGTGCAGCCCGCCGCACGAGGGCGGCATGGTGCTGTAGAGGGTATACTCTCCGTACGATCCGCTCAAGGGGATGTGTTCCTTCGGCCGGTAGGCGGCCAGGTCTTCCATAGTCATCACACCGCCCGCGGCCCGGACCGCGTCCACGATGTGGGATGCGGTCTCCCCGGCATAGAAATCCTCCGCCCCTTTTACGGCGAGCCGCCGCAGAAAACGGGCCAGGTCAGGATTGCGGAAGGTTTCGCCCGCCTCGAAGGGGAATCCGTCGTTGAGGTAGCAGCTGTCCTCTCCATCATTCAGGACCAGCTTTTCATATTCGTCCTTGTTGGCTTTGCTGAAGGTGGGGGTTACACTGTATCCCTGTTCGGCGATGCGTACGGCGCCCTGGATCACATCGGCCAGGGGCAGCGTCCCGTAGGTCTCGAGGGAATGGACCCATCCGGCCAGGGCCCCGGGGACCGCGACGGCCAGGCCGTGCGCACGCCGCCACTGCAGGTTGGTCTTTCCGTCCTGGAGAAACATCTCGGGGAAAGAGCCGGCGGGAGCTTTTTCCCTGAAATTGATGACCTTGACCTTGTCTTCCCTGGCCAGGTATATAACCATGAAGCCTCCGCCCCCTATTCCCGACGCGAAAGGTTCGGCGGCGTTGAGGGCCAGGGCCGTGGCGACCGCGGCATCCACCGCATTGCCGCCGCGTTCGAGAACCTCCAGGCCTGCCCGTGCAGCCAGAGGATGGGCCGCCACCACCATGCCCCTGCGGGCGGTGAAATCATAGGGCGCATGGGGGTCCTCGGGCGGAGCGGCGGACCTGTCTTCCCGGCAGGCAGGACCGACTGTTAGAATGACCAGGATCAGGGTCAGCAGCCGCTTATTCATGGGTCTGCTCTTCCTCGAGGATCTTTTCGATCTCTTCCGTTGTGGGGAGATCCTTGAGGGTGTTCAACCCGAAATAACTCAGGAACTTGTTGGATGTGCGGTAGATCAGGGGTTTGCCCGGGCTTTTCTTCCGGCCCGTGATCTTGACCAGCCGTTTGAGGAGCAGGGTCTTCAGGGCATGGGTGGAATCCACTCCGCGCATGCCTGAGAGTTCGGCGAGTGTGAGGGGCTGGTTATAGGCTATGATGGACAGGGTCTCGAGCGCAGCGGGGGAGAGGCGGGTCTTCTTGTCCAGATGCAGCATCTTCTTGATCCAGGGATCGAATTCCGGCTGCGTGACAAAGAGGTAGCCTCCCGCCGCACGGTGGATCCGGATGCCGTGGTGGTCTCCGGCATAGGACTGCTCCAGTTCGTCCAGGGAGTCTTTGATCTCTTCTTCCTTGGAATCGCTAAGGATGTTCTTGAGCTTCTCCAATGAGAGGGGTTCCTGGGCGACGAAGATCAGGGATTCGATAAGGCTCTTGAGCTCGGAGGTCATTCTTTGGGTTCCTTCTCCCGCAGCCATACCTTGATGGGACAGAACAGGCTTTCCTGGGCCGCGATAATCACACGGGATTTGATGAGTTCGAGCAGGCAGAGGAACGAGAGCAGGGCTTCTTCCAGGTCGGCCTGACGCTCGAAGTATTCCAGGAAGTCGAGGTATCCGTGAAACTTGAGGTGTTGGATGATCTCATCCACTTTTTCCTTTACGGACAGGCCCCGTCCCTGGATGACCTTGACGCTCTCGCGCTCTTTGCGCTTCATGATGCTGAAAAAGACCTCGGCCAGGTCGAACAGCGAGACCTCGATGAATTCCATGTCGTCGGAGGGGGAAAGCGGCGGGAGAACGGTGCGCTGCCAGGTCTGCATCTGGTGGTTCTCTTTTTCCCGGAGGATGGAGCATGCGGCCTTGATCTTCTGGTGATCGAGCAGCCGCTCCACCAGTGCCTGCCGGGGATCCTCCTCGCCCTCGGACATGGATTCCCGGGGGAGCAGCATCTGGGATTTGATATGGATGAGAAGGGCGGCGATCAGCAGGAACTCGGCCTCCCTCTCCAGGTTGATCCGATCCTTTTGGTCCAGATACACCAGGTATTCCCGGGTGATCACGGCCATGGGGATGTCGTGGATGTCGAGTTTCTTTTTCCGTATCAGGAACAGCAGGAGATCCAGGGGGCCCTCGAACACCTCCAGTTTGACTTGATATGTCTGTGCGGTGTCCATATCAGAAAAGCAGGATATTGATGATTTTTTGTATTGGGCTAAAGATGAAAGTCAGCACCCCCAACCACATCATCCCAATCACTATGATGAATCCATAGGGGCGAAGCTGCTCGATTTTTTGAGCGGCTTCCTCTGAAACCAGTCCGAGTAGGATGCCACTGCCATCCAGAGGAGGGATGGGGATCAGATTAAAAACAGCCAGAAATACGTTTAAAAGGACACTATAATAAAGAATAGTCACGAGAACTTGGGTGATATTAAAACCCGGGGGGGCAGTATTTCCCGTGATGGTTAGAAGAATCTTCAGGATAATGCCTGCCACGATAGCAACGCAAAAATTGGATACCGGCCCGGCCGCGGAGATCAGCAGGTGGTCCTTTTTAGGGTTTTTGAGGTTCATCGGATTGACGGGAACGGGCTTGGCCCACCCGAATGGTGGGGCCCGCATGATGACCAGAAGCAGGGGGAGCAGCACGGTCCCGATCGGGTCGATGTGAGCGATCGGGTTGAGCGTCACCCGGCCCATGATCATGGCTGTGGGATCTCCCAGCTTGTTGGCCGCCCAGCCGTGTGCGGCCTCGTGGATGGTGATGGCGAAGAGGATTACGATGAGCTGTGTGGCGATTTGCGCAATATTCATGGTATGTTCACGAAAAATATAGCATATCTAGTGGTCATCGTAAAGCCCATCCAACCTCCCCCACCCGGCCCTCCCTGAAAGGATTGAAT
>CBFDBC010000020.1:0-27187 GCA_965602945.1 uncultured bacterium | reverse complement strand
GCATCGAACGCAAACGGCTGCAGCGGGAGGCGGAGAACCTGCGCCGTGAGAAGAAGCTCATCGAGGAAAACTTCATCACCATGGTGTCGCACCAGCTGCGCAGCCCGCTGGTCGCTGTCGCGCAGTATTTCGAGGTCATCCTGGGAGGCCATGTGGGTGAGGTCGGAGACCCGCAGAAGAGCATGATGGAGAAGGCCAAGGTAAGGCTGGAAGGGCTTCTCGACTTGATCAGCGACTGGCTGAGCATCGCCCGCATGAACGGAGGCCAACTGGTGGATCGGCTCAAACCGAACCACCTGGAACCTCTTTTGGCCCGGCTCATCGATTTCCTCCAGGGCCTCACCGTGGAGAAACGCATCACCCTGCGCCTGGCCCCGGCTTCGGGAAGCGACCTGGCCCTGGCCGATTGGGAAACCCTGGAACAGGTCTTCTCCAACCTCATCACCAACGCCATCAAATACAACAGGGAAGGCGGCTCGGTGGATGTCTCTATCCGGGAAGAAGCGGACAGCATCATCGTGGACGTGACCGATTCCGGAGTCGGAATCTCGAAAGAACACCTCCCCTTTGTTTTCGAGCAGTTCTACCAGATCGAGAGGAGCAAGCGTATCGTTGACAAGGGTTCCGGCCTGGGATTGACCATCGCCAAGAAGATCGTGGAGGCGCATGGGGGCGCCATCCATGTGACCAGCGAGGAGGGAGCCGGGAGCACGTTTTCAGTTCAGGTCCCCAGGCCCCACGGCGCCTGAACGCATCTCTTATTCTGAAAAACCACACGGTTTCGTGTGTGCTCATTAGGGGCCGCACAGCTTGCATTAATACAGGGAGAGTTTATAATATACGTTCAATCCGGAAAGCGACATGAAGACCTTGGTCCTGGGCCTCGGAAACGACCTGTTCGGCGATGACGGCGTCGGCAACCACGTCGTACGCCTCCTCAAACAACAGAGGGAACGGGGAGAGGAAACAGCCGTCTGCCTCCAGGGCATCGAGCTGCTGGAATGTTCGCTCACAGGTCTGAAGCTCCTCGATGTCCTTGAAGGCTTCGACCGAGTCGTCCTGATCGACACGATCAAGCGGGACCGGCCGAAAACCGGCAGGATCACGTACCTCCGTGAAAAGGATCTGCGGCATATCCCGGGGCCCTCTCCGCACTATGTGTCCATCCCCCAGGCCCTGGCCATCGGGCGCCACTCGGGCATGCATGTTCCGGACCGGATCGACGTCATTGCCGTGGAGGCCAAGGACCTGTACCATATGGGTGAGGGGCTGACACAGGAGATGACCGACGCCATCCCCGAGATCATCGCCATGCTCAAGGGATTGCTGGAAGACCAATGATCAAGAAAGAGATCCTGGTCCTCAAAGACCTGCTCGGCTCCAACAAGGCGGTCGCCAAGGAGATCCGGGAACAGCTGAGCGCCCGGGGCATCCTGGTCCTCAACCTCATCTCGTCTCCCGGAGCCGGAAAGACCACGCTACTGGAGGGCCTGGCCGGCCTGCTGCGGCCCGAGTACAGCATGGCCGTCATCGAAGGAGACATCGAGACCGAACGGGACGCGGAACGCATCCGTGCCAAGGGCATCCCCGCCTGGCAGATCACGACCGGAGGGGCGTGTCACCTGGAAGCCAAGATGATCGGGAAGCTCTCCCCCGAGCTGCCGGCGGGCCTGGATTTCCTCTTCATCGAGAACGTGGGGAACCTGGTGTGCCCGGCCAGCTTTGACCTGGGGGAGACCATCCGCTGCGTCCTGCTTTCCACCCCGGAAGGAGACGACAAGCCCAAGAAATACCCCCAGGTCTTCATCTCCTCCCAGTGCCTGCTCATCACCAAGACAGACCTGGTTCCGCCCCTGCCCTTCGACATCGAGCTTGCCCGCAGGGAGGCCCTGGAGATCAATCCTCGGCTGCAGACCTTCGCCCTCTCGGCCGCGTCCGGGGCCGGGATGCGGGAATTCGCCGACTACCTGATCGCCTCGCTGCACAAGCTGCGCCAAAACCATGCATGAGCTTTCCATCATCGCCAACCTGTTCGAGATCCTGGAGGAAAAGGCGGCGGAAAAGGAGGCGAAAAGAATCCTGTCGGTCAAGCTCCAGGTCGGCCAGCTGTCCGGCGTGGTGCCCGAACTTTTGAAGACGGCCTTCGACATCTACAAGAAGGATACGATCGCCGCGGAGGCGGAGCTGGAGACGGTCGAAGTCCCGTTCAAGGTGAAATGCAACGCATGTGCGGCCGAGATGGTCAAGGACGATCTGATAGCCATGTGTGACGCGTGCGGATCGACGGACCTCAAGACGCTTCAGGGCACCGACCTCTTCCTCCTGAAAATGGACGTGGAGGTCTGACCGCGGGGCCGCGAAGGGACAAAATAATGGCAGAAGCCGGGACAGACATGGAGCGGCGCATGGAGAGGATCGAGGCCTGCCCGGCCTGCGGCGGCCGCTCCTTCTCAGCCTTCAAGAAGGCCAATTTCTCGGTAGAGGACATCTCTCCGGAAGATGTCATGATCACGGACAAGGCCTACGGCAAGGTCTGGGATCTGGATCGCTGCACAGACTGCACCCATGTCTTCGCCAACCCCTGCCCCACACCGGATTTCATCCAGTCCCTGTATGGAGACATCGTCGATCCGGTTTATCAAGATGAGGCCGAGGGCCGCCAGAAGAACTTTGAGCGCATCCTGAAACGCCTGGAGGGGCTGCGGCCGGCCAAGGGGCCGCTCTTCGATGTGGGGGCGGCCACCGGGATCCTGATGAACATGGCGCGCGAACGGGGTTGGGAACCGGAGGGCGTGGAGCCGAGCTCCTGGGCCGTGGAGACGGCAAGGGACAGGTACGATCTTCAGGTCCGGAGCGGGGATTTCGAGACAGCGGAGCTGCCGGAAGACCGGTATACGGCCGTGACCATGGTCGACTTCATCGAACACGTCCCCGATCCGATGACTGCCCTGGTCAAGGCCGGAGAGATCTTGCGCGGAGACGGGGTTCTCTGCATCGTGACGCCCGACATCCGCAGCCTGGCCGCCCGAGCGGCCGGAGCGCGGTGGTGGCACTACCGGCCGGCCCATCTCGCCTATTTCACGCACAGCAGCCTACAGACGCTCCTGGGCCGGGCGGGCCTGAAAATCCTCAAGACCCGGCGCTACGCCTGGACCTTCAGCGTCCATTACCTTCTCACCCGGATCTCCTTGATGAGATTTCTGGTGAAAAATCCACGTTGGGCTTCATTTTTCGGTCGAATTCCCATAAAATTAGCTCTCGGCGATTCTTTCGAGATCTACGCCGGCAAAAATACATCATGACCGCCTACTTCGAAGCCATGCGCCTGGGACGCTGGCCCCGAAGCCTCGCCATCTTCGTGGGCACCACCGCCTACTTCTTCCTGCATTACGAGTCCTTCGCCTCCCTGAGTCCCCTCGATATCTACCTGCGTTGTGCCGGTGCGTTTTTGCTGACCTGGGCCATATCCACGGCCAACTACATCATCAACGAGATCGCCGACGCGCCTTATGACGCCCACCACCCCACCAAACGGAACCGCCCGCTGGTCAGGGGGGAGATCCACAAGGGCCTGTTCCTCCTGATGGGGCTGGTGCTTTCGGCCTCCGCGCTGCTTCTCTCCTGGCGGTATTTCTCGCGGCCCTTCTTCTTCGCGCTGCTGGCCCTCTGGATCGCCGGCTTCATCTACAACATCAGGCCGGTCCGGACCAAAGACATCCCCTTCCTGGATTCCATCTCCGAGTCCGCCAACAATCCCATCCGTTTCCTCATCGGCTGGTTCGCCTTCGCCCCTACCAACCTCTTCCCACCATGGTCACTCCTGCTCTGCTGGTGGTCGTTCGGGAACTTTTTGATGGTAGCCAAGCGGCTCTCCGAGTTCCGCCTCCTGCAGGATAAGGCCGGAGACTACCGGCGCTCTCTCGGACGGTATTCCCGGAGATCCCTCCTGCTGGGCCTCGCGTTCAGCGCCGTGGTCTTCTTTGTGACGTATTTCTTGTTCGCCGTCTCCACCCGGCTTGAATCGTTCCTGTTCCTGTCGCCTCTGGTCCTCATCTACTTTTTCATATTCTTCCGCAAGACCCTGAAGGAACGGGAGGTCATGGAAGAACCCGAACAACTGCTCAAGCATCCCGCCTTCGCCGCCTACACGCTGTTCATGGTCCTGGCCTATTTCGTCGCCTTTTTCCTGGACACCGCATACCGGTGACGCGGCTTGTTTTTGCGCTTCCGGATGTGATAAAGTAGCGGTACCGCATCGGAAAACACCAATGGATATCCTGGAGATCGCCCTCAAGCTGCTGCTGGCTGTCGCCCTGGGCGGGATAGTCGGGATCGAAAGGGAAACCAGCCACAAACCGGCCGGTTTCCGCACCAACATACTGATATGCCTGGGTGCGGCCATGGTCATGATCCTTTCCGACCTGATCCTGGGTCAGGACGGCCGGGTCGGCGGAGATGCCACCCGGATGGCCGCCGGTGTCGTGACCGGCATAGGTTTCCTCGGGGCCGGCTCCATCATCCAGGCCCGGGGCACGGTCACCGGGCTCACCACCGCCGCCACCATCTGGGCCGTGGGGGGACTGGGGCTTGTGATCGGCGCCGGATATTACCTCCCCGCGGTTATTTACACGGCGACGATCGTTTTGACACTTCTCATATTCCGCCGCTTAGAAGACGTCCATTTCACCAGGTCCGTCTACCGCTACACCCTCAAGACCAGGGCGGCCAAGGAGGCCCTGGTCAGCGTCAAGAAACTGGCCCTGCATGAGGGCATCCGGTTCAAGGAGTTCTCCCACAAAAGGGAGGGGAGCCTGACAGTCATCGCCTTCTCGTTCCAGGCCCCGGAGGACAAGGAGCAGAAGTTCAACCAGGGCCTCGCCAGCATGGAAGGCATCACCGAGCTGAAGATTGACTGAGCGACTCCTCCTGGCCACCACCAACATCGGGAAGACGCGGGAGATGCAGGCCAGCCTGCGGGGCCTGGATCTCGAAACCCTTTCGCTGGAAGCCCTCGGGAACATCGAACCTTTCCCGGAGCGCGGACACACTTTTTCCGAGAACGCACGGGGCAAGAGCCTGTACTACAGCCGGCACTGGGACGGTCTGACCCTGGGCGAAGACTCGGGCCTGGAGATCGACCGTCTCGACGGGGCGCCGGGCGTGCAGTCTGCCCGGTTCTCCGGACCGGCTGCAACGGACGAGACCAACATCCGGAAGGTCCTTCTCCTCCTGCAGGGGGTACCCGCAGAGGAACGTACGGCACGCTTCATCTCCTGCATGGTCCTCTCACAGCAGGGGCGGATCATCACCGAGATCCAGGAGTCCGCCGAAGGATGTCTGCTGGACCACGAGCGCGGCCGGAACGGATTCGGCTACGACCCCATTTTCTTCTATCCCCCCCTGCAAAGGACATTCGCTGAGCTCGAGCCGGCTGAAAAGAACCGGGTAAGCCACCGGGGGCGCGCTCTAAGCCGGCTCCGGGATTATCTGCTGAGTGTCGGCGCCGGTTGACGCAATTCGCCGGCGAATGACAACCATCGTGGACGAACCTTCCCGACCGAGTCCCGTCCATCTTCTTTTTTATCAACAGGTTAAACCCGTGTCCTCGTTTGGCCTGAAGTTTGCATTCACTGGGGGGAAAGGAGGTTCACAATGAAACCATATTTTTTCAGGACAAAGGCATCGGCCCTGGGAATCCTGGCAGCGTTCGTGCTGGCGCTGGTGGCTCCCACCACCGCCTGGGCGCAGGACAAGCCCAAGGAAGTCAAGATCAACATCAACACCGCGACGGTCTCTGAGCTCCAGTCCCTGCCCCGCATAGGCGAGCAGGTAGCCCGGCGGATCGTGGAATTCAGGGAGAAAAACGGCAAGTTCAAAAAGATCGAGGAGCTCATGAAGGTCAAGGGCATCGGGGAGAAAACCTTCCTGCAGCTGAAGGAAAGGATCACGATCGGAAGCGACACCAAATGAGGGGGCGGGAGGATCCCCTCCCGCCTTTCCCCTCAGGAGCGGGGGTGGCTTTTTTTGTAGACGTCCAGAAGATGTCCGAGATCCAGGTGCGTATATTTCTGGGTGGTGGCCAGGCTGGCGTGGCCCAGCAGCTCCTGGATGGACCGCAGGTCAGCTCCCCGGCTCAGCAGGTGTGAGGCAAAGGAATGCCTCAGGCTGTGCGGACTGATCCTGCGCTTCAGTGCGGTCTGCCGGATACAGGCCCGTACGATCCGCTGCACGGAGCGGGTGCTGAGGCGCTCCCCCCGGTAGTTCAGAAAGACAGCGGTGTCGCCGATACGGCCCTGTGCCAGCGACGGGCGGACACGGAAATAGGCCTGCAGGCTATCTTCGGCAGCTCTCCCATAGGGTACAAGGCGTTCTTTTTTGCCCTTGCCGCGCACACGCAGGAGCCTCTCCTCGAAGTTGATATCTTCCAGGTCGAGCCCCACAAGCTCGCTGACCCGCAGCCCGGTGGCGTAGAGCATCTCCAGCAGGGCCTTGTCCCGCAGGTCCAGGGGTCTCCTGGTGTCGGGCACATCCAGCAAGCTGGCCATCTCCTCTTCGGACAGGAAAGAGGGAACCGGCTTGTCCTGTTTGGGCGTGGCCACCACTTTGGCCGGGTTATCCTTCAGCCACTTTTTCTGCATGCAAAACTGAAAAAACGAACGAAGCGCGGCCAGCTTGCGCGCGATGGTGGATTTCTTCTCCTCCTTGTGATAAAGGCGAGCCAGGTAGGACCGGATGACCATGTTGTCGATCCGCGAAAACGGGACACCGGCCTCCTGCATGTGTTCGTAGAACTGGAGGAGGTCTCGCCGGTATGCATCCAGGGTGTGGGGAGAAGCATTGCGCTCGAACTTCAGGTGGTCGATGAACGCGTCGATCTTTTTCAGCATCGTATCGTGTAAGCCGCCGCCTCTTACTCCGGGGCGGCAGCGGAATCGGCCTCGTCCTCCTCGCGCCCGGAACAGTCCTTGTCGCTGCAGTACAGATATGGCGACCCCTGTTTGGGGGACTTTCGCAGGAGAAAGTGCCGGGAGCATTCCGGGCAGGGGCGCTCCACCGGCTCATCCCAGGTGGCGAACTTGCACTTGGGATAGTTTCCGCATCCGTAGAAGATCTTGCCTTTTCGGGTCTTGCGCCGGATCAGGGTGCCTCCCTCACATTCCGGGCAGGCGATGCCGGTGTCTTTCTTGTCGCTCTTGATGTAGGTGCACTTGGGATAGTTGGAACAGGCCGTGAAGGGTCCGTAGCGGCCCTGGCGAAGCACCAGGGCTGAGCTGCACTCCGGGCACTCTTCCTCCAGCACCTTGGCTTCCTTTTTGTCCATGCTCTGCTTGAAGGTGCAGTCCGGATAGCCCGAACAGGCTTTGAACCGGCCGAACCTCCCCTGCTTGATCACCAGATTCCGATCGCACTCCGGACACACCTCCTCAGAGGGGATTCCCGTCCCTTTGAATCCCTCATCCTGCTCCGCCTTTTTGAGGTCTTTTTCCAGGAGGGTATGATAGGACCGTAGATAGGCCAGACCGTCTTCCTTGCCCTCGCTCACCAGGTCCAGCTTTTCCTCCAGCTGGGCCGTGAACTCGAACTGCATCAGGTCCGAAAACTTCTCGGTCAGGTAGTCGCTTACGAACATCCCCAGCTCTCTGGGCAGGAAGCGTCCCTTCTCGCGGGTCACATAATCCCGGTCGAGCAGAGTCGAAATGATAGGGGCATACGTGCTGGGCCGCCCGATCCCTCGAGCTTCCAGCTCCTTGACCAGGCTGCCCTCCGTATAGCGCGAGGGCGGCTGTGTGAAGTTCTGCTTGGGTTCGATCTCCAGCATCTTCAGGTCCTCGCCCGGCTCTGCTTTGGGCAGGGCCTTTTCATCTTTCTGCTGCTGGGGATAAAGCGCCAGGAATCCAGGGAACTGGATGACCTCACCCTTGGCCCGGAATTGATATTTCCCCGCCCGGATGTCGAATTCGGTCTCCTCGATGCGTGCGGGATTCATCTGTGAAGCCACGAACCGATTCCATATCAGGGTGTAAAGACGGAGAGCATCCTTTTCCAGAAAGGGTTCCACTTTTTCCGGCGGGAGGTCGAAGGAGGTGGGCCGGATGGCCTCATGCGCATCCTGCGCCTTCTTCTTGTTCTTGAAGGACCGGGGCTTCGAAGGTAAATACTCCGGGGAATAGTTGGCGGCGATAAATTCCCGGCTTTTTTTCAGCGCGTCGTCCGAGATGCGCACCGAATCGGTACGCATGTAGGTGATGAGGCCCACCAGTCCCATGTCTCCGATCTCGAGCCCTTCGTACAGCCGCTGGGCCACAAACATGCTCTTCTTGACGGGAAACCGGAGCAGCCGGAAGCTCTCCTGCTGGAGCGTGCTGGTGATGTAAGGAGGACCCGGATGCCGCAGCTTCTCCTTGATCTGGACGTCCTGGAGCCGGAAGGGCAGCTCCCGGAGCTCGTCGACAATGGCCGCGGCCCCGGTCTCGTCACCGATCTTGGCCTTTTCTTCCTCGATCTTGGCCAACAGGGCCTTGAAGGCCGGTGGCTCATGGGCCTCCAGATGCGCGGCGATGGTCCAGTATTCCTCCGGCACAAAGGCCTTGACCTCCTTCTCCCGCTCACAGATCAGGCGCAGGGCGATGGACTGAACCCGCCCAGCGCTCAGCCCCCCGCCGATCTTTTTCCACAATAGGGGGCTTATCCCGTACCCTACCAGCCTGTCCAGGATGCGTCGGGTCTGCTGGGCTTTGATCTTGCCCTGATCGAGCTCCCGCAGGTTCTCCAGTCCCATGTTCAAGGCGGAGGGGGTTATCTCATGCAGCAGCATACGAAAGATCTGCGGATTCGTGTCCTTGAGCAGAGCGCAGAGGTGCCAGCAGATGGCCTCTCCCTCCCTGTCCGGATCGGCCGCCAGCAGCACACGCTCGCAGCGGCCGGCGGCCTGGCGCAGTTCATCCACCACCTTTTTCCGGGTGGGAAGCACCTTGTATTCCGGTTCGAAATCCTTTTCGATGTCCACGCCCAGCTTGGATTTGGGCAGGTCCCGGATGTGTCCCAGTGTCGCCTTGACTTCGAAGCCGGAGCCCAGATACCGGTTTATCGTCTTGGCTTTGGCCGGGGATTCCACGATCACCAATTGTTTTGCCATCACATCTTCCTTTGATAGTATTGTCCAGGACGCGGAGATACGCAACCCTTGAGTTCCAGACTGAGCAGATGGGCCAGGACCTCCGATACGGAAAGCCGCGTCTCATCCACCAGTTCATCCACGTGCCTCAGCTCGTCGGGCCGGAGCTGGTCGAGCAGGCTTTTTTCTGCGGCCGTCAAGGCCGGGGGAGGTGTAGGCCGCTCCGGAATTCTTCCCCTGAGCTCCTCCCTCCAGGGGACAGGGAGCTCTTCTATGACGTCCTCCCATCCCTCCACCAGCCGGGCGCCGCTCTTGATCAGCCAGTTCGCGCCCCGGCTGAGCTCGGAGGTGATGTTCCCGGGGACAGCCTGGACCTCCCGGTTCTGCTCGAGCGCCAGCCTGGCCGTGATCAAAGAACCGCTCCTGCTGGCGGCCTCCACCACCACGACCGCCAGGGCCAGGCCGCTGATGATCCGGTTGCGCAGCGGGAAATGATGCTGCAGCGGTCTGGATCCCAACGGATATTCTGTTATCACAACTCCTTCTTCGGCGATCTTTTCCCAAAGCTTGCGGTTTTCCCGGGGATACACGACATCCAGTCCCGAACCCAGGACCGCTGCCGTGGACCCCGTGCGCAAAGCACCCCAGTGTGCAGTCGCGTCGATGCCGCGCGCCAGGCCGCTGATCACCACGACGCCCCGCTCCGCCAGGTCGGAGGCCAGTTTTTCGGCCACCGCCCGCCCATAGGGAGTGGGCTCCCGGGCACCGACGACGGACACTCCCGGACCCTCGAGCAGCTGGCTCCTGCCGGCATAATAGAGGACGGCCGGGGGGTCATATATCTCTCGCAGCCTTTCGGGGTATCCTTCATCGTCCCAGGTCAACACGCCGAATCCTGCTCGGTCCAGCCGGTCCAGTTCCTTCCGGGCCCGCTCCTGGGTGGCCGGAGCGAGCAGTTGACGGGCCGCATCCTCCTCGACCCCCAGGGCCTTCAGATCCCTGATCCGGGCGTGGTATACGTCTCCGATCGGGCTGAAGGCGCGGAGGATCTTTTGAAAGGATGCCAGTTTTTCATGAAAAACCAGGCTTAGACCGATCCAACCGACCAGGTTTTCCGGCACGGTCACACTTTGCAGTAAAAAGAGGGAAGCGCGAAGACCGGAACGGAGCTGTAGGAGATCACCTTCTCTGTCGTGCTGCCCAGGAAGAAGCGCTCCACGGCTCCCGGGCCGCAGGTCGAGATAACGACCATGTCGCACTCGTGTGTTTCTGCGTAATCCACGATCCCCATGGCGGCATTGATCGCACGGGTCACATCCTCGGTGATCTTGACGTCTTCCTTCTCACTCTTCTTCCGCAACGAGAGCTTTTCCTTCACCGTATCCATCATCTCATCCAGCAGGCGGGGAGGAAATTCATGGTCGTGCAGCTCCAGCACATGCAGGAACACCAGCTCGGCGTCGAATCCCTTGGCCAGCTTCCAGGCATAGTCCCGCTCCACCTCTTCGTGATCGCTGAAATCCGTGGGAACCAGCAGTTTATTGAACTTCAGGGGGTCGCTTTCCTTCTTCGTCAGGAGGAGGGGCACTCGGGAGTGCCTCAGGACCTGGTTGGCCACGCTCCCGATGAAGATCTTCTCCAGGGCCGAAAGCCCTCTCTTGCCCATGACGATCAGGTCCACATCCTCCTCTTCCGCAACCCGGATGATCTCTTTGGCGGAATTGCCCTCGCCGATCAAGGTGCGGAAGGGGCTGTCATGAGCCTCTTTAATGCGCTCCAGGTGGTCCATGGCATCGTTCTTGATGACGTCGATCCGGCGGACGAGCTCGCCCTTGACCGAGATGACCGAGTTGTACAGCGAGACCGGGTATTCCGGCACGACATGCAGGGCAATGAGCTCGGCGCCAAAGGTCTTTGCCAAGTGCTCCGCCTGCCCCAGTGCCCCCAAAGCTTCATCGGAAAAATCCGTCGGCCAGAGGATCTTCTTTAAAAAATCCGGCATTGTATTCTCCTCAATCGAGTTCCATAGGCTGAATGGTATGGTTATTTTATCAGGAAAAACTGAAAAGGCAATGCTTTTAGCGCCCCAGCAGGATGGAGCCGGACGTGTAGAACACACCGGCCACGGCCCCCGTCATCAGACAGGCCAGGGTGGCGGCCAGCAGGGCCCGGAATCCCAATCGGGACAGATCCTTGACCCGCTCGGGGGCCAGGGCGCTAATCCCGCCCACGAATATGGCCAGGGAGGCCACATGGGCGAAACCGCACAGGGCATAGGAGGCGATGATGGCAGAGCGGGGATGGATGAGGTCCCCGTTTTCCAGGAGCACGGCCAACTCGCGGTAGGCCGCAAGCTCCGTCACGATGGGCCTCTGACCCAGCAGCCGTGCGACCTCCGTTGCATCCGCCGGCGGGACACCCAGCAGGAGTGCAAAAGGGTAGAACACGTAGCCCAGCAACCCCGAGAGCGACCATTCGACGTTCAACCCGAACCACTGGTTGAGGTATCCACCCGCACCGCCCAGCACCAGATCGATGAGCGCCATGATCCCCAGGAAGGCGATGAGCAGGGTAAAGATGCCGCCCAGCAGCCGCAGGCCGCTCCAGGCACCGTTGATGATGGCCATGATGATGTTGTCTTCTCTCTCATAATGGGGCTTGACGCTGATCCCCAGGGTCACCGGTTCGCCGGTCTCGGGTACGATCAGCTTGGACATCACCACGGCCGCCGGCGCGGACAGGAACGATGCGGAGACAAGATGCCCGGCGATGGTGGGCAGGAGATCCTGCAGGTAGAACACATAGAGAGCCAGCACCGTGGAGGCGATGGTGCCCATTCCTGCAGCCAGGACAGTGGTCAGTTCCGAGCGGGTCATTTTCTTGAGGTGCGGCTGGATCACCAGTGCGGACTCGACCCCGACAAAGATATTGCTCGAGGCGCTCAGCGATTCCGCCCCACTGATGCGCATGAGCCGGCTGAAGACATAGGCGAAGCCCCGGATGACGAGGGGCATGATCTTCAGGTAATAGAGCGCGCCTACCAGCGCGGCAAAAAAGATGATGGTGGGCAGGCTCTGTAAACCTAAAATGTAACCCAGGGAGGTCTCGCCGCTCTCCCCGATGGTGCCCGGAGGCAGGGCCAACCGGCCGAACACGAATTTCGTCCCGGCGGTGGAACTCTCCAGCACCTTCACCACCATCGAGTTGACGAACAGGAAGAACCTCGACCCGGCCGGGATCAAAAAGATAAACAGGGCGAAACACAGCTGGAGGATGACACCCCACGTTATCACCCGCCAGTTCACGACCCTCCGGTTCGACGAGCAGAGCCAGGCTACTCCGACCAGAATGAAGATCCCTGCCAGGCTCACCAGGTTGTACAGTTCCACGAGAGAAGGCTCCTTGGGCGCCGTTGCCTACTATATCCCAGACTCCCATGGAAATCAAAGGCCGCGAGGAGGGGCGGCGCGGCACAGGCTTTGGGGTCGTGACAAGGCAGATGCCGGAAGGTGATCAGGAAGACGAGGGATGGGTGATGGCGATCCGCTTCCGGGAGGAAGTTTCCCCCTGCACGATCTTTACCGATGTGGGGGGCACATCGAAATGCCGGGCGATCATATCGATCACCTCCCGGTTGGCGGCGCCTTTGACTGGAGGCGCTGAGACCTTGACCCGGAATTCGTCCGGCCCCAGGCGTTCGATCCCTGTTTTGCGCGCCCGGGCCTGCACCTTTACACTGATGAGTGAGCGGTCTGTCGTGTTCATCCGTGGCTCGAGGGCGCCGCGATCAGAAGAATCCCGCGGACGGTGTCAGAAGCTGCCGGGCATAGAACGCCAGCGTGCGCACCAGGAAGGAGCGCAGGAACATGATGATCAGGAAGACGATGATCGGGCTGATATCCAGTCCCCCGAACCGGTAGGGAGGCACGAACCGCCGGATGGGGCTCAGCACGGGTTCGGTCAGGCGGTACAGGATGACCTTGACCTGATAGAGCGAGGGGACATGAACCCAGCTGAGGAAGATCCGGAAAAGGAGGATCCAGATGTAGAGCATAAGGACGACATCCAGGACTCTGGCGAGGGCAGCCAGGAAATAGCCGAAAACTGTCATCCTGCCCTTGTGCGTCTCCGGTTGGACTGTCCCGCCGCTCAACAGGCGGAGGTCATCGCTCCAGGTCCTCCGGCCGCCACTCCTGGCGCTTGCCCTTGTACCGGTCGAGGAGTTCCTGCAGCTGCTCCGGCGTAAGCCGGGCAAAGAGCTCCTGCAGCTGTTCCATTGAGAAGATATAGCCGGCGACGTAAAGGGACAGGTTGGGCCGCATGGGATCGTTGGTCCGCAGCAGGACGTACTCGCGAATGAGCCCCAGGTTTCGCCGCGGCGTGATCTTCATGCTGACGGTCACCTCTTTCCCGGCCGCGATCTTGAGCGGGGAGGTGATCGGCTTGGTGCCGATCCAGAACTCGGCGCTCTTGTGTGAGAACTCGACGCTCAGCTCCCGCTCGCCCGGGTTGGAGAGGATTGCCTGGGTTTCGATCCCTTCGGACTCCAGGAGCGGCCCCAGGTCGATGCTGTAGCGGTCGAGCTCGATCTTGGGCCGGGGGGGGACATCGATGGCAGCCTTGACCGTCAGCGTCGCCTTGGGTTGTTTCGGATCATTGCTGTCCACATAGAGGTATTTGATCTGGGCCCCCTCATATCCCTTGGTGTTGAAGGTGACCTTGATCTCGCCGGTCTTGCCCGGCTTGATCTCCTTGTTCGAGATCAGGGCCGCCGCACACCCGCAGGTTGTCTGCACATTGCGGACGATGAGGGTGGCATCCCCGGCATTCTGGAAACGGAAAACGTGTGTCAGGACGGTTCCCTGTTTGGTCTTGCCGAAATCCCAGCTGTTCTCTTTGAATTTTATGGCCGGTTTCTGCTGGGCCTGAAGCGGCACAAGTGCCAAAGCCGTCGCCATCACGCCCAAAAGCAGGGCCGCGCCGAGTCTATGTGACCATCTCCGTTCACACCACATTGTTTTCTCCTTGACTACCTAGGTTCATGTTAGCATTTTTTTATTAAAACGGCAAAACACACCAAGCCCTTCTCATGGCCGCCGGACAACCATCTCGCGGCGCTCCTTTAGAGAGACGACCGGTCATGCCGTTCCCGCTCAATTTAGTCGGCCAAACCACCGGAACGGCGGAATCCATCCCGATTGATAATCCGGCCCATGTGCGCTAAACTAAGCATATCATGAAAGGCAAGGCTCTGCTGCTTGTTTGGATGTGTGCGGGGATCACTCTCGGCATCCTCGCCCAGGAGGCCCCGCTCAAGCTCAAGGTGGTCACCGATCAGGCCAACATCAGGAAGGAACCCGACATCGGCAGCCCCATCGTCCACATGGCACCTCAGGGCTCGGTCCTCGAGGGAGAAAGCAAGGAGGGCGAATGGTACCGGGTCTCATTTATCTCAGACCGCGGCCAGGTAGGAATGGGTTTCGTGCACGAGAGCCTGGTCATCGTCACGTCCCGGCTGCCGGAAACAAAACAGCAGGAAAAGCCTCCGGCCGAGCCGCCACCGGCGCCTCTGCAAAAGCCCCCTCCCGCAAAACCGGAGAAGGAGCCGCCGATCGCGGAAAAAATCCCACCGGCCCTGGAACCGCAGGCAGAGGCCGCCGAGCCTCCTCCGTCCTCCCGGCAGCAGCCACGGCTCCGCCTTTCCCTGGGAATGGGAGGTTCATACCGGGCCGTTGGGGACCTGAACACCGGCGCCCAGGGCCTGGCCGATTATTCCGCCGATGTTCTGGCAAGCCAGGTAGACACCGACATCAATCCCCTGCATCTGGCCTGGATCTTCGGAGCAGAATTCCAGGGTGAGCTGCTGCCCGGCCTTTTCCTGGGGGTGGGCCTGGATTATCTGAAGGGAAGCCGCGAGAGCGGTGTCTTTTACTCCGCAAGCGCCGAACCGGCTACCTACACCGCCCGCCCGGAAGTCAGCGCCGTGCCCCTGCGCCTGAACCTCTCCTATTTCTTCCTCCCCCGGTTCTACATCAAGGGCGGGATAGAATATTATCTCGCACACTGCAACTATTACTACCGGCTTCAGCAGGGCGAGGCCTGGGAAGAATGGGCGGGCGAGGCCAGTTCCCAAGGCATGGGCTTCATGTCGGGGTTGGGACTGAACATGGATATCAGCCCGGGCTTCTCATTCTTTGCAGAACTCTCCGGTCACCTGGCCAAGCTCCGTGACTTCGAAGGGACCGATACCTACAGCAACTCGGGGGGGGGCACATCAGAGGAAGAGGGGCTGCTTTACATCTACCAGGGTCATATCTCGGCCCAGACCTCCTATCCGCTGGTTTTCATCCGGGACCGGAAGCCGGCCGAAGCCGGTGTGTCCGATGCGCGCCCGGCCGAAGTCGACTTTTCAGGAGTGGCCTTGCGCCTGGGATTTTCATTCCGGTTCTAGAGCCCGTGCCCCGGAGATGTCCTCTTCCTCCTTGTGTTCAAAAAAAACGTAACGAGGACTGGCGTTCAACATGACCGTCCTTCCCGTCACTGGAAGTTCCTCTCCATCTCGGCCGACCACCCGTTTGATCGGACTCGGGAAGTGAAAATCCACCGTCCCCCGCTCGGTCCAGCCTACGGCAAACACGTCCTTTCCCTGACAGAAGTTGAAGATCCGGGCCTCGGGGTGTACGAAACGGCCCTGGTACACGCTGCCTCCGCAGAATCTCTTCAAGGTCTTCATGGCATAGAAAGAGGGGCGCTTACGCCAGGGTGAGGACCGGCTGTCGACCAGGCCGTATCCCGGTGCGACCAGCTGCCACCAGTAGATTCTGTCCACCCACCCGCTGCACAGGCAGAGGAGATAATAGCGGACCAGGTAATCCGCCTGTTCATCTTCGCCCACATTGGGCCGGCCCGCCGCGGGCGAATAATCTCCTGTGTCTTTGAGGGGCCAGTTGACCTCCGTGATCCACAGGTCCCGACCCTCCCGAGAACAGCTGTCCACGATCGCGCGCAGCAGGGCCAGTTTCCTGGTTGTGTCCCAGCCGAACTGCCTCCCCTCGGGTGGGCCGCTGCGGTCGACATACAAGAGCGAGCTTATGATGTCGTAATCGACGTGCTTCAGCACCGGAGGGTAGAGGTGGAACTCAAAATCGATGACCGCCGGACCCACCAGCCGGACTTCGTGCTCATGGGCCGCCTCCAGGGCCGCACGGGCCAGACGGAGGTATTCACGGTGGTCCCAGACCCCCCATTTGGTGCGGTTCCAGGCATGACCCACCTCGAAGAGTGCGCCTTTCCTCCCAAGGCGGGAAAAGACCTCCGCCAGGAAGCGATCCCAGCATTGCGGCTCGAGCACGTCCTTCCGCTGCTGCAGGAGTGCCACCAGGACCTCGATCCCCGCTCCCCGCAGCCTGGTCAGGAACCGTTCATACATTTCAAGCCTTTCCCGCTCCCACGAAGGGATTCGCAGCAGGCTTTGTGTGATGCCCAGTTCCCCAAGCAGATCCAACAGGGCCTGTTCCTGCTCTTCTTCAGCTACGGGCGAGACCGCTACGGCGAAGGGGTCGTTTATGCTGGCCGGGAATTGATAGGAAAAACTGCGGAGGAAACGGTACTGCATGAGCACCGGGACCGATTTCCGGAGGTTGGACCCGATCATCCCCAGATAACCGGGCGCATGTTTCAGATGGCGGAGGAAACGCCCGCCGCGTGAGCCGACATTGTGCGGCTGGTCGGCATGGGGATTCCAGCGGAAGGTCTCCTTCATTGCTCTTCGGTATCTGCGGCACGCGCATGTTGTTCCGGTACGCGCCTGCCCTTATTTTCAGGTACCATACCACCGTCCTACTGGGCTGTCAAACCCGGGGCGAGGGCCGCGTACAGGCCGGATTGACGAGTCGGGCCGCGTGGGATAAGATAGAGTGTACTGAGGAGAAAAAACGACCATGATCGACAAAGAGCTGCTCGATATCCTGGCGTGCCCGGTGTGCAAGACCGAGATCAAACAGACCGCAGACGAAACGGGCCTGAAGTGCCTGCAGTGCCACAGGGTCTATCCCGTAAAGGAAGGCATCCCCGTCATGATCCCGGACGAGGCGACCATTGAGCCGGATAGAGCGACCAAAGATTGATCCTGCCGCCATCGAGAAGATCCTCCTGGTCAGGCTGAGGCGCATCGGCGACATACTGATGACCACGCCCGCAGTCCGGGCCGTTCGAGAACGTTACCCCCACGCCCATATTACCTATGTGGTGGAGGAGCCCTACCGGGCCCTGGTGGAGGGAAACTCGGACCTGGATGAGGTCTCGGTCTTCCCCAGGAAATTTAAGGCCGCGGAGTTCCTGGCGTTGATGCGGCCCCTTCAGCGCCGGAAATTCGACCTCCTCATCGACTTCCACGGAGGTCCGCGGGCTTTCTGGATCACGCTGTTTTCCCGCGCCCGCCGGAAAGTCGGCCACCGCCTGAAATTCAAACATCACTTCTACGACCTCACACTTCCCAGGACCGGTTCCCGCCACTCCGTGGAGGACCACTTCAACCTGGCCAGGGCCGCGGGAGTGAAACGCGACGACATCCCCCGGCTGATTTTGCCCCCGCCCCTGGAGCTTGAAAAGGCCAGGATCGAAGCGGTTTACCGGCAGGAAGGGCTTGAAGGCCGCCGTACCATCGTCCTGCACATCGGGGCCGGCAACCGGTTCCGGGACTGGGGCGCGGACAACCTGGCTCGCCTGATCCCCCTGCTTACGGGCCTCCCGGAAACGGCCGTGGTCCTGATCGGAGCACGGGAGGACATCCCCCGGGGGGAGTCCCTCACAGCCGAACGGGTGGTCCCTCTGGTGGGCCGGCTCAACCTGCGGGAGGTCGGGGAGCTTATCCGCAGGGCTGACCTGTTCGTGGGGCCGGACAGCGGCCCCATGCACATCGCCGCCACCACAAACACGCCCATCGTGGCCTTGTTCGGCCCTACCCTGCCCGCCCACTTTTCCCCCTGGAAAGCCGAGGCCACACTTCTACAAAAAGCATACAACTGCCGCCCCTGCCGCCAGAGGGACTGCGTCCACGGGGACTTCCGCTGTTTGCTGACCATCACACCGGAAGAGGCGGCCCAGGCGGCCAAGAGCATGCTTACCTGACATCACCTGCTTCCCCAAAAAAATACACAGCACTTTTTAGGCGAACTCCCATCCCTCCTCGCCGAAGACCCAACCACCCACCCTCATGCGGCTCAGACGGATGGGAGCTCGCCTGTTTTCTCTTCACGATACTCTATCACGGATTTGGAAATGCCTGCCAGGCACGGCGGGAATTTGAAGTTTTTGCAGAGGTGGTATATCATCCCAATGACCGAAAAGGTCAGGAGAAGGCCCATGCGCAGCACGGACAGGATCCTTCCCGCATCCATCATCCTGTATCTATTGACCTCCATGATCTCCATCTCTGCCAGCCAGATCGTCCTGGGCCTGGCCTTTGTCGCCTGGATCGTGCTGCTGGCCAATAAACACGAAGCCCCCCGCTTCCCAGGTTTTTTCTGGCCGCTGCTGGCCTATGCCGGACTTTCGCTGATCGCCTCGGCCCTCTCCCGCAATCCCATGGTGAGCTTTCAGGACAGCCGGGAGCTCCTGCTTCTCCTGATCGTACCCATCGTGTACACCGGGATCAGAGAGAACCGCGACGGGAAGCATGCGGCTCGGGCCCTGCTCGCCTCCGCATTAGCAAGCATCGCCTTTTCTTTTGTCTATGCGCTGTTCAAGGCAGAGCCCGGAGAGCGGATCTCAGGATTCATGGACCATTACATGACGCAGGCCGGGCTGCTGCTCCTGTTCGGCGCGCTGGCGTTGAGTTTCTTCCTGTTCGACAAGGGAAAGACCCGTCTGATCTGGGGAGGAGGTTTCGCGCTGGCGGCCCTGGCCCTGGTGATGACGCTTACCCGCAATGCCTGGGTGGGACTCGTGGTCGTGACCTGCATCCTGCTGCTGCTCTACAAACCGAAGGTGCTGATCCTCCTCCCGGTGGCAGCGGGCCTGGTCTTCCTGGCCAGCCCTCCCCATGTCAAACGCCGGGCCCTCAGCATCTTCGATCCCCAGAGTATTTCCAATGCTCCGCGCATCGAATACCTGGAAGCAGGGATCGAGATCATCCGCGACTTCCCTCTCCACGGGACCGGCCCGAATACCGTACATGTGGTCTTCCAGCAGCCCAAATACGAGCTGTCCGCGGAGGCACGCGACAACGTTCACCTCCACAACAACCTGATCCAGATCGGGGCGGAGCGGGGGATACCCACGCTCCTGGCCTGGCTTACGTTCGTGGGGTGGGCCTTTGTAACACTGCTGCGGTTGATCCGGGAAAGGGCGGACACGCTCCTGTACATCTACGCCGCCGCGGGCCTGGCGGCCTGCGCGGGGCTTTTCACCGCCGGATTCTTCGAATATAACTGGGGAGACTCAGAAGTCGTGACCCTGTTTCTGTGCCTCATCACCATTCCCTTGGGTCTCGAACAGGGCTTGAAAACCAAGGACACCGATGCCTGAGGTCAGGGTAGCCGGGAAGCGCCGGGTCCTGAGGATCTTTCTCCTCCTTCTGGCTGTTTACGGGCTCTGGCTGGCGTTTCAGTGGCTGCGCTACGGACAGGCTCCGGAAGGGGGTGAGGAAGCCGATCCACTGGAGGCCGTGGGGGTCTATCACATCCACACGCTCCACTCTGATGGGGCGGGAGAACCGGAAGTGATCGCCCGCAAGGCGGCCCGGCAAGGCCTGGATTTCGTTATCTTCACAGACCATGGAAATCCCAATCCCGCAGCCCTTTCCCTCCGGAAGCGGCAGGGATCTCTCCTGGTGCTGGCGGGCAGCGAGATCTCGGTCAACCGCGGCCACCTCGTGGCACTTGGCTTCGACGCCCCTCCCAAGCCGTTCTCCTCCCAGGCTGAAGAGGCGGCCCATCAGGTGCGGCGGAGCGGGGGATTCACGGTGATCGCGCACCCCTATTCCAAGGTCCGGTGGTCCTGGGGAGAACACGCCGGATACAAGGGAATCGAGATCCTGTCCGGGGATGGAATGCTGCGGAGCAACTGGGCCCGCACGCTTCCCTCCCTTCCACTCCTGCCTGTCGCACACCGCCTTCCCCTGCTGAAGCTCCTGACGTACCCTGAACGCAATCTCCGACGCTGGGACGAGCTCTGCCGGAGCCACGCCGTATACGCGTTCTTCAGCTGCGACGCCCATGTGCTTTACGGCCCTCTCTTATCGCTGCTGCACCTCCATGTACTGCTGCCCCGGCCCCTGCCCGAGGATCACACAGACGCGCGGGCCCTGATCAACACAGCCCTGCGGGAAGGACGGTTCTACAACTGTGTGGCGGCCGCGGCCCCCGGTCAAGGCTTCCGCTTCTGGGGAGAGAGCGGGCGGGGACGCATCGCCATGGGAGGCACGGCGGAACTCACCCCCGACACGCTCCTGCACATCAGGGTCCCGGAGTCGGCGGCCTCCCAATGGCGCCTCCTCCACGACGGTCAACCGGTTTTGGAATCGGAGCAGAAGACACGGACCTACCTGCCCCTTGAAACAGGCACCTACCGCATCGAGGTCTTTCTGAGAGAACGAACCTATCTGAACCCGGACTGCCCCTGGATCCTGTCCAATCCCATCTTTTTCAGGAATAAGAGAACATGAACATTTTCGATATGTCCCGACTGTCCGAAGTCGTAAAGGATTTTTCCAAGAGCACCATCCTGGTCCTGGGGGACCTGATGCTGGACCGCTACCTCTGGGGTCAGGTGAACCGCATCTCCCCCGAAGCGCCCGTTCCCGTAGTGGCTGTAAATAGGGAGACATCCTGCCTGGGAGGCGCCGGCAATGTGAGCCGCAACCTCCAGAGCCTGGGCGCATCGGTGCTCCTGGCCGGACAGGTGGGAGACGATGACGCCGGCCGCTGGATCAAGAGCAACGCCCCCTCCGGACAAGGGATCTTCACCAATCCGAAAAGACCCACCACCATAAAGACCCGTATCATCGCCCATCATCAGCAGGTGGTGCGCGTGGACCAGGAGGAGGTGGAGGCACTCTCCCCGTCCGTCCGGGAGAGTGTCCTGTCCCTGATCCGTAACGAGTCCTATGACGGCCTCCTCGTGTCGGACTACAACAAGGGGATGGTAAACCGGGACCTGATGGCGGCGGCCCTGGAAGTAACCCGCGAGCGTAAGATCCCCGTGTTCGTGGATCCCAAGGTCGAGAATTTTCCCCATTATTCCCCGGTAACCCTCATCACTCCCAACCATTTCGAGGCGGAACGGATCGTGAACTCCCCCTGTTTTACCGACCCGGAGGTCGAGCGGGCCGGGGCCGATATCCTCTCCCGCATCTCTGTGCAGTATCTCATCCTCAAGAGGGGGGAACAGGGCATGACCGTCTTCGAGAAAGGCCGGCCGCCCATCCACATCCCGACCGTGGCCAAAGAGGTCTATGACGTCACCGGGGCCGGGGACACCGTCATCGCGGCCGCCAGCCTGGCCCTCCTGGCGGGGGGCACCATCCAGGAAGCGGCCCTCCTGGCCAACTCCGCCGCCGGGATCGTGGTGGGGAAGCTCGGCACAGCCACCCTCACGCAGGAAGAACTGCTGAATGTGCTGCCGGCACACGACAGGTGATCCCGCCTTCTGCGATATTTTGGTTTATGAAGCGCGTTGAATCGAGTATAATAGTAGTGTTTCAGTCTAAGAGAATATAATGTGCGGCGTAATAGGCATCCACAGCAACGAAAACGTGTTCAATGACCTGTACCAGGGCATCCTGGCCATACAGCACCGGGGACAGGATTCCGCGGGCATGATCACCTACGACGGGCGCTTCCACACCAAAAAAGGCAACGGCCTGGTCAACGACATCTTCGACGCGGCCAACGCACAGCGGCTGCGCGGCCCCATCGGGATAGGACACACACGCTACCCCACGGTTGGGGGCGGAAGGGGGGAAGACGCGCAGCCCTTTTTCGTCAACTCCCCCTTCGGCATCATCATGGCCCACAACGGCAATGTGGTCAACTACACGGAACTCAAGGAAAGGCTGTTCCTGAAACACCGGCGCATCCTGAATTCAGACAACGACGTGGAAGCCGTCCTGAACATCTTCGCCCAGGAACTCGCCGTCCAGGAGACCCTCGCCCTGTCCCCGGAGCACATCTACACGGCTGTCAAGGGAGTTTACGACAAGGTCAAGGGGAGCTATGCGGTGGTGGCCTATATCGCGGAACAGGGCCTGGTCGCCTTTCGGGATCCCTACGGGATCAAACCCCTGGTATTCGGCAAGCGCAGGGACGGCCTGCTCCCATCCTATGCCGTGGCTTCCGAGAGCGTGAGCCTGAACATCATGAATTTCACGGACATCAAGGATGTCATGCCCGGTCAGGTTCTGTTCATCGACAAGAACCGGAAGCTGCACACGCGGCGGCTTGTCCACCATACGCACACTCCCTGCCTGTTCGAGTGGGTCTATTTCGCGCGGCCGGATTCCTTTATCGACGACGTCAACGTCTACAACTGCCGCATCCGCCTGGGCCGTCTCCTGGCCCGGGATATCCAGAAGCTGAACCTGAAGATCGATGTGGTCGTCCCGGTCCCCGACTCGGCCCGCGACGCGGCCATCGAGATCGCTCGCACTCTCCACCTCAAATACCGCGAGGCCCTGGTCAAGAACCGCTACATCGGGCGGACCTTTATCATGCCCTCCGAAAAATCCCGGAAGACCTCGGTCCGGCAGAAGTTGAATCCCATCGCCTCCGAGTTTCGTGGCAAAAACGTCCTGCTCGTGGACGACAGCATCGTGCGCGGCAACACATCGCGCACCATCATCGAGATGGTGAGGGAATGCGGGGCCAAGAAGGTATACTTCGGCTCCTACTCTCCGCCTCTGCGTTTCCCCTGTGTGTACGGCATCGACATGCAGACCCACCAGGAGTTTATCGCGGCCGACTCCACACACGAAGAGGTCGCCAGGAAGATCGGCGCGGACAGGGTCATCTATCAGTCCCTGGACTCGCTGAAAAAGGCCGTACACATGGGGAACGAGAACCTGAAGGACTTCTGCGGGGCCTGTTTCGACGGGATATACCCGACCGGAGACATCTCCCAGGAGGACCTGGACTCTATCGAGAGTGAAAGACGAGACCTGCAGAAGAAGCAGCTTGAGCTCAACATCTGAGGTCCTGAGAAGAGGCCGGTCGTCAGCCCCGGTTCCCTACCTGAAGCGCCTCCCGCCAATAGTCCAACAGATCGGCCAGCGTCCGCTCCAAGGGGATGGCGGGTTCCCACCCTGAGACCTCGCGGAGCTTGCGGTTGTCCCCCTGGAGCCGTACGATGTCGGTCTTGCGCAGCTTCTCGGGGTCGACCCGAACCTCGACGGAAGAGCCGGACAGAGAAAGGAGCTGCTCCAGGACCAGTCTGAGAGCCACCGCCGTCCCGGAAGAGACATTGTAGGCCTCGCCCGTCTTCCCCGTCTCCAGCAGGCGCTCATAAGCCAGGACCACATCGCGGACATCACAGAAATCCCGGAACACGTCGATGTTGCCCACCCAGATCTCGGATTCATGCGTCCCGTTCTCGATCTGTACGATCTGACGGGCCCAGTCGGAGCACACAAAATCCGGGCTCTGTCCGGGGCCGGTGTGCGGGAATGCCCTCGAGATCACGATATCCAGCCCCTCCACCTCGGTGTAGAAGCGGCAGAGCATCTCCCCACAGATCTTGCTGAAGGCATAGGGGCTGATCGGACGGACCTCGTCGGTCTCTTTCAGGCCCTGCCCGGAAAAAGGCATGTCGGCATAGACGTTCGACGAACTCGCGAACAGGACCCGGGCGCCGGGGGCATGAGTCCGGATCGCCTCCAGCAGATTCTGGGTCCCCAAAAGGTTGGTCTCTAGGGTCTCGCCGCGTCTCTCCCAGGAATGCCGGACATTGGACACGGCCGCCAGGTGGAAGACCCAGTCCGGCCGCGCCGCTTCAACCAGAGCGGACACACCCGGACCTTGCCTGAGATCCAGCCGACAGAAGTCGCTCTCGCAGGCCAGGCCGTGCGATCCGGGTTCCTGAGGGAAGGACGTGCCGAAGATTCGGATGTCCGGCCGATCCAAAGCCTGAACCAGATGGGTGCCCACGAACCCGGTCGCGCCGGTAACGAGGATATGTCGTGTCAAAGCCTCTCTCTCCAGTACTCGAGCAGGTCCTGCAGCGACTGCTCGAACGGGATCAGGGGCTCCCATCCGGATATCGTGCGGAACTTACTGGTGTCGGAGAGGAGGATCATCACATCCGATGGCCGCAGGCGGAGGGGATCGACCTCGACCCGCACATCCTCCTCGGTCAGGGCCAGGAGCTTGTCCAGGATCTCCCGGCCGGTGTAGGCGACGCCGGTCCCGACATTGTACACCTCTCCGGCCTCGCCTTTCTCCAGGCACAGCCAGTAGGCCCGCACGGTATCGCGCACGTCGGTAAAATCCCGCTTCGCCTCCAGGTTTCCGACAAAGAGCACAGGATCCCTCAGTTTCTTCTCGATCTCGACGATCTGGCGGGCGAAGTTGGAGCAGATGAACACCTCGCCGCGGCGGGGGCCGGTGTGGTTGAATCCGCGGGTCCGCACGATATGCAGGCCGTAGCTCATGAAGTATTGATAGCCCAGGAAGTCCTGAGCCACCTTACTCACCGCATAGGGACTCAGAGGCCGGAGAGGATTGGACTCCTTCATGGGCACCTCATCCGGGTGCACGAGCCCGTACTCCTCGCTGGAGCCGGCGATCTGGATGCGGGGCGTGAGCCCCAGGTCGAGCACCGCCTCGAAGAGGTTGATCTGACCAATGCTGTTGATAGCGAAGGTCTCGCCCGGGCAGCGCCAGGAAGTGGGGACGAAGCTCTGGGCGGCCAGATGGAAGATGCGGTCCGGCTCGATCTCTGCCAGGGCTTTCTTCATAGACACCATGTCCTTCAGGTCCGCCTCCACGAGGTGGATCCGATCCTGGATGTGCCGGATGTTCTCCATCCGGCTGCGCCACCGGACCAGCCCGTATACATCGACCTCGGGGTGGGTCTCCAGGATGAAATCAGCCAGATGGCTCCCGGCGAAGCCGGTTATACCCGTGATAAGTGCTCTCATGAGATCTCCTTTCCTCTCCTGTGGGCGGCGCCACCCAAGCAGGTTGTTTTACGTTCGATCCTTATAGTAGCTTTCATGAAACCGCTTGAACTCTTCGCTCTGATCCTTGATCTTGTGCCACCACTCCGGATTGTCCCTGTACCATGCGACCGTCTTTTCCAGCCCTTCGGCAAAGGGCTGCTCGGGCCGCCACCCCAGGTCGTGGAGCTTGGCGCAGTCCAGCGCATATCGGCGGTCATGGCCCAGGCGGTCCTGAACGAAGTCGATCAACTCTTCTGGTTTCCCCAAGATGTCCACGATCCTCTCGGCCACTTCGATGTTCCGGACCTCGGCATTGGCGCCCACGTTATACGCTTCGCCCAGCACTCCGCGCCGGAGGATGAGGTCAATGGCCCGGCAGTGGTCCTCGACGTACAGCCAGTCCCGGACGTTGGTGCCCCTGCCATACAGGGGAAGGTTCTTGTCTTCCAGGGCGTTGGTGGCGAAGAGCGGAATGAATTTCTCCGGATACTGAAAGGGCCCGTAGTTGTTGCTGGGCCGGATGATGATGATAGGCAGCCCGTAGGTCACGACATAGGAATACCCCAGCCGATCGGCGCCGGCCTTGGATGCGGCATAGGGAGAGGAGGGATTGAGGGGATCTCCTTCAGAGAAGAATCCCTCGTCCCGGCTGCCGTAGACCTCGTCCGTGGACACATGCAGGAAGACCTCGATCCGGGCCTGCCGCAAAGCCTCGAACAGGATGAAGCTGCCGTAGACATCCGTCAAGACGAACTCGCCCGCATCCACGATGGACCGATCCACATGTGTCTCGGCAGCCAGATGGACGACCATGTCGGCCTGCTCGAAGAGCCGCAACACCGAGTCCCTGTCCCGGATGTCTCCCAGCACGAATTCGTAGCGCGGGTCCTTCTCGACGTCCTTCAGGTTATCGGGATTACCTGCGTAGGTCAGCTTGTCCAGGTTGATGATACGACAGTCGGCGTACGTTTGCAGGAAAAAACGGACGAGGTTGCTGCCGATAAACCCCGCACCCCCGGTGACCAGGATCGTTTTCCCCTCCAGGCTCCGCTCAGCCATCTTTTCGGCTCCAGTCGTAGGGGATGCTGTTGACATGCGGGTCGATCCTCACCTCATCAGGGTCCGCGGGATCGTAGGGCTCGGTGGGGCAGTTGACCATGTAGGCTTCCTCCCGGCTTATGCACTTCCATCCGTGATACACATCGGGAGGGACCTGAACCAGCAGGGGGTTGTGCACACCCAGATAGATCTGTTCCACCTCGCCCAGGGTGGGCGAATCTTCCCTTGGATCGAACAGGACCAGCTTGATCATCCCCCGCACACACACGATGTTGTCGGTCTGACGCGTATGCAGATGCCAGGCCTTGACGACGCCGGGATAGGTGGTGGTCAGATAGACCTGGCCGAACTTCTGGAACAGGTCGTCATCGCAGCGCAGCAGCTCCATAAGACGCCCCCGCTCATCCGGGATGACTTTCAACTTGGTAATCTTGACGCCAGCGATCATGTATTCCTCCCAACCATCCTTCAGGGCCTAAAATCCCAGCCCTCCCAGGAAATCCACGGACCGCCCGATGTTCCCCAGCTCAAAAGAAAAGCTGAACTGCACCTCGGGCGTATCCCGGAAATAGAATACTCTAAGGTCAGCCTTGAAATCAATACACTGATAATGATACACCACGGACAGGGCCGAATACAGGAGCTCATTCTCCTGGATATTGTAGTCCAGCTGGGCCAGGGTATCCAGGGACCAGCGGGGGATCTTGATCCCCGTGTAGAACCCGACCTGATGCCGGTTGAAAGTCGCCTCCTCCTTGAAGGGGTCGGTGCTCTTGTACCAGTTGACCCGCAGGAACAGGTTATCCGCCGGGTTCCCCAGGTTGAGCCCCAGCCGGAGCCGTGAGAACTTGTTCTCATAG
>CBFDBC010000019.1:0-28334 GCA_965602945.1 uncultured bacterium | reverse complement strand
AACCGGTTCAGGCAAGACACTCATGGCCCAGACTCTGGCCCGAATCCTCGAAGTTCCATTTGCTATCGCCGACGCCACTTCCCTCACTGAGGCCGGCTACGTCGGGGAGGACGTCGAGAATATAGTGCTCAAGCTGTTCCAGGCTTCAAAGGGGAACCTGGAAAAAACCCAGACCGGCATTATCTATGTGGACGAGATCGACAAGATCTCACGCAAGACAGACACTCCCTCCATCACACGGGACGTGTCCGGCGAGGGGGTCCAGCAGGCGCTGCTGAAAATCATCGAAGGTACGATTGCCAACATTCCACCGCAGGGCGGCCGCAAACACCCCCAACAGGAGTTCATCCCTGTAGACACGACCAATATCCTATTCATCTTCGGGGGGGCCTTCAACAGCTTGGACAGTATCATTTCCCAGCGGATCGGGAAGGCCATGGTAGGTTTCAAGTCCGATTCGCGAAAAAAGGGATCAGGACAGGCGGACGAACTCTACCAACATCTGATGCCTCAAGATCTGATCAAGTACGGGATGATCCCGGAGCTGGTGGGCCGCATCCCCGTAATTTCGATTTTTTCCGACCTTTCCGCCAAAGACCTGGTCGATATCCTCACCAAACCTAAGAATGCCATCATCAAACAGTATCAGAAACTCTTCGAGATGGAGGACGTCAAACTGGAGTTCACGAAAGAGGCCCTCAACTCGATCGCCAACAGATCGATGGGAAAAAAATTAGGGGCCCGTGGCCTGAGGAGCATCATCGAGGACCTGATGCTCGACCTCATGTTTCACCTACCTTCATCCAAACAGGCGTCCACCATCCGCATCACGAAGAAGATGGTGGAAGACAATTCGCTGGTTTTCGACAGCCTGAAACAAGCCGCCGGGGTATAACCATGCAATCTCAATCCAAAAGCGAAGTAATCAAGAACCTGCCCATGATCCCTCTCAGGGATCTGGTGGTATTCCCGTCCACGCTGGTTCCTTTTATCATCGGACGATCCTCGTCCGTCCAGGCGCTGGAAAGAGCTTCCGGGCAAGACAAGATGATCTTCCTGTCGGCCCAGATGGATGCCTCACTGGACAATCCAAGGCCCCTGGATATCTATTCCATGGGAATCATCGCCAAGATCATCCGTGTCGTGAAGATGGATGATAAAAACATGAAGGTGATCGTGGAGGGCAAGAAAAGGGCCCGCATTGTCGAATACCTGAGCACATTCCCTTTTTATCAGATCCTTGTCAAGGAGGTCCGGGAGATCGAGGCTGATAACGACAAAACGCGGGAGACACTCAAGGTTGTGCTGACCCTGTTCGAGGACTATCTCAAGCTCAGCCAGCATGCCAACTTCGATTCCATCATCCCCGCCTTGCGGGAGAACAGCGCCAACCGGATTTCCGACATCATCTCCTCCCACCTTTTTCTCCCGGTTGAGGAAAAACAGAACCTGCTAGAGACCATAAATCCGCTCGAAAGACTCAGGCGCCTGAATTTTGTCCTGGAAAACGAGCTGATCAAGATCCACGCCAAACTCCGCAAGGAAGGCAAAGGAGGAGGCCGCAAGGGCCCTTTCCGCGAGGGAAGCGGCCAGAAGGTTTTCACTCCGGGGATGGCAGGGAAGAAGGACGACCAGCCAAATGAGGTCGAAGAGCTCCGCAAGCACGTCGTCGAGGCGAAGATGCCCAAGGATGCGGAAGACAAGGCCTACAAGGAGATCGAGCGCCTGGAGGTCATGCCGCCCATGTCCGCCGAGGCCACGGTCTGCCGCAACTACCTGGATTGGTTGATATCCCTCCCCTGGAACAAGAAGTCCCGGGAGAAACGCAGCATCAAGGAGGCGGAGAAGATACTCAATGAAGACCACTATGGTCTGGAGAAAGTTAAGGAACGCATCCTGGAGTATCTGTCCATACGGCAACTGGTAAAAAACCCCAAAGGTGTCATCCTCGGATTCGTGGGCCCTCCGGGTGTGGGAAAAAGCTCTCTGGGACAGTCGATCGCCAGGGCGACCGGTCGCAAGTTCGTGCGACTGTCACTGGGAGGTGTGCGTGACGAAGCGGAGATCCGCGGTCACCGCCGTACCTATATCGGTGCCTACCCGGGCCGGATCATCCAGATGATCAAGAAGGGTGGGACCAGGAATCCTGTGTTCCTGCTGGATGAGGTCGATAAGATGAACGTGGACTTTCGGGGAGACCCGGCCTCGGCCCTGATGGAGGTCCTGGACCCGGAGCAGAACAGCACTTTCCTGGACCACTACATCGACACCGAATACGACCTTTCTCATGTCATGTTCATCGTAACCGCCAACGTACTCGAATCCATCCCGCGTCCGCTTATCGACAGGATGGAGATCATCCGCATCCCGGGGTATACGGAAGAGGAAAAGCTTCAGATCGCGAAGCAGTTCCTGATGCCCAAGCAGCTCAAGGCCCACGGCCTGAAGCCACAGAACATCAGCATATCCGACAAGGCGTTCCGCAAACTGGCCAGAGAGTACACGCGGGAGGCCGGCGTCCGGAACCTGGAGCGCGAAGTCACGGCCATCTGCCGCAAGATGGTCAAAAAGGTCGTGGATAAAGGGAAGGCCTACAGGGAATCGATCACCCCCAGAAACCTGGAGAAATACTTGGGGATCCCGCGCTTCAAGCGGAGCGAGATAGAGCGCAAGGACGAGGTGGGAGTGGCGCTGGGCCTGGCTTGGACAGAATTCGGAGGCGAAATCCTCTCGTTCGAGGTGACCAAGGTCCACGGCAAAGGGAATTTTACGCTCACCGGTCAGTTGGGTGAGATCATGCAGGAATCGGCCCAGGCGGCTTTTTCTTACGTCCGGGGGAAGATGTACCAGCTGAACATCGCTCGGGACCTGCACAAGAACGTCGATGTCCACATCCATGTACCCGAGGCCGCCACTCCCAAAGAGGGCCCCTCCGCGGGGATCACCATCGCCACGGCTATCATTTCTCTGCTTACAGACATCCCTGTCAACAAAAAAGTGACAATGAGCGGTGAGCTAACTCTGCTCGGCAAGGTCCTCCCTGTCGGGGGCATCAAGGAAAAACTCCTGGCTGCCCACCGGGAAGGTATCCTGGAGGCTATCCTCCCTCTGGACAACATGTGCGATCTCAAAGACATGCCCAAGAAGGTCAAGGATGTTATGAAGATCCACTTCGTGGCGACCATGGACGAGGTCCTCGATATCGCCCTGACCAGGGAGATTCCGGGCATGGAAAAGAAGAGTATTCCCAGGACTCCGGACGTGCCGGAGGATGAGGAAGAACGCGAAGAATCACAGGAGCCTCCCGTAGCGCATTGAATCCCTAAGATTCACCATTCGAATATACACCAAACACAGGAGTAAAAGACTATGAAAGAGCACAACCTAGCCGAATTGAACGGATTGAAGGTCAAAGAGCTCGTCACGATCGCCCAGGCACTGGACCTGACGGAAGCCGAGATCAAAGAAACCAAGAAACAGAATCTGATATTCAAGATACTTGAAGCGCAGGCCAAAAAGAACGGAATGCTGTTCTCGGAAGGCGTCCTGGAATGTCTGGAAGACGGATTCGGATTCCTGCGTGCCCCGGAATTCAGCTATCTGCCGAGCCAGGACGATATCTATGTGTCCCCCTCTCAGATACGGAAGTTCCAGCTGCGCACGGGTGACACCATCTCAGGTGTGGTCCGTCCCCCCAAGGAAGGGGAAAAATATTTCGCCCTGATCAAGATAGAAGCCATCAACTTCGGCCACCCCGAAGATGTCATGGAAATGCGCCGGAACGTGCGTTTCGAGCAGCTGACGCCACTCTACCCGTTCGAGAAAATCAACCTTGAGGACGGCAAGCCCAAGAACCTCAACGCACGGGTCATGGACCTTTTGACGCCCATAGGAAGAGGCCAGCGCGGGCTGATCGTTTCCCCCCCACGAGCCGGGAAAACTACACTCCTGAAGACCATCGCACAATCCATCGAGAAGAACCACCCGGAAGTGTTTCTCATCGTCCTGCTGGTGGCAGAACGCCCAGAAGAGGTCACGGACTTCCAGCGCAGCATCAACGGGGAGGTGGTGGCCTCCACGTTCGATGAACCGCCGGGCCGCAACGCTCAGGTATCGAACATCGTGTTGGAGAAGGCGAAACGGCTGGTGGAGCTGAAACGCGATGTCTGCATCGTTCTGGACAGCATCACCCGGCTGGCTCGGGCCCACAACGCCATCATCCCGCCTTCCGGGAAGGTCCTGTCCGGAGGAATCGACGCCAACGCCCTCAACAAGCCCAAGAAGTTCTTCGGCCAGGCCCGGAAGATCGAGGAAGGAGGAAGCCTTACCATCATCGCCACGGCCCTGGTCGACACTGGAAGCCGGATGGATGATGTCATTTTCGAGGAATTCAAAGGAACCGGAAATCTCGAGATCAACCTGGACCGCCGCCTGGTGGACAAGCGGCTTTTCCCCGCCATCGACATAAACCGTTCGGCCACACGTAAAGAAGAACTTCTCATCAAAGATAAAGATCTTGCCCGCATCTGGGTCCTCCGCAAGGTACTGAGCCAGTTGAATGAAGTGGAAGCCATGGAACTCCTGCTGGACAGGATGGGCAAGACCAAAACCAATGCCGATTTTCTGGATGCCATGAGCAAAGGGCTCTGACCCCCGTACACGCCCCGTTAACCAAGTTTCCGAAAGTCAACTTCCTCTCCGAATGAGCGGGAGAGGTGCGTGCCTGTAAAAAAGCTTTGATATTAGGGGTGAATCGTGATATACAAATCAGCTTAGGCCCAGTATGAAACCAAAATTCCTCTGGAAAAGCATAGTCCTCGTCCTGCTGATTTCCCCCCTTCTTCTCACGGGTCAGGACGACCGGACCCAGGGTTTTGCGCGGAAAGCCACTGAAGAGCTGACCATCGACGGGATCCTGAATGAATCCATCTGGCGCCGGACCGAAGAGTCCAATCATCTGATCGTGGCCCAACCTGATCGTTTTACTCCGGAAAAAGTCCGCACGTCCGTCAAAGTCGTCTTCGATTCCCAACACATCTATGTCGGCATGGTCTGTCTGGACGCGGAACCGGAAAAGATAAAGGGCTCGATCACTATCCGCGATGGAGACATCCGTAACGATGATTCAGTATACGTGCTGCTGGATCTGTTCGAAAATATCGACAACTATTACTTCTTCGCCACAAATCCCTTGGGAGCGCAAACGGACGGCCTGGTAGGCAAGGACGGACAACTGGTCAATCCCGAGTGGAACGGAGACTGGGAAGTTGGCGTGCAGGTCACAGATGAGGGCTGGACGGCCGAGTTTGCCATCAACCTCACCGCGCTCCAGTACGAGCCGATCGAAGGCGGAAGCATGGGGATCAATGTTTCCCGGGTTGTCCCCCGGCTGGACACGAGTTTCTGGTCAGATCCCATGGACCCGGCCTTCCGTACCGAGGACCTGGTCTACACTCCACGGCTGGCCTTCGCATTGAGCGAGAAACTGCTCCAGGTGATCCCCTATGTCATGGCCTTAAACCAGACGGATGGCGGCGTGGAAGTCCAGGGCGGCGTCGATGTCCCCTTCAAGTTCTCGCAGAATGTCACAAGCCACGTTACCGTCAATCCCGAATTTGTGAGCGTCGAACCGGATTCGGAGGAATTCAATCTCAGCCGCTACGAACTCTACCTGGACGAACGGCGCGATTATCTGAATGACAGCGAGGACCTGTTCGGAGTGGAACAGGAGAAGCTGTATTACTCCAAACGCCAGGGGGACCTGTACGGCGGCGCCAAATTCAATGGGACCTTCGGCGCCTTTGAACTGTCGGGCATGAGCAACCAGCAGAAAAAGATCGAGGAGCTCGACGACAAGTCCGCCAATTTCAGCGTCGTGCGCATCAACAGCCGCCTGGGAGGCCGCTCTTCTTTGGGCATCCTGGCGGCCAACCAGCTGCTCGACGGGAATAACACCGGTACGGCCGGAGTTAACGGCTCTTTGGGCGTGACGGAGCAGTTCAGGATCGCCGGGCAGTTCGCCACCAGTTACGGGGAATATTCAGATGAAAACCTGACGTTTTCCGTGATCCCCAGTTACGACACAGAAACCTTTCATTTCCACCTCGGCTACATTCATGTGGGCAAAAACTTCGGCGAAAACGTCAACGCCGTGGGATATGTGTGGGATGACAACCGCAGGGAGATCGATTCCGCCCTGGACAAGGCCTTCATCGTGCAGAAGGCGGGGATCGAGTACTTGAAATACGTCTCAGCCTACAACATATTCTGGGGAAACGACGGGACTCTGCGCAGCTGGGAGATCGTTCAGGGTTTCTCTCTCCTGAAACAGAACCGCTTCGAGATCAACGTGAGGCGTACGGAGGAGTACAAGCTATTCGAGGAAGAGTTCCGGAACTCCCGCACGCGCATCTTCCTGGGTCTGGATACGCGTGAGTGGCAGCTGTTCAATATCATCCTGACCCTGGGCGACAACTTCGGACAAACCTTCCGCCTGGGTGAGATCAACAAACGCTTCATTGTCAGCCGCAAATTTTCCTTTGAATTCTTTCTTCAGTTTCTCACATACCCCGAAATCGGGGGGAACCGTGTGGACAAGCAGTTCTTGTACCAGATGCTCAAGGCGACCTATGACATCACGCAAAATCTGACTTTTAAGGGCTACCTTCAGTACAACGAACAGATCAAGAAAACCAACTTCCAGCTATTCCTGTTCTACTGCTTCCACCCCCCGGCCGGCATGATCCAGTTCGGCCTCCAGAAAGGCAATCCGCTGCGCGGGATCGTGGATGACACCCCCACCACTCTTTTTGTCAAGTGTTCCTACGCGTTCTGAAGCAGCCCTTACGCATCACTCTGAAAACATCCTAAAAAAATGCTGTGGCAGAATTATAATATGTGTTTTGAGGAAGCTGGCCGTTTTCAGTCCGAGCGCTTGGGAAGGTTGGGGGAGCTTCTGGAGTTGTTGAATCTAGCGGTGAAAGAGCTGAAGTGGTATAATGAGTCAGTAAATGACGCGTAGAGAAAGGCGATGAGAAGATTTCTATTTGTAGCCATGTCCCTCTTTTTGGGTCTGGTGATTTTCCCCCAGCAGCAGTCTTTCATCGAGCAGTCTCTGGTGATAAACGTCGAAGTGCCGGTGCGGGTATTCGATGGGAAGCGTTTTGTCAGCGATCTCACCATCAAAGATTTTGAGATATATGAAGACGGGGGGGAGCAGAAGATAGAGGCGGTTTATCTGATAAGCGACCGGAGCATTGAACGGAGCGATGAACGCAAACGTTTTGTTCCGGATACGGACCGGGCATTCTATCTGTTCTTCGAAATAGAGGAATACACTCCTGAGCTCCAGAACGCCATGCGGCTCTTTATCGACGATGTGTACCTTCCCGGCGATGATCTGATCGTCGTGACGCCGATCAAGACCTACCGCCTGAAACAGGATGCGACGGAAATCAAGAACGAGGAAGAGATCCTGGAGGAGATGAAAGGGTATCTGAGGAGGGATTCCCGTGCCGGCAGCTCCGAGTTCCGCAACACCGTAGATGACCTGGGTCAGCTGGCCCAGGATATCCAGTCCGACATCGACCTCATGCTGAACACAAGCGGCGCCGGTGTGCCGGAGCAGACCGCGGGTGTGCGGGTCATCGAATATATGGGGCTCATGACCCGGATGCAGACGCTACGGAAGGCGGACGAGTTGAAGCTCCTCGACCTGGCCGATTACCTGAAGAGCCAGATCGGGCAGAAGTATGTTTTCATGTTCTGGGAGCGGAAACACATCCCCCAGATAGAGCAGCGTCTCATCAAAGAGTACATGGAGCTGTATGAGCCGGATGCCTACATGGAACAGACCCTGTCCACCATCCTCGACGACCGGCTGTACTACAACACCCGGGAGACCTATCTGGATTATGATCGTATCAAACGCAAATTCGCCGACAGCTCCACCGCCATCCATTTCCTGCAGATCAACCGGCCACGCGAGCAGAGGAGAGGAGTCACTTACTTCGAACAGGCCGAAGATACCTACAATGCCTTCCGCGAGATCGTGAAAGCCACCGGAGGATACTCGGAGAGCTCCAAGAATCCGGAATACCTGTTCAAGAACGCCCTGGATGCATCGCGTAACTACTACCTGATCTATTACACGCCTCGCGATCCTAAGGGCGACGGCACGTTCAAGAACATACAGGTGCGGCTGCGGGGAAAAGACCGGAAATATCGTATCCTGCACCGCGCCGGGTATTTCGACTTCTAGGCAGCATGCCGTTTTCCTAAAGTTCAAAAGTCGGCTATAATAGGGGACATGTCCTTTATGAGGAGAAGACAATGAGGAAAATGGCATTCCTGACACTGGTGCTGCTGCTGGGACTCAGTCCCTTTGCGCAGGAACAGCATGAAGTCACGGTCATCAATATCGAGCTCCCGGTCAGGGTGATGGAAAAGGGCGCATTCGTGGATTCGCTGACTGCGGAGGATTTCGAGATATATGAGGACGGCGAGCTGCAGAAGGTCAGTTCCTTCTATCTGGTCAAAAACACGAACCTCGAAAAACAGGAAGGCACTTCCTGGTCCACCCCCAACACCGCACGCAGGTTCTTCATGATGTTCCAGTTCCTGGAATACAATCCTCAGTTGAACGAGGCGTTCGACAATTTCTTCCAGAATGTCATCCAACCCAACGATACGCTTACGATCATGACGCCCATGAAGAGGTATGATCTATCGAGGGAGGCGCTGCAGAACCAGCCTCCGGAAAAACTTTCCAGGGACCTTCAGACCGTGGTGAGGAAAGACACCAAGATGGGGGCGGGCGACTATAACAGCCTGATAAACGACCTGAAACAGATCGTACGCAGCATCTCCGGCCAGGCGGGTGACAGCTCGATGGGGGGAGGCACGGAAGCCTCCGATGCCGGCAGCGGTTTCGGGCTGGAATTCCAGCTGCCGCGCTACAAAGAGACGTTAACGAGGCTGGATGAGCTCCGTCTAGTGAGCGAACAGAAGTTCCTCGCGTTCGCCGCCCAGATGAAACGGCTGGATGCCCAGAAGGTTATATTCTTTTTCTACCAGAGGGAATTCAGGCCGGAGATCGAAGGGCGTATACTGAACCTCCTGGTTTCGCAGTACCAGGACCAGCCCAACATACTGAGTGCCGTGCAGGATCTTTTCACCATGTACAGCCGGGACACGCAGATGAACATCGAGCGGTTGAGCCAGGCGTTTTCCGATTCCGGCACTATGTTCAACTTCATCTTCATGAACAAAGAGCCGGACAACGTGCGCGGGATATCCATGCGGGAGCAGTCGGAAGATGCCTTCAACACCTTTGTCGAGGTTGCGAATGCAACAGGCGGCATCGTGGATAATGCCCAGAATCCCGCGGCCGGCTTCCGTACAGCGACAGAGGCCGCATCGGATTACTATCTTCTGTATTACAGCCCGGCCAATTACCGGAAAGACGGCACGTTCAAGAAGATTACGGTGAGGATCAAAGACAAGGATTATCAGGTCATCCACCGTTCGGGGTATTACGCAAATTGAGAAGACTGCCGATTGAATAGGATCGAGGAGGGAGGAAAAGATGTCAGATTTTAACAACCTGTTCCAGACAGCGGATTGGGCACAGGAAAAGCATGTGCCGGTTATAGAAGCACCGGATGCCGTTACCAGAGGGGAGGTGTTTCAGGTCAAGGTCACGGTGGGGAAAGAGATCTCACATCCCAACACCACGCCCCATCACATACGCTGGGTCACCGTGTTTTTTATGCCGGAAGGGGCAAAATTCCCGTACCAGATCGGAAAAGCCGAATTTTCGGCACACGGGGAATCCGCCGAGGGGCCGGATACAAGCTCTGTTTATACTCACCACGAGGCGGTGCTGAGCTTCAAGACCGACCTGGCGGGCACCATCTATGCCGCCAGCCTGTGCAACATCCACGGCCTCTGGCAAAGCTCCAAGGCCGTCGCAGTCGACTAAAAGACTCTATTATTTTATCTCTTCTTCGTTTTCTTCCGGAAACAGGTCCTTCTCTTTCCTTATGATGCGTTCCGCCTTGTAGGTGGAAAGCAGGAAGGGATGGGAGTTCTCCGAGGAAAGGGCCGGGTATTTCCCGTCCTCGGTATCCTGTTTTGCATAGATCCGTAGGGTGTAGTCCCTGGTCCCTTTTACCGTCACATTGAAGACGGGCTCCTTGTCTTGGTCGGGGGAGGCCCCATCATCCAGGAACTCGTCGCAACTCAGGTCCGAGAGTTCTGAGAGGATGGTGTCGAGGCTGGGCTTGTCGCCGGTGCGCCCATCGGCCATGACCCAGGCTTCCTGGTCGACGGGGGGCTCCTGGGAAGGCTCTGTTTCGATTTCAGCCTCTATTTCCACGGCCTCCTCGGGGGCCGGGACCGCCTTCTTATCGAATATCAGGGTCTCGTTCGCCTGAGTGATCCGGATCTCGCTGATCTCATTCTTGTCGAAACTCATCACTCTTTTGTCCCTCAAGTCCTTGACCTCGAACTCGAAACGGCTGCGGAATGACTCACGGGCGTAATACACTCGGATGTCGTCGGCCATCCGGACGAACGTGTGGCGGTAGGTCGAGGGCGTCTTGCCGATAGCGAATTCCCGCAGCAGTTCCTGGTCTCCGTAGGCTTTGACCGTGATCCCGCTGTCCTCGTCCAGATCATATCGCTGGTAGTCCTGCTTCTCGGCGGCCAATTCGGTGAGCTGCAGGCCGGCAATGGTATCCAGCATGTCTTTGACCTTGACCGGGTCCGCGGGATAACCCTGGGGTTGGATCATCCAGTCTTCGCCGCCGCCGGCCAGGGTGACGGAGCGGTCGGCCAGGGATATCTCTATCCGAGTGATGTCTTCCTGGACCAGGTTCTTGAGCTTGGGAACGTCATAGCTCATCTTGCTGCGTCCTGTTCCGAAGAGCAAGTAGATGAGGAGCACCGCGATGATTCCCAAGAGGATCATATATTCTTTTTTCATCTTCATGGTCACTCTCCTGGACTAAGCATTTCCTTCGCTGAACATGGCCTGGATGGCCTTGCGCCTGGCCTTGCGCCTGACCCACACATAGAACCCGAACAGAAGGAACAGGACGGGTATGCCTGCGATGTTCAGGATCTTGACGATGGTCCGGGTGAAGGCCTTAGTGTCCTTGAGGGGATTGAAGCGTTGATTTTTGCTGCGCATGACTGCTATGTCTTCCTGATCGTTGAGGTAGTCGATGGTGTTGAGCAGGAAGACCGCATTCGGTGACTGCCCCTGATCGCCCAGGATGTTGTCAGTTAGGATCTCGCTCGATCCTATGAGGAAGATCCTGCCCGGCCTTCCCCGTTTGATGCCGGCCGCTTCGCCGGTGACCTGTGAATCCACGACTTGAGGGCTTTCATCGGCTGTTTTATCAGGTTCCTGCTGACCCTTCGTTTCACCTTCAACGGCCTCCTCGGGCAATTCCTCTTCCGGTTCAGGTTTTTTCGGCACAGGCATGTCCGCGAAATAGCTGGGGAACTCACCCTCGAGCAGGTAGGCCAGCGGCTGACGGGATTTTTCGTCGGGATTCATGGGCGGACGGATCATGAAAGGCGTAAGATTGATCTGCCCCGCCATCTCCCATGCATCGTCTGTGGTGGTGATCATACGCCTGGCCTCGACACCGTTCTCCTTCATCCTTTCTTCATTCAGCACGACGGGGGAGACGCGGTACATGATGAGTTCCTTGATGTTGGACAGGAAATTCAAGCGGTGGTTTATGTTCTCGTTCTTGATGATGGGGGCGAAGTAGACCGGGGTTTCTCCCATCTGTGGATCCCGGGAGACATAGCAGCTCTCATCCATGACATAGGACTTCCGAACCGAAACACCGTAGTGGTCCAGCAGTTTCTCGAGGCCCGTGTTGATGGGGAGGTAGGCCGGCTGCTGCATCCCATACATCTGCTGCTGCTGTTGGGGGCGGATCTCTTGGAAGCTGTCGACAAAAAGAGCCAGTGATTTTCCCTTCATAAGGAACTGGTCGATCTGGAAAAGCTCCCAGTCGTTGAAGCCCTGTTTAGGGCCCGCGATGATCAGGGTGTCCACGCTGTCCGGGATGCCTTCCTCGGCCATGTCGATCTGCTTGATGGTGTAGCGGCCGCTGAGAAGTGCATTGAACTGTGTTAAAGAACCGGCCTGCTGCTGCATCATCTGGAGCTGGGGGGGCAGGGATGCGGAGAGGGTCTGGGTGCCGTGGGTACTGAGGTAGCCGATCTCCTCGTGTATGTCGATCAGGTTGTCCACGTTCTCCTCTATGAAGCTCTCGATCTGGGCGGTATCAACGATCGAGAACTGCTCCTGGAGACCCTGGTTGGTCAGATTTAGGCTTGAGCTCAGGAGCTGGAGTTCCACAGATTTATCACCGAATTCCATGCCCAGACCCAGATAACCGGCTCCGGCCGGCACGACACTGCCATCCGGCTGAGGCATCTCAGGCCACTGAAGCCCGAAGCGCCGGTAAGGAGCGAGTTCTTCTTCAGGGATCTGCTGCCGGCTGGGATCGACGGACACGAATTCCAGCTGGCCGTAGGTCTTGCTGTTCTGCGTATTAACAATTTCTGCTATCCGGTCCCTGAGTCCCTCCAAGCCCTCCAGGCCCACACGGGGCGCTATCTGCTCGATGGCTGAAGACTGCACCAGTTTCACCCGGATTTTCTCCGGGAGGTTGAGCAGAGCGGATATCTTGTTGTTCATTTTCTGTATTGTGCTCGTGATCTGGTATTCCAGCCCCTCCGTGGAGGTCAGGGCCGGGATGCGTTCAACAATGTCTCCATGGATAAATGCCATCCCCATGTAAGCACGCTGCACCTTGGCCTCGTCCTGCTCGATGGTCTGGACATTGACGGGGTAGATCCCGTAGTCCTGGGCCATCTGCCGGTTTTCCTCCGCCTCTTCGCTGAGCTCACTCTCCCGGGCGCTGACGTTAAAAAAACGATAACTCAGGTGTTTCCTGGCATGGGAGGCATACTCATTCATCAGGTCATGGAGGTAGCGTTCGATGTTGTTGTATGGCGCGGGCAGGTTCTTGGAGAAAAAGACGTTTATGGTCAGCGGTTCGTTGAGGGTCGAGACCGCAAGCTTGCTGGCCCTGGAGAGCGAATAGAGTCCCTTGGAGGTGAGATCCAGGCGAAAAAACAGGCTCTGCCCTGCAAGGATCACCAGGATCAGAACGACCACGTACAGCCCGGATATGGTGAATTTTGACATGTCTTTTTTCTTTTCCATGGGAGCCTCCTATTTTTTCTCCTGCATGATCAGGTTGGTCGAGAGCAGCGCCACAAAGGCCAGCGCCAGGAAGTAGAAAATGTCGCGGGAGTCAAGCACCCCTTTTGCGATGTTCTGGAAATGAAAGTTGGCACTGAGATACTGGAACACACCCACCAGCCAGGCGGGCAGAAAAAACAGAACGAAATCCAGGAGCAGCGTCAGGGTGAAACAGACGGCCATGGCTATGATGAAGGCGATCACCTGGTTGCGGGTCACTGAAGAGGCCAGAAGGCCGATCGAACTGAAGGCTGCACCCAGGAGCAGCGCGCCGAAATATCCCCCTAGGACCGGGCCCCAGTCCAGTTCTCCGAGGAAACTGGTGCTCACAGCATAGAAAAGGGTGGGGGAGAGCATGATGGCCACGAAGGCCACGGCTGCCAGGAATTTTCCCAGGATGATATCACGGAAGGTCACGGGCAGCGTGAGGAGCAGCTCGTAGGATCCCACGTTGATCTCCTCGGAAAAGAGCCGCATAGTCACGGCCGGGATGACAAAAGAGAAGGTAACGGGGAGCAGGGAAAAAAAGCGTGACAGGTTTGCCTGCCTCTCCAGAAAAAACGTGGAGAAGAACAGCCATCCGATGATAACCAGAAACACGGATATCACGATATAGGCGATGGGGGAGATGAAGTAGGACTTGAATTCTTTCTTAAATATGTGCTTGATGTTTTGCATAGTCAGTTTCCTTGAGTGAGGCTGCGGAAGAGCTTCTCGAACGTAGGTTCCTTGAGCTCTTTGCGGAGGTTCTCCAGGGTATCGTCGGCCACCTTGCGTCCCTGATCGATGATCACCAGCCGGTCGCAGGTAGCCTCGGCCTCACTCAGTATGTGTGTCGAGAAGATTATGGTTTTTTCCTTGCCTATACGCCGAATGATGTCCCTTGTTTCAACGATCTGATTGGGGTCCAGCCCGGAAGTGGGCTCGTCCAGCACCAGGATCTCGGGGTCTCCCATGAGCGCGTGTGCGATCCCGACCCGCTGGCGGTAGCCCTTCGACAACTCGCTGATGGTCTTGTGCATCACCTGGTTGAGGCTGCACAGATCCGCCAGGTCGCGGATGGAGGCGATCTTACGGGCGGGTTCGACGCCGCGTATGTCGGCCACAAAATCGAGGTAATCGTACACCAGCATCTCATGGTAGATGGGCGCCGCCTCGGGCAGGTAGCCGATGAGTTTCTTGATCTCCGTCAGATGTTCGTTGATGTTGAATTCTTTGACCTGAATTTCTCCGGAGGTGGGCTTCAGGTATCCGGTGAGTATGCGGTATATGGTCGTCTTGCCCGCCCCGTTGGGGCCCAGAAGACCCAGGATCTCACCCTTGCGGATGTCGAAGCTTATGTGATCCACTGCGCAGAGATCTCCGTAGTACTTGGTCAGGTCTTGGATCGCGATCATCGTCCTCTCCTTATTGTTTTTTCTGAACTTTCACGCAACATTACCACTATGTTTGAGTGAATAACAAAATAGCGTCGGGGAGCCGTTGAGTCAATCCGGCCCTCCCTATACGGTATCGGCCTGAATAACACTGTATACACCAAGACAGGTTTGAAGTCAACATCCTGAAAAGAAACGCGTTAGGCAATTTTTCAGTAATCTTCCAGATGGCTGAATTCCGCATCTTCGAGCCAGTTTTCAGGGCGTTCCACCATGTGGATGATGTTGTCCAGCACGACCATCTGTTTGTGTTCTTCTTGTATCAGCCGGTCGAGATAAGCTACACCTTCAGGGTCACGAATCACGTCCTTTGCCTGCAGGTATAACGTGTGTTTCTTCAGAACCAGCCCTCGTGCCTCCCGATACAGGCTGAGTTGGTCGATCTCACAGCTGAATGTGTCTTTGTCTGATCTGATCTGCTCCAACTGCCCGCGAATATCCTTGAAGAAATCCAGGTCATCCAGCGCGAAAATATTCTGATCCTGGGCCCTGCTCAGGGTTTTCAAGTGCTGCTCGTGGTCCTTGATCAGCATCTCCAGGATGGCATGAACCCCCTCATGCGATGCGCACTGGCTCGACAATGCCCTGTAGGCTGCGATCGTCTCCCTTTCCAGTTCAATGGCGTTGCGAAGAAAATCCATGCTCCCTCCTTAATTTCTTCATCACCCATTCTAGCAAATCCTCTGTATGACGTCCATTCAGCAGCCCATTCCGTCAAGTCCATTCGTTTTTGATTTTTATTTGACATTATATCGCTTACAATAGCTCTCATGACGCGGCCCGGACTGGTGATGTTCTGCCTGCGCAGCCTCTGGCGCGAGTATGGGCTGTCTTTCATGAGGCGGATCGTGCTGAGGCATCCGATGCGGACCCTGCGCGGGCTGCAGGCGTATGCCGGGAAGCAGAGACAGGTGGAGGGCCTCAGCACACTTCCGCATAAGTTTCCACCTACTGAGGGTGCCGCGGCGCAAGGGGACGTGCTGGTCGGGCTCGGCTTTTGCCTCAAGCCATTGGACCCACAGTGTCCGTCGGGGCGGGCCAACCATGACTGTGACTATTTCCAGCACTCCCGGCACCTGGACCGTGGGGCTGCTCCTCCAGCCTGCCTGGACTGCCCCATTCGGGATATTGGACTCAAGGCGCTGGACGCGGGCTGCATGTTCTATATCATGACCTCAGCCCGGGATATCCTGTTTGACCTTCTGCTGCCTGCGCTGAAAGATCAGAGCTTCAGATATGCGCTGCTGGGGCTGTGTCGGTACTCGATCGAACCATTCAAGATCGCCTTGTCCGTGGTGGGGCTGGAGGCAGAGCTCACGGCCTTTGCGGAGGGGGACTGCACGGATTACCGTTCCTGGCGCCGCGCTGACATCGGGCTGAAAGACGAGCGGACCTGCTTCAGCTCAGAGGGCCTTGAGGCCATCCTTCTCGGTATTTCGGGTGCTTCGGCGGGCGCCGGCGGAACAGAGTTTCAAAAGACCGGGAATCTGTTTCTCCTTGGCTGATAGACACCCCTGGTCTCCTCGGACTCGGGCTTCAATCGAGGTAGTAGAAATACTTGAGCTCCTCGAGCTCGATCCGGTCCCGCTTAAAAGTCGGTTCCGGAAAGGATTCCAGCTCTGCTGCAATCCGCATGGCCTGTTCCAGGTATGCCTTCCGGATATCCTGAATCTGAGTAAGATCCAGGGAACGCCCGGAAAAATCCTGCTCCAGGTCCAGAGCCTGTCCCTCTTCCCTGCTTTCCTTGTGTGACCATTCGGATGTCTCGAGGTCGAACGAATAGAGGTTCAGGAACAGGTGGCCGAAGCGTGCGGTGAAGCGGATCGCTTCCAGGAGGAAATCGATGTCTCCGCGTGTCAGAGTGTAGTGAATGTTGATGCGAACCCAGCCGGGCTTAAGCCCGCTGCAGCCCATGCGCACCCCGGCTCTGATCCTCTCGGAAGCGTTCTCGTCGATATCTAACAGCACGTGTCCGTAGGGACCGGCACAGCTGCAGCCGGCGCGAGACTGGATCCCGAACAGGTCGTTCATCAGTTTGGTGACGAATTTTGGGTGCAGGAAACGGTCCCGGTGCCTGATGTTAAAGGAGACGATGGAAAGGCAGTCTTCAGGGGCGGCGTTTCCGATGGGGACGATGTTGTCGATCTCCCTCAAGCGGTGGTGAAAATACATTGTGTAATCGGCCTCGATCTCCTCGATCCGTTTTATTCCGATACGGTCCTTGACCTCCATGGCCAGGGCGGCTTTGATCGTCTGCAGTATGGGCGGGGTACCTGCTTTTTCCCGGGCTTCGATATCCCGAGCGAAATCATGCCGTTCAAATCCCACGAACACCACGGTTCCACCGCCGGCGGTAGTGGGAGGCAGGTCCGTGCGGTAGATACGCTGATTGAAGATCAGCATGCCGCTGGAACCGGGACCGCCGAGGAATTTGTGCGGAGAGAAGAAGACGGCATCAAAATAGGCGTTGCTATCCCGGTTCATGTCGATCTCGACGTAAGGCGCCACCGCTGCGAAATCGAAGAAAACCAGTGCGCCGTGGGCATGGCCGATGCGTGCCACATCATAAACCGGCGTGCGGATTCCGGTGATGTTGGATCCCGCTGAGATGGATACGATCTTCTCACACAGCTCCATCCCGGGAGCGGAGATCTTCTTTTCCAGATCCGCAAGGTCCAGCAGTCCCCGGGAATTGAAGCCAATGACCTCCACATCAACGAAGGCTTCGCGCCACATCAGCTCGTTGGTGTGGTGTTCGTACGGGCCGATGAAAACGACGGGCTTCCGCCGCTGCAGCTCTGCGAATACGTCCGAAGGATTCTGTGCCGCCCCCTGGATTCCTTCACTCCAGCGTTCCCGGGTCACAGGTGGAATGGAGACTCCGATGATCTCCTGGAGTTTTTTGAGGGCACTTGTTGTACCCGATCCGATCGGGATGATCTTTCCGTCGGGTCCGGCGTTGACCATCCGCTTGATCTTTTCCTCTGCCGTGTGCAGGAGTCGGGTGGTGAATTTACCCGTGTAGTCGTCTTCCGTGTGAGTGTTAGCATAGGATTTCTGGATATTCAGCAGCATATCTTCAATAAACCGCAGCCCCCGGCCTGAAGCGGTAAAGTCGGCATAGAGCAAGTGCCGATCACCGAACGGGGTGGGGATCAGCATGTCGTGCCCCACTATCTCTTCGCGAATGGATTCCAGATCAAAATTCATGGTTCAAGCTCCAAATTAAGGGCAGTTTACAGACTCTCATTATAGATCAATCTGGATGGACAAACCACCGGTCTGCCTCAGCCTACGCTCCCGAGGCTCCGTTTAGCTTGCATACTATGCCCATATTGGAGGAATATGATGGAGACATAATTTCTCCGCGGATCGCGCAGGTCGCAACCTTCGCCGGGTCGGCCTTCAAGGCAGCCAAGGATTTCCAACCGATAATGATATTGGGCAGGGATCGCAGAGCATGGATGCCGAAGGAGTATTGGGAGTTCCCGCCCGGCACACCGAACATCAGCGTCGAAGGCAGGTATGAATCATCCCGAGGCGAAGGGTAACGCAAGGCTCCTGCTCAATGTCATTCACTGGCTCTCCCGGCTGCAGTGACGCCTGCGGAATTCATTTGTATTTCCGCCGGGCCTGTGGTTAACTTACAGATCGTTTACCATTCACGGACAGTCGGGCTCCACAGGCTGTCGAGGAGAATTCATGAGAAACATCGCCGTATTGATCCTGATCGTGACGCTTCTGGCCATCGGATGCGCGAAGCAGAACAAGACCTTCAAACTGACACAAGGGACGCCTCCCTACCAACTGGCACTGGACCTCTCCGAAACGCTTCCTTCGCTCGATCCCGAGAGCGAGTTCGTTATCGTCTCCACACACGGATTCAGCATATCTGCCTCCGAGGTCATACAGGCTCTCCATGACAACATGGGCAGCCAGACAGAACAGTTGAAGGGAATGGAGCCCGCCCAACTCGAAGGCATCATCATCCAGAACGCCGAACGGATAGCCGAACGGAAGCTGCTGCTGGAGGTGGCATCTGATGCGGACACAAAACTTGCTCCGGAAGACGTGGAGAGCGCTCTCAATGACCAGTATACCAGAGTAGGAGGGGAGGAGCAGTTTCAACAGATGCTGTCCCAGGTCGGGGTCTCACTCGATCATGTCAAGGCCAACATCGAAACCGACCTCCTCATACAGACTTTTCTGGAAAACTATATGGGTGAACTTATCCAGGTTTCGGAAGACGAGCTGCGCAGCACCTACGAGGAAGACAAGACCGCCTCTGTGCGTCACATCCTGCTCTTGACCCAGGACAAGACCGCAGAGGAGAAGGCAGCGGCGCGCAAGAAGATGGAGGACCTGCTTTCTCGGGCCAGAGGGGGGGAAGACTTCGCCGAGCTGGCACGGGAACACACGGAGGACCCCGGTTCCAAGGAGAGCGGGGGGCTCTATGAGGATTTCACGCGGGGAAGGATGGTCAAGCCGTTCGAAGATGCCGCCTTTTCGGTACCCGTAGGCGAGATCAGCGATATAGTGGAAACCCAGTACGGCTATCATATCCTCCAGATCGTGGACAGGAAGAAGGAAACGCGTCCCTTCGAAGACGTGCGCGGCGAGTTGGAATCGCAGCTGCGCCAGAATAAACAGGGAACCGCAGTCCAGGACTATATCGACAGACTGAAACAGGACGTCGGGTTTGAGGTTCACGAACTCTAGCTGCCTGGCGGCCGAAACCTGTTAATCGATCTCAAGCCAGGAGAACCAGATCGGGTGGTGTTTTCTGTACCACTGCAGGACCTCGCGCAGGATCTTCTGTTCGTTCTCGGAGATGACTTCGGAGGGAATACGGTCGAAGATCACACGCATGCCTCCATTTTTCCTGTGTTCCAAGGCCTCGGAACAGAGGGTCTGCAGCTCGTTTCGGATCCGGCCCGAGTCGGAGATCTTAACAGGCCGGTTACGGTAGTCTTCCCCGTAGAAAAAACGGCTGAGGAGCGGATTGAAGACCAGTTTCTGCTCCTCGGGCTTTTCCATCAGCCGCAGGGTGAACGTTATGCGTTTATCGCCCTTGGGTGTTGCGATCCGAGCGGTCGCCCTGTACAGGCCTTCCTCGACAGACTTGACTCCCGGAGCCCCTGAATAGGGATCATCGCACATGTAACCGGACAGGGCGATGAGGTCCCAGCTTTTTTCAGGGAAAAAATCATCCCCGCGGATTACGCGGCCCGAGGTCGGCATCCCCGCCTCGAGCGCCTCGCGGATCATTTCTTTGTAATCCTCGACCTTTTCTTTATCAAGCGGGGCTTCACAATACGACTCCAGTTTCTTGTGAAAGTCCGGGTCATCCGGATCCATCTTCATGATATGCCGTTCCTTCTCGATGGAAAGCTTGAACTTGGAGGTGAAGGTGACCAGAGTCCCGTCCAGGCCCAGCATGGGAGCCAGGCTGACCGCCTGCATGGCCTCGGCCGAAGCTGCATAGCCATCCACCAGAAAAAGGTGCTTCTGATCCGCTTCGTCCTTCCATGTGCCCACAAGATAGGTAGGGGCGTAGGTTCCTGAGTCCACGAACGCCTTGCTCCCCGTGGGCAAGGTCCAGCCGCCTTCGACGAGGTGGACGCCCAATTCCTGCCACTGTTTCCAGAGCCATCCCAACCTCGCTGTGCGGCTTTCACCTCCCAATGTCCAGACATGGATGTTGCTGCGCTGGATTCCCGGATAGGCAGCCTCAATGGATTCGACCACCCTGGCCCTGGGAGTCATGAAGTCAAGCAGTACGGATTCTTCTTCGGCCTTTTGTACGACCTCCAGAGGGAGGAAAAGGTTCCCCATGTAGCCCTCGTAGGGTTTCGTGATGCGGAGCGGCTGGTCGAAGAAGTGGATGACCGTGAGCGGGCCGGTGGCCTCACCCTTGGCGAAGCGGGATGTGTTCTCCAGAGTGTCGATGGCGGCGCCCCAGACCGTTATCCCGGAGTCCTTAATTTCTTTCCAGAACTCCATCCATCCGAAGTCCGGATCGTTCAACAGGCGGATCACACGGGCATCCAGCCACTTGGCGACCTGTGGGCGTGCATAGACCCGGCCGAAACCCAACTGGGGATTCGAGCCCATCTCCCGGGTTTCTCCCACCTTGGGCATGAGCCCCTCGCCCATGCACACCAGGATCGCATGATTCTCCGGGAGCTGGCGTGAGGCGTACCACAAGCTCTCGCTCATGGCATATGCTGAGATGGCGTCCGCGTCCTTCTTGACGCGGTTGAGTTCGGCCTTGTCCCGGCCTTTCCCCTCACCGAACCGTCCGAAAAGCTGTGTCCCCAGGGCGGTTACCGCGACCGTCATGGCCATCAGCCGCTCCATCCGGCCGTCCATGAAAGAGATGTTCTGGGTGAACTCCGGAGTCGTCTTCCCCCTGAGCCATTCCACTTCCACATCTTCGAGCCAGAGATGCATCCGCCCCAGGATGGGGCGGGTGTCGAAGGCCCACTGTGCGATCAGGTCACGCTTTTCGCGTCCGGATAAATTCATGGCGACACCCCTATTATTCAGTCTTTACCCCGTCATTCTGCCATGCACTGGATCGAGAAGCAACATTATTGACCTATTTTTTCAGTGGCCTGATGTGTTTTAGCTCCACCCGTTACGTGTCGCCGTGCAGGTGTTTCTCTCCAATGTCTGATTCCCGGATTGTACGTCAACAATGTTATTTTATGACGGTAGAGGGGGAGGGGTTGCGATTTTATGTTGAATCCGGATTCCCACATCGGATACATTAGAGCCATCGCATTAGAAAAATGACTGTATGTTTGGAGGCCAAACATGAGATCTGTACAGCGTGTTATCCTGCTGGGGATCATCCTGACGGCATCCCCTTTCCATGCCGTGGGCAAAATATCCGATTCAGATCCCCACTTTATGGTGGCGAAGATCCGCGAAGAAGGATTCCAGCGGTCCCAGGTCATGGACATGGCCGGGTACATGACGGATGTCCTGGGTGCCCGTCTGACGCTTTCTCAAGACATGAAACGGGCTCAGGCTTGGGTGAAAGGAAAGATGGAGGCGATCGGCCTTGTACAAGTCGCCATCGAACCGTTCATGGACTACGGCGTGACCTGGGATAATGAGTACGTTTCGCTCCATCTGCTGGAACCGGACTACCAACCCATGGTGGGATATCCTTTATCCCACACGCCCGGCACGAAGGGCCGGATAACCTGCCCGGTTGTGATCGCCGATGTGCAGACCCGGTCGGATCTGGAGACTCTCGAGGGCACTCTCGAGGGAAAGGCGGTCCTGTCCACGCCGCCGGTCATTCTCGATCTGGAACGCCTGGCCCAGGCCACTCCCCGGAGGACTCCGGAAGAGCTGAAACAGCTGGAGGAGGATGCAGTTCCGACTCCCAGGCGGCGTGGAGGACGCGGGGTGCCTCCCAATCCGGACGTCCTCTCAGCTGCCGAGAAGGTGGAATGGTTCAAGGAGCAGGGTGCTCTCGTCGTTTTGGAATGCCGCAGTGGGCGGCCAGGCCTGGTGCGGGGGTTCGCACGCCCAGGCACCAAGGAAGACGGTTGGTCGCGAGAAGCAAGCCTGGAATGTCTTCCCATCATCGCTGTGACACCGGAGCATTATAACCGGATGTACCGGATCCTGGAAAGGGACTTACCGGTAAAATTAGAGATCGAGGTCCGCAGCAGCCTGGGTGAGCGTGTGGAGCAGGCCTGTAATGTTCTGGGTGAGCTCCCAGGGACGGATCTTCAGGATGAGGTCGTGATGATCGGGGCGCACTTCGACACCTGGCATGCCAGCCCCAATGCCAGCGACGACACGGCCGGCTGCGCCGTCGCCCTCGAGGCCGCGCGCATACTAGTGGCAGTCGGGGCCAGGCCCCGCCGCACCATCCGGATCGCTCTGTGGGGAGGGGAGGAGCAGGGCATCCACGGCTCTCGGGAATATGTGCACCGGCATTTCGGAAACCCGGGTGATCCGGGGATCGGGACCAAGCCGAACTACTATAAGTTTTCGGCCTACTTCAACCAGGATTACGGTGCCGGCGCTTTCCGCGGCATTTTTCTCCAGGGGAACGAGTTTGCCCGCCACATTTTTGCCGAATGGATGAAACCGCTGCGTGACCTGGGTTTCGCCACCATCTCGATCCAAAGTGTAGGCAGCACGGATCATGTCTCATTTGACCGGGCCGGGCTGCCGGGATTCCAGTTCATCCAGGACCGCATCCCCGGCACGGCCGGCCACACGAACCTCGACTTCTTCGACACTCTTCAGGCCGAAGACCTGATGAAGAACGCGGTGATCATGGCTGTTTTCGCCTACCGTGCCGCCATGAGCGAAGACCGGATCCCGCGCAAGACGCTCGAACACTGATCTATCGTGCCCTTTTCACTCAACACGGTGTGAAGACGTTCCCGCGATTGACCATGCCGGAAAGGTTGTGATATACATCGAGTCGCCTGATGAGAACGACTCACGGCGAATCCAATCCACTCGGGAGGAAACACATGCCTTTTAAGAAAGCCTGTTGTGTTGCAGCCGGCCTGCTGTTGACCTTAACCGCCTTATCTGCAGGTCAGGGGCTGTCCGCCCCGGATCAGCTCCAATCTAAAACCAAACACACTGTCCGGATCGGTGGCCAAGCCCTGAACTACACAGCCACTACGGGTACTCTACCTCTTCGGGATGAAAATGGAGAACAGGATGCCTTCATCTTCTACGTCGCGTACACCATGGACGATGTGAAGGATCCGGCCGCCCGGCCGCTGATGTTCTCTTTCAACGGGGGACCGGGCTCCTCCTCGGTCTGGATGCACATGGCCTTCCTCGGGCCGCGCAAGGTTCTCTACGATGACGAGGGATTCATGCTTCAGCCGCCTTACCAGGTGGTCGACAACGAACACTCCATCCTGGACATCGCCGATCTGGTGTTCATCGACCCCGTGGCCACCGGCTACAGCCGCATGCTTCCGGGAAAACCCCTGCACAAGTACCACGGCGTCATGGAAGACATCCAATCCGTGGCTGAATTCATCCGGCTCTATGTGACAGTACACGAGCGCTGGGGGTCTCCCAAGTTCGTGATCGGCGAGAGTTATGGGACGACCCGGGCGTCGGGCCTTTCCGGATACCTGCTGAGCGCACACCGCATGTACATCAACGGCACCATCCTGGTCTCCATGACCGGCCTGGGAGGGGAGAAGGGTTCCGACATATCGCACATGGTCATACTGCCGCACTATGCGGCCACCGCCTGGTACCACAAGGCCCTCCCCTCCGAGATGCAGGCCAGATCCCTGCGTGAAGTCCTGGACGAAGCCGAAGCTTTTGCTGCCGGGGCCTATGCACAGGCCTTATCCAAGGGGGGCTGGCTGCCCTCGGCCGAGCGGGATGCCGTGACCGCCGAGATGGCACGGCTTACCGGGCTTTCGGTCGAATACATAAAGGATTCCAACCTGCGTGTCGAGAGGCAGAGATTCCGCAAGGAACTGCTCCGGTCCCGGGGGCTGACAGTTGGGCGCCTGGACAGCCGCTACACGGGCACGGACCGCGACTCGGCCGCGGAAGACATCGAGTTCGACCCGGCCATGGCCCACTGGAACGGTCCCTTCACAGGCGCCGTCAACCGTTATTTTAAAGAGGAATTGAAAATTTCCACGGAGATGCCCTATAACATCTTCGGCAATGTCCGCCCCTGGCAGGGCCGTCGTGATGTCGATGTCGGGGAGATGCTGCGCCGTGCCATGAACGAGAATCCCTTCCTCAAGGTTTTCGTCCTCGAGGGCTATTACGATGGGGCCTGCGATTACTTCGGGGCCCAATACACCATGTCCCACCTCGATCTGACGGGAAGGCTCCGGGAACGCATATCCTTCGGGTTTTACGAGTCCGGGCACATGATGTACATCCACCTGCCGTCCCTCATCAAGGTCAGACAGGATCTGGAGACTTTCATCCGCTCCGCCTGCCCGGCGAGATAACGGATTCCGAGAAAGCGGTACCGGTTTTAATGCAAGTTCTTGCGAGAGAGAAGGAGGAGTCATGAAAAAACAACCTTGGATCCGGCCCCCTGCCGCTGCCCTGGCCTGCCTCGTTTTTGGCTGCGGAATTCTGTCAGCGAACATCGCCCGCGAAGGCACCATACAGGTCATACCGAAGGAAACGGACCGGGTCACAAAACTGCGTACGAAGCTCGATGCGCACATAGACGAGCTGAGCATCCGGTTGTTCGAGATCAACGACCGGATGTGCCGCGATCCGGAGGCCGGATTTGTCGAATTCAAGTCTTCCGCCATGCTGGCGGAGGAACTGGAGAAACACGGCTTCGAGGTCGCATGGGGCGTTCCCGGGCTGCCCGAAGACTATGACCGCCTGAAGGTCGTCGGCGGCCTACCTCCGGACTATGACGGCCCGCCCGGACTGCCAACGGCATTCAAGGCCAAATACAGAGGGAACTCCGAAAGCCCTGTGATCGGCATCGCGGTAGAATACGATGCCCTGAGGGGGGACCCACCCTTCCACGGATGCCAGCACAACATGCAGGGGCCCACTGGGATCGGCGCCGCCATCGCATTGGCCAGAGTAATGGAGGAAAATCACCTGCCGGGCAGCATCTGGGTCATCGGGACGCCGGCCGAGGAGGTCGGTCCCCCGGCCAAGGCGGCCATGGCCCAGGCCGGATTTTTCGATGGTGTCGATTTCATGTTCAGAAGCCACGGCACGGCGCGCGAGACCCTGCGCTTCCCGGGCGGATTTTCAGCGCGGCACATCCGGCAGATGAAGTACACTTTCCACGGACGCTCGGCCCATGCCCAGAGCCCCTGGCAGGGGAGGAGCGCGCTGGACGCGGTCCTGCTCCTGTTCCACGCCATGGACATGATGCGGGAGCACTCCGAGCCCCAGTTCCGTTTTCATGGGATCGTTAGCGATGGCGGCTCCGCACCCAACATCGTGCCGGCCGAAGCCTCTGCCTTGATATGGATCCGGCATCTGATCGATGAGACTCCCGTCGGTGCGCTCAGCCCACGCCAGGCCCGCGAGAAGATCGAAAAGAAGGTCGAGGCGATGGACAACATGGCCAGGGCCGCAGCCCTGGCCAGCGAGACGACGGTGGACATTGACCACTATGGGGAGTACAACCCGGGGATCTCGGTAGGCGTCTTGAACGACATCGTCTTCCAGTATGGCGTGGATTACGGGGGGATCGGGATCGGGGAGAGGCAGGTCCCAAGACATTGGGAAGAGACGGGCTTTGCCACCTTCATAATCCCCGGAGCTCATGTCGGCATCGGAACGGAGGGTATCCCGAAGGCGGCCGGGCACAGCCAGGAGAGCGCCGAGATCACGTTGAGCGCAGCGGGCCACGAGTCTCTGGTTCTGTGTGCCAAGGTCATGGCCGCTTCCGGCCTAAGGCTGCTGATGGACCCCGAACTCCGCGAGAAGGCCAAGGCGGAACATACCCGCTGGCAGGAGGAATACAACAAGTAGGGAGTAGAAGCTTTATTTCTTGTTTTTCAGCAGATAGAGCGTGAAGGACTTACCCTCCAGCTTGGTGTATTTGAAATCGGCCGAATCTTCGAACTCGGTGCCCTCGAAGTCAAAGGGCTCGGAGAACTTCGTATACTTGAAATTTGCATCACCTTGAAACACAGCATTTTTGAAGCTCACGCCGCGTGGGAATTCCGTGTACTTGAAATTCGCCAGGTCTTGGAATTCCACCTCAGTAAAATCGGCGTTCCTGGGAAACTCCGTGTATTTGAAGTTGGCGTCATTGGCGAAGGTGGAATCCGCAAAGCTGACCTCGGTTTTGAACTTAGTGTATTTGAAGAGTGCCTCTTTCCGATAGGACGTTTTCGAGAAATCCACTTCCTCATGAAATGTGGAGTACTTGAATGCGGATTTGCCCTGGAAATCACATCCGGCGAAGGCGGTTTCGGCATGGAAGATGGCGTTGTGAGTCTCATTCTTCCGGTCATCATGATAGTAAGCGATGACATCGTCCTGGAAGGTGCAGTCGATGAACTTCAAGGGGGTGCGCACATGATACCAAAAGGTCCTCGTGGAGCTGCGTGAACGCTTGTTGTCCTTGTCCGGAGTCATGTCTTGCAGCTTGGTCAAGTCCAGGTCTCCCACGATCGTTACATCCTGATAATCGACGGCCTTTCCCTGATCGATGATCTTGAGGATGTCTTTGGCATCGACCCGAGACTGGGCAGCGGCCGTAATGGACAGTAATGCGATAGCCAGGATTATGGCGCAGGTTTTTTTCATTGCATTCTCCTCTTTATAAAATTTACTCCCCTTTTAGAAATCCATATGATTTCCTATGTCCCTCATTCTATAGATACGAAGTGCTGTGGAAAAAGGTTCACATTGCAGCTATGAAACAGAATGTAACACTAATTGAATATCTGACTTGACATCCGGGAACCGTTCAACTAAATTACTCTATAAAGTTTATATATATGATAGGATTTAAAATTCTTCGGCGATGAAAACATCATGAGACGAGAATCCAGGCAGCAGTTCAAAATGATGATTTCGGAAAGGTCAGTAAGGCTAGCCGCTCCAGGCCGGCGTAGGTTGTTTTTTCTATTGACTTGTCCAACCTTTATATATATATTTTTGTTGATCGCTTGCAAATTAGGGAGGAAGCGATTGGTCGCGGGGCTAGTTATATGTTGAGTTGTATTGTTATTTCTCAAATCGATACTTTGCTTGTCTATCGGCACCTCAACATCCCCTTGTTTAGACATTTGCTGTTAAGGTAAAAGCCATAATTTTGTTTAAGGAGAGCGGGACATGAAAGAATGCAAAGTTTATTCATCTGTGTATTCTTCAATATCCAATTGGATTAGAAAGAAAGTACAAAGTAGGACTCTACTCATTTTTGTGTTTGCATGTGTGTTGGGCCTATCTGTTTTTTCGATCTCTGGAGGAGAAGCTCTTTTCGATCCTTTATTCGATTCTCTCTATGCAGGTCGAAATGTCAATATGGTAAGCTTCGACCCACATTTTCAACGCCAAAATGAACCCTCGATTGCGGTTTCGACACTTCACCCAAGAACGCTTCTGGGTGGATCAAATGACTACACAACAGTGGCTTATGTAGGAGATCCGGAAGAAGAGGTCACAGGCGACGCATGGCTGGGTGTCTATAAGTCCTTTGATGGGGGAGAGTCGTGGACACACGATCTTTTGCCCCCTTATGACAATATTTTAGACCCAAATACGCCATCAACTCCAAATCCAGTATTAACAGGATTTGATGCGGCGGCTGACCCGACTGTCCGCGCTGGATTGGATGGGATGTTTTATTACAGCGGCATCGCGTTTGATCGGGAAGAGAACGGAGACTCTGTCGTATTCGTGGCACGTTTTCAGGATGTTGGATCTGATATTGATTACTTAGGGACGGCGATTATCGATACTGGCACAAGTGGTCAATTTTCTGATAAGCCCTGGAATGTTGTTGACATCCCGCGTAATGGATATTCTGAGGGGATTATCTATTGCATATACTCTGTTTTCCTAGGTCAGATCGATCATAATGTCCACAGCAAGATCCTTATCTCGAGATCCCTCGACAGTGGTGTAAC
>CBFDBC010000018.1:0-28388 GCA_965602945.1 uncultured bacterium | reverse complement strand
ATGTGTTCGAGGTCATAAATTCCCGGCGCAGAGACAAGCTGCGGCGCACGACCATCCAGGTCCAGATGAACCGCCTGGAAGAGTACGGCTGGCTGACCCATCGCGAGGAGAGCCGGACCTATCATTACTCGGCCGTCAAGGAGAAGCAGATAACACGCAAGGATATCCTGGACGACATAAAGAATCGGGTCTTCGGGGGATCCCGTGCGGAACTCGTACGCTGCCTGCTGGAGGACGAGGATATCACCCCTGAAGAGGCGCGGGAACTGCGCAGACTTACCCGGGAGTACAAGGGAGAATAGTCCATGCCCGCCCTGTCGGAGGTTGCTCACGCGGAATGGATCCTCAACAGCGCGCTTCAGTGCATACTCATCCTGCTTGTAGGGAGCCTGTTCCTGCGCTTGTTCCGACGCGGTGGGGCTCCTCTGCGGAGCGCGATCAGCCTGATGACCATGCTGGTCGTGATCACTCTCCCGTTCCTATCCCCGACTCTGGAAGATTGGGGACTGGTCCCCTTCCACGCCTCCCTGCCGGTGACGATCGGCGCTGCGGGAGGCTCGGGTTCGACTTCGATCGAGATAGCCACAGAAATTCCCTCAGGAGAATCGCAACAGGAGGAGGCAGCCCATCGCCCTATATTCAGCCTCACTTCTCTCCGATCCTTTTTTTCCGGGTACGGCCTGATCAAGGTCATAAACATGATGGGCCTGATCTGGGGGCTGGGATGCCTGGTGTTGGGCCTCCGTTTTGTCTTCGGCCTCCTCGTGGTCCGCGGGATGAAGCGGGGCTCCACGCCGGTCAAAGACACCAGGATCCCTGCTATTCTGGAATCCGCCGAAAAAACCTTCGGCAAATTCATCCGGACGAGGATCCTCGCAGCTCCCCATATCGACAGCCCCATGGCCGTGGGATTCTTCCGGCCCATCATCCTTCTTCCCGAGGGACTTCTGGCAGGGCTGAAGGAGACGGACGTCCGTTCGATCCTGTTTCACGAGCTTTCTCACATCTTTCACTGGGATCAGCTCACCGGCGTCGTACAGAGGCTGATGATGGGCCTTATCTGGTGGAATCCCCTGGCCTACGGCCTCAGCAGCGCATTCTCCCGCGCCCGCGAGGAGATCTCGGATACACATGTGTTACAAGCAAACAACTCCGAGGAATACGCGGAGTGTTTGATCAACCTGGCGGAGCACTCGTCCTCTATCAGACGTCTGCCGGTTGTGATCGCTATGGCTTCCCCTCACATCCCTCTCAAGGATAGGGTCAAGATCATCTTATCCAAGGAGAGGACAATGGAAACACACCTGAACAAACCTGCAGCGCTGGCGATCGCGCTCGTCGCGTTCCTGCTCGTCGGCGGGATCACAGGCTACCGCCTGACCTTCGCCGCGCCGGAAGCGGCGGCACCGGCCGAAACAGCGATGTTTAAATTCCCCTCAGATTTTGACATGCCCGGCATCCAGGAAAAAGACTGGAGGAATCCCAAACAGATCAAGATCGTGCAGCCCAAATATCCCCTCGAAGCCAAGGAGAAGGGCATAGAGGGAACAATCGCGGTCGAGGCGGTTATAGACACCAACGGCCGCATCACCGAGGCCCGGGTCATTCACGGCGCGCACGACCTGCTGGACAAAGCAGCCCTGGAGGCGGTTAAGCAGTGGACATACGAGCCCATGGAGATCGAGGGCAAGCCTGTTCGTTCGGTGATGACGGTCGTCTGCCGGTTCAGCCTCGACGAAAATCATCCTTCGGTGAGCGTCATGTCGGCGGAAATAGGGCAGGAAAAAGAGAAGCCTCCCATCCGGGCGCTCGGAGACATCAAGCCGCCTAGGCTGATCAAGACTGTAAAGCCTGTGTACCCCCAGGAAGCCAAAGATGAGGGGATCGAAGGTGTCGTGATCGTAGAGGCTGAAACCGACATCTACGGACGCGTTAAAAGGGTCAAGGTTCTGCGTTCCATCCCGGCGCTAGACCACGCGGCCATCGATGCCGTCAAACAGTGGGTCTATGAGCCCATGATCGTTAACGGAGAGCCGCGGGAGGTGATATTCACCGTGACGGTCCAATTTCAAAAGGATGAAAAGAAAGACAAGGTGAGCGGCGTGGCTGGAGGCGTGCAGGGCGGAGTGGCCGATGGCGTAGAAGGAAAGATGGGCAGCGGGGTGACCGGTGAGGTCAGCCTAGGTGTAGAGGTCGACGTAGGTGTTGAAGGCGGTGTCAAGGGCGGGGTGGAAGGAAAAATCACCAGGGGAGTCGAGGTCGCCGCGCGAATTGCTGTGACAAGCGGTACAGCAGCCGGCTCCTCCAAGCCCCCCGTGCGCGTCGAACATGACATCAAGCCTCCCAAACAGATCAGAATGGTCCAGCCGGTATATCCGGAAGAGGCCAAAAAGGACGGCGTCGAGGGTGTCGTAATCCTCGAGGTGACCACGGACATCTACGGCCGTGTCAAACGGGTCAAGGTCCTGCGCTCCATACCGGCGCTCGACCAGGCGGCCATCGATGCCGTCAATCAGTGGGTCTACGAACCAGTGCTGATCGACGGCGAGCCGCGTGAGTCGATCTTCACGGTCACGTGCCGCTTCCAGAAGGACAAATGAGGAGATACCGGCGGATGCCGATAAGCCCGAACCCTGACGGGGGTGTAGGGGCAGTACCATAGCGAAAGGCCGAAAGTGCGGGCGCCCGCCAGGCCGAAAACTTCCCGGTTTGTTTCAGCGGGACACATAGTCCGAGTACGCCTGCGTTACTTTCCCTGAGACCGCATCACCCCTGTGGACATAGACGCGGTACCTGAGGGTGACGGGGCTCCCGGGCTGGAGGACGGTCGTGTCGTTCCCCGGCCAGGACGGGTTGAGCACTCCGGCATAGCTGTTTCGGATGAGCCAGGGTATGGGGAAGCCGGGGTGGTCGGGGGAGACGAATACGGCCACGCCCCGCTCCGGAGTCGAGATGTCCGCCCAGCGGTATGGGACATTGGTGACGTCTTTCTCCAGCGGCCCCTTGTCGGTCGTCATCACGGCTCCCGTGAACAGGGGCGCCCCCCGCAGGCACAGCCCGCCGTAGCCCTTGTCCTGGTCCGGCGCTCCCCGAAGCTCCAGAGGGCCCCCCACAGCCTGGAGCACGATCTCGACATCGATGGCCCGGCCCGCCCCTTCTGCGGGATGCACGCTGAGCGTCACCTGTTCCCGGGCGACGACCTCGGAGCCATCCAGCTTCCAGGCATTCTCGGCCGACAGCGCGGCTCCCCCAGGTTCCGCCTTTCTTTCGAGCCAGCGCACGAAATGCTGCCTGAGGGCAGGATCCGAGGGATGCCAGGTCTGCGTATCGAGGCCCCGGGTTTTCGCGACCGGCCAGGTCCAGAAGAGGCCTCGATGGTGCAGGTGATCCTGGGGGAAATCGTGAGTGAGGACCTCCCGCCCATCCAGGGAATAGAGCGGGTGGATGTAGCACGACCGGGTGTATTTTGGATCGACCCCCGGCTTGAGCTGATCCCCGAAGCAGAAGGTCAGGACCGGCGCCCCATCCTCAACCAGCGTCAAGGTTCCCCGGGCGGCGTCCTCGGTCCAGCGCATGTCTGCGGGACCTGCCGATGCCGAGAGCAGGGTCACAAGGATCAAAAGAAGTGGTCTCATTCTCTTTCCTGTGTTAAATTTGATGTGCGGCGTTTCCAATCCCCGAAGATTATGATAAGCAAGTTTGTGCGGAAAATGCAAATCTTCGACTCAGGGATCAAGGCAGAGCCCAGGCAGGGGGATTGAGGGAGGAGGCGGCCCGGCCGTCAGTCCTGCAGCAGCTTATCCCCGCCGCTCTGACGCATGAGCTCTAAGACTTTTTCCTCATCCACCTCGACGCCCAGGCCCGGCCCCTCGGGCACATAGGCGTTCCCGTTCTCGATGCGCAGCGGTTTTTTCAGGACATCGGCGGTCAGGAACTGGGGGCCGTTGAGGGCGGCGGGTTTTTTCAGGCCGAAGGCGCCGTAAAGCCCCAGTGAGGCGGCAAGCGAGATGTCCGGATCGGTGAGGCCGCTCCCCAGCCAGATGAGGCCGTGTTTCTCGCACAGTTCGATCTGGCGGCGGTTGGATTCCAGCCCTCCGCAGCGGGCGGGCTTCATGGCCACTCCGTCACACATGCCGAGCTTGATGAATTCTTCGAGTTCGACCGGCGACACCACGCCCTCGTCCATGAGGATGGGCAGGGCCCCCTGTTTTTTCAGTGCCCGGTAGCCGCTGATCCGGTTGGGGCGGAGCGGGGCCTCCAGCACATCCACGCCGGCATCAGCCAACCGGGGCGCGGCCAGCAGCGCCGTGTCCGGATCATACCCGCCGTTGGCATCGGCCCACAGGAACGTCTCCCGGGCCAGTCCTTTCACCACACGGGCCACGGCCACGTCGAAGTCCGGATCGGGGGCCACCTTGATATTGAAATACCGGTAGCCGCGCTTCCTCCCCTCCGCAACCAGCGGCTCCACCTCGTTGAGCTCCTTGACGTTGACCGTCCAGCTGAGCGGAAGCGGTCCTCCCGGCGATCTTCCCCAATACTGTGCCAGGGATCGTCCCCACAGCTTTCCGGTCAGGTCGTGCAGCGCCATGTCGATGCCGGCCCGGGTGATGGGCATCCCGGTTGAAAAGCCCGGCGCAACGGCGCCGTCCATGGCCGCATGAGCCCCGGAGATGTCCGTGGGATTCCGGCCGAGCAGGATGGGGGCATAATAATTTCGCAGTACGATGTATGCCGTCTCGAGCGTCTCGTAGCTCCATTTCGCGATGGGCAGGGCCTGGCCCCAGCCCACGGTGCCGTTGTCTGCGGTGATTTTCACGATCACCGCGGCACGGCCGGCCGAGCCGTGCGGGCCGGTGAAGAACTTGAAATAGCCGGTCATGGGATAACGCAGGGGAAAGAGGGCGATGCGGTCGATCCTGACACTGGGCACCAATTGATAATCCGGGAGATCGGCCAGGCCCAGTGCCAGGGCCGCTCTGGAGGCCGTTCCCAGAAATTCCCTGCGGTTCATTCCTGCCACTTGCCCGTGATGTAGGACCGATATCGTTCGGCCACCCGTCCGGTCTGTACATCTCCCTTGTGGACCAGCACGCCCACACGCTGGGTGACGGATTCACCCTCTTCCAGCACAAAAGGATGGCCGCTCTGCGCATCCGGCCGCCTGGGACCGAAGCAGCCGTACTCGCGGGTCAGCCAGCGGTGGTCCTGCCCGTCAGGCCACTGGAAGACAGCCACGCCTTCGGCGACGCCGTCCAGGGTATTGGAGTAATCGATCCAGAGGGCGGCCAGCATGTTGGTCGCCTCCTGCCCCGTGGCGCCAATATCGGAAGTGATCACACCTCCGTTATCGCCGCTGAACCGTGTCTGCAGCCGCAGGTATGGCCAGGCATAGTGTACATCGTCGCTGACGAATTCGACATCACCGTAGGACGAAGTCAGGGTGAAGGTCATGTCGAGCAGGTACTCGCCCCCACCCAGGGCATGGATCACAACATGCCGGGTTTCGTCCAGGATGGGACGGTCTTCATCCATTTCCCAGACCAGTTCGGAGTCCACGACCGCACTGCCTTCTGCCGTGTTAAGGCGCAGGAAGGAGCGATGACGGACGTGATCAGCGAAGGGCGGGCTGTAGGTGTTTTCTCCGACCTGCCGGCCCGAATACAGGGCGTTGTAGGTGCTGACATCCCGCTCCCCTTCCCCTTTGAAGCGGACCGTGTCGGCAAACCAGAAGGACCTGTGATGCGGATAGGGCTCCGTCTGCTGCACCAGCATGTTCCGGCCCGAGGGACTGTTAAGGGGCCAGTAGTGGGGCAGGTCGAGGCCGGCCGCGTACTGATAGGCGAACGCCTCCTGCCCGGAGGCGAGCACACGGAGGGTTCCTCCGGCCTCATCGTTTTGGAGTAGCAGATCGGGTGGGCCGGAACCACATGCGGCGAAAAAAAGAATCGAAAGGCACAGAAAAAAGACTCCGACGTGATGTTTACCTGTTCGCGACATCCTCAGACTGTCCAGGGTTGGCGGTGTGCATAGTCCAGCCAGCTGTTGGCTTCGTCGTCACCCACGAACCGCTCGGCCTCGGGATCCCACTTCAGCTTCCGGCCCAGCTTCATGGCTATGTGAGTGATGACACAGATCGAGTTTGAGCGGTGCCCCACCTCCACGGGAGTGATGGGCGCCTTGCGGCTGCGCATACACTCCAGGAAGTTGCGCATGTGGTTGTTGCTGACATAGAGCTTGGTTTCGTCGTCCCCGATCTCCTGCTTCAGGATCTCCCGGTCTGAGGCCTCGATCTTGCCGCGCTGGACAAAGATGAATCCCCTGTCTCCCTCGAAGCGGACACCGGCGGGTTCACCTGTCTCCTGGATCAGCCGGACCCCGTCAGCATACACCCCGTCGGCCCGGTAGGTCGTGTGCACATCGAACAGTCCCCGGTCCGGGAATTCGGCCCAGGCCTCTATCTCGACCGGCCCGGTGTGATCCGTGCCGTGGCCCCACTGGGCCGTGTCGTTCATATGCGATCCCCAGCCCGTGATCATGCCGCGGCAGTATCCCTCGATCTGGAGCCAGCCCGGGCGGCTGTACCCCCGCTGGGGATGCACGCGGTCTTCCGAGAAGGGTGCCTCCTTGGCAGGTCCCAGCCATGCATCGTAATCGAGGTTCTTTGGGACAGGCATCACCTGGGGATCGCCCGTCCCCTGGTCCGGAGGAAGCCAGACATGGATGGTGTGGAGCTTGCCGATCCTCTGGTTGCGAGTCAGCTCGCAGGCCATCCTGAAGTACGTGGAGGAGCGCTGCTGCGATCCCACCTGCAGGAGGACCTTGTTCCTGCGGACCGCCTCGACCAGCCGCTTCCCTTCCTCGATGGTATAGGTCATGGGCTTTTCAAGGTAGATGTCTTTGCCGGCGTTCGCCGCGGCCACGGCATGGAAGGCATGCCAGTGGTCAGGCGTCACGATCAGGACGCCGTCGATGTCCTTCCGCGCCAGCACCTCCCGGAAATCACGGTAGGCGGCAATTCCCTTGTAGCCGTCTTTTCCCAGTTCCGAGGCATAGATCTTGTCCGCCAGCCACTGGGCGTCCTCCATGCGGTGCGCATCCACATCGCACACGGCCACCACCCGCGCGCCGAGCTCCAGGCCGCGGTAGATCAGCGACTGCATGTCCCCTTGACCCTGGCGCCCCGTGCCGATGCAGCCCATCAGCATGGTGTCGCTGGGGGCCGGGCGGCCGAAGACCGATGATGGGACGATAGCCGGAGCCGCGGCCGTCACGGCGGCGGCCTTCAGAAAATCTCGACGTGAGAAACCATTCTGAGTTTTCGATCGAGACATGATCCTCTCCTCAAAGGAATATTGTATTTAGATATTCACCCTCGGACAAAACCTATCACGTCAAAATCGCTGTTGTCAATGTCCAGCCCACTGGACCGTCATCACGAGCGGGGGGAAATGATCTATATTGGAGCCATAGGAGTGTGAGAGATTATTTACGGCGTGAGCCGTTCCCCTATGGACGCCAGAACCTCCCGAATTTCAAACCGGGCTGCAAGTCGGCGCAAGGCAAACATTTAGCTGCAGGGCCGCTTCTCTATACTTCACATCAGTTTCGATCCAGAGGATTTTTTATTCATGCAATATTGAGATATCGGGAGGGAAAGAATCGTTTTCTAGAATATTGAGGATATCTGCAAGACAAGTAAAAGTATTGACATGGGTACTATCAATTGTCATACTATTAGTATGAAAACAGCCATATCCATACCCGATCATCTTTTCGAAGAGGTGAGTAAGCTAGCACAAAAAAACAAAACCTCAAGGAGCCAGATTTTTCGCAGAGCCGTTGAGGAATATCTGGAAAAATCGCGGGCTTTCGAACTGCTCGAAGCCTTGAATTCAGCCTATGCTTATGAAGAAACTCCATCAGAAAGGCTCCTGTGCAGGAAGTCTCAAGAACATTACGTGGAAACGATCCTCAGGGAGGACCCCGATGACGATCAGGCAGGGTGATATTTATTGGTTGGATCTGGGCTCTCCCAAAGGTTCGGAACCGGGATTCCGCCATCCCCATGTCGTTATCCAAAATGACGTCTTCAACGCCAGCCGCATCAACACCGTGGTAGTTTGTGCATTGACCACAAATCTGAGAAGGTCCCAGGCTCCGGGGAATGTTACGCTGAACAAAGGGGAGGCGAATCTCGGTAAAAATAGCGTGGCCAATATCTCCCAGGTCGTCACGGTCAACAAGTCGGACCTGAAAGACAAGCTCGGTTCCTTGTCCCCCGAAAGGATAAATGAAATCATAGACGGGATAAAACTGCTGGTCGATCCGCTGCCGGATCCGAGACCATGATTCGGCGATTCACAGAGGCGCATGATTTGTGATAGATTCAGGAAGAGGTGACGCATGGATTTTTCAGACAAGATGGCATTGGTGACCGGGGCCTCCCGGGGGATCGGGCGGGCCGTGGCCGCAGCCCTGGCAGACAGGGGATCGCGGATCGCTGTACACTACAACGTGAACGAAGCTGCCGCCGACGAAACTCTGAGCAGCCTGAAGGGCGGGCCCCACATGAAGGTCAGGGCCGATGTGGCTGACCCAGAGGCGGTTTCCGCCATGGTCGATAGCGTGATCAAGCGTATGGGCCGCATCGACATCCTGGTGAACAATGCCGGGATTTTCGAGGAGCATCTTCTGGCCGGCGTCTCTTTCGAGGAATGGGTCAACAACTGGCGGCGCACCATCGACATAAACCTGATGGGATCCGCCCATGCATCCTACTGCGTGGCAAGGCACATGATGGAGAAAGGCGGAGGCAGGATCGTGAACGTGACCTCACGCGGCGCCTTTCGGGGTGAACCGGAGGCACCGGCCTATGGGGCGAGCAAGGCGGGCCAGAACGCCATGAGCCAGTCCCTGGCCCAGGCGCTGGCGCCCCACACCATCTTCGTCTTCGCCGTGGCCCCCGGCTGGGTGGCGACGGAAATGTCCGTGGAGGGCCTGGCCGGCCCTGAGGGAGATGCCATCCGCGGCCAGAGCCCCCTGAACCGGGTGGCCACACCCGAAGAGGTGGCCCGGGCAGTCATATTCCTGGCTTCTGAAGGCTCAGAATTTATGACAGGGTGCATCCTGGACGTGAACGGGGCATCCTATCTCAGGTCCTGACAAGGAGGGAATCTGAACATGAACACATTGAAAGTTCTGCGCATCCGGTCCCGCTTCCCGGCCGCCACAGGAAAAACCGCGGCCCTGTCCGCGGCCCTGATGCTCCTGCTGCTGGGCACAGGTATAGCCCCGACAGCCCAGGATACAGCGGAGGCGAGCCCGGATTTCGTATACCCGGGCGATACCTGGCAGAGGATCACGGATCCCTCTTCGGCCGGTTATTCGCAGGCCGGACTGGACAAGGTGACCGAATACGTAAAAACCCTGGACACCACGGGGCTCCTGGTCGTGGTCGGCGGCCGGGTCCTCTACGAATACGGCGACCTCGAACAGCTGAGCTACCTGGCCTCGGTCCGCAAGAGCATCCTCTCCATCCTGTACGGAAAATATGTGATGGACAGGACCATCCGCCTCGACACGACCCTCGAACAGCTGGGGATCTCGGACATCGACGGGCTGCTGCCGGTGGAGACGAAGGCCACCATCGGCCACCTGATCACCGCCCGCTCCGGTATCTACCACCCCGCCTCCAACAGCGGAGACAGCACGGCCTCGGCCCCGCCCCGTGGCTCCCAGGAACCGGGCAGGTACTTCCTCTACAACAACTGGGATTTCAACTGCGCCGGATACATCTTCGAAAAACTGACCCACCAGACCATCTACGACGCCCTGGAGCGCGACCTGGCGGTGCCCCTCAACATGCAGGACTTCGATCGCCTGGCCCAACGCAAGTCGGGCAACCTCACGCGGTCCCTTTACCCGGCCTACCACATCTGGCTGTCCACCCGCGACATGGCCCGGATCGGCTACCTGATGCTGCGGAAAGGGAAATGGGACAGCCGCCAGGTGGTCCCCGAGAACTGGACCAAAACGATAAGCCGTGTCAAGACACGGGTCGAGAACATGAACCCGGAGCCCTACCGTAAGGGCGACTTCGGCTACGGCTACATGTGGTGGGTCCTGGACGGGCCCAATGCCGTCGGTCCCTGGGAGGGCGGCTACACGGCCAGCGGAGCCTACGGCCAGTACATATCCGTGCTGCCCGCCCTGGACATGGCCATCGCACACAAGACGGCGGTCCCGCCCTACGGCCGGCAGACGCCGATGCGCATGTACCGGGGGATCATCGAACGGCTGATCGCCGCCCGTATGGACACAAAGGACCACTGAGCACCGGAAGCCAGGCTCAGCCCTCTGGTTTTTCGACCTCGATCACATCATTCTGCTGGAGTAAGTCAACGAGATCCACGATCTCGGGGAGGCAGTCCGGTTCGACTCCGGCCTTGGCGGCGATCTCCGAGACACTTATCAAGTCTTCCGTCGGAAAAGGCAGGTGGAACAGGAAGCGGCCCTGGCACTCCGTCAGGCTCAGCCGCCTTTCCGCCCGTGAACGCCCTTTGCCTTCATACACATGGACCGCGGAGATGCGGTTGTCCCGGCCTTCCTTGAACAGAGCTCCGGAAGCCTTGCGTTCCCGGATCCGCCAATCCCGGCGTGTTGACTCTCCCTCCGAATCATGGAGAGAATCCAGGTTGACAGAAATTTTGATCGCCCTCTCCTTGAGCGAGAACCGGAAGTAGGGTCGCTTCTTTTCCGCCGCCTCCCGCTTGCTTGCGATCCCGGAGGCTTCCAGGCCTTCAAGAAAATCCTGGGCTGTTTTTACATGCAGCGAAAGCCGCGCGGCAGCCTCCGATGCGGAGATGTCTCTGTACATCACCAGCAGGCGGAAGAAGTCCCGGGCATAATCCTTGGCCACCAGGCCGGCCAGTCTCTGAGCCGACTCGAAGCTGGAGGTCGATTCCTCATTCATGGTCCTCTCCCCTTAGACGGCGTTAAGCCGCTCGATGATGGCTTTGGTTTCACCCTTCCGGTACATGCCCATGAACTGCTTGAAGAGATCTCCCAGGGATGCGCAGAGCTGATCGAAGGTCAGCTCCTCCTTGTAGGCCTGGTAGTCGGGCCTGGCGATCCGCACGGAGACCTCGCCGGAAGCCGTGAAGGCGATATACGTCTCGTTGTCATAGTTCCTCTTAAAAAAAATCAGATAGCTCCACATATAGCGGGGGATAACCAGGACGACCCGGTCGGCCTCGAAGACAGGATAAGCCACCACATATCTCAGAAGGAAGCGCGCCAGCCCCCGGGCATCCTCCCCGGTGAACTCGGCACTGCCGGAGGGGTACGGCCGTGAGGTAAACCCGTCCGCCGCACTCTCCACCGGCCGGGCGGCCAGCTCCAGGATCTCGCGGTACCTCCAGTTGATCTGCTTGGAGATCAGCACGATAGTGTGGAGGATCAGCACGATCGCGCCCGCCACCGCAAAGAAAAGCCGCCAGGGATGGCCGGCCAGGGGCGGCAGGAAAACCAGGGCCAGAGAGATATAGAACAGGACCGTGATCAGATAGACCGGATTCCGGGTTCGCAACAGGACCAGGAGATGGATCCCGGCCATGAGGACCTGAACCGATCCCAGCGCCCAGTAGAAACCCACTTCCCCGAAGAAGATCCTGGCCACTATCACGGCGGCGAGCAGCACGGCCGTGAAGACGATCATCCACTTCTGGGTTGCTTTCAGCTTTTTCGTTACGGGCATGACAACCTCTCCACTCTTATTTCATATCCTATTAACTTCATTTCATTTGAAATATACTGATTAAGAACCATCTTGTCAAGTAAAAGCTCAAAAAAAAACATGGTTCTGTGATATAAAAGACACGCTCCTGTGGAATGGAATTGGTAACGCAAGCAAAAAGGAGGAATAAATGTCTGACCATTACGCCAGCGTGGCGCTGGTGAATTTCCTGTTTGGGATCTTCTGTGCCTACTGGGCACAGGAAAAGGACCAGAGTGCCTGGTTGTGGTTCTTTCTAGGCTTGTTTTTCGCCCCCATCACCGGGCTGGTCCTGCTCTCTAAAAATGCTAAGAACAAATAGTCTCGGACTTCCCTTCCGGATCGAGGCAGCATGAGCCGTACCAACCGCCGGACATTTCTAAAGACACTGGGACTGGGAGCCGCTTCCCTGGCCGGTCAATGGAGCTGCCGCCCTCCGGAAGAATCCCTCCGTCCCAACATCCTCTTCTGCATCGCCGATGACTGGGGCTGGCCTCATGCCGGTGCCTATGGAGACCAGGTCGTGCGGACGCCGACCTTCGATCGCCTGGTCCGAGAGGGCATCGGTTTCGAGCATGCCTACGTCACCAGCCCCTCCTGTACCCCCAGCAGAAACGCTGTCCTCACCGGCCAGTACCACTGGAGGCTGGGACAAGGCGCTAACCTGTGGTCGACACTCGACATGAAACACCCGGTCTATCCCCTTCTTCTGCAACAGGCCGGCTATCACGTCGGGTACTGGCGCAAATGCTGGGGTCCCGGCGACCTCGAGGCCGGGGGTTATACCGACAGTCATCCGGGCGGCATCCATTATCCCGGGGGTTTTGATGAATTTTTGTCAGCACGCCCTGCTTCTGCACCCTTCTGTTTCTGGTTGGGGAGCTCCGACCCCCACCGCTCCTACGAGGCAGGCTCCGGGGCTGCATCGGGAATGGATCTGGACGCCATCAAGGTCCCGGGTTTCTACCCGGATCGGCCGGAGATCCGGTCCGATATCGCGGACTATTATTTCGAGGTCCAGCGCTTTGATTCGGACTGTGCCAGGGCCATCACGCAGTTGGAGCAGACCGGCGAGATCGACAACACCATCATCGTCATGACCGGCGATCACGGCATGCCCTTTCCCCGGTGTAAGAGCAACCTCTATGACATGGGAGTGCATGTCCCGCTCGCCATACGTTGGGGCAGCAGGATAAAATCCGGCCACCGCGTGACGGATTTTGTATCCTTTGCCGATTTCGCCCCGACGTTTCTCGAGACAGCTGGCTTGGGAATACCGCCCCAGATGACGGGACGGTCCCTGCTCCCGCTCCTGAGAGTCGCTCGTTCGGGGCAGGTCGATGAGGCTCGCGACCACGTGATCTTCGGCAAGGAGCGGCACGTGCCGGCACAGCAGGCGCCGGATATGGGAGGGTATCCCTGCCGTGGGATCCGCACGCGGCGCTGGCTCTACATACGCAACTTCGAACCCGAAAGGTGGCCGGCCGGAGTCCCGGACGGGGGAACTCACCCCATGGGGAGCTTCGCCGACTGTGACGACGGTCCGACTAAGGCCTTCCTCATGGATAACCGGGATCATCCCGAGATCCAGACCTTCTTTTCCCTGTCATTCGGTAAACGACCGGCCGAGGAGCTCTACGATCTCGAGAAAGATGCCGACCAGCTTCACAATGTGGCCCTGGAAAACGGGTATGAACAAGTAAGGGCAAAACTTTCGGCACACCTCCTGGATGAGCTCAAGGCCTCAGGAGACCCCCGGGCAGCAGGAGGTCCCGTCCTCTTCGACAAGTACCCCTATCGAGCCGGCTATGAGCTGAATTCCACCCTTAAGTCTTAGGGAAATGTTCTTTTGTTGACAAGAGCAAAAAAAGCTAAATATAATGAACTCCCCTAGCAGATCCCAAAAGGGGGAAACGGAGGAATTCTATGAGTGATATTTTTGTTGCTAGCGCGGTCCGCACCGCAGGTGGAAGATTCGGTGGTGCATTTTCAAAGGTATCAGCCGTCGACATGGGTGCCCTGGTTATCAAGGCTGCCGTGGAACGGGCTGGAATCGAGGCTGCAGAAGTAGACGAAGTGGTTTTCGGCACGGGATGGCAGGCAGGGCTTGGCCCGAACATTGGACGCCTGGCCACGGTGAAAGGAGGGCTTCCCTTTGAGACGCCCGCTTTCACCGTGAACAAACGCTGTGGCTCTTCTCTCCGGGCGGTCAGCCTGGCCGTCCAGATGATCAAGGCGGGAGATGCGGAAGTCGTCCTCGCAGGCGGTTCTGAAAACAGCACCCAGGTTCCCTACGTCGCGGATAAGGCCCGGTGGGGAAATCGCATGGGAGACGGCAAGCTGATCGATCTCCTCCATCGCGATGGGTTCATGTGTCCTCTGGCCGGACACCTGATGGGCAACACAGCGGAAACTCTGGTGGAAAAGTATGACATAAGCCGCGAAGAGCAGGATGCCTATGCCCTCGCATGCCAGGAAAAGGCACTCCAGGCTATTCAAGGGGGGAAATTCAAGGATGAGATCCTTCCCGTCGAGGTGCCGGCCGGCCGGAAAAAAACTGAAATCTTCGACACGGATGAGATCCCCAGGGAAGGGATCACACTCGAAAAACTGGCAAAACTCCCAACCGTTTTCAAGAAAGACGGGACCGTGACGGCTGGAAACAGCTGTGCCCTCTGCGATGCCGCGGCCGGAATCGTGATCATGACGGAAGACAAGGTGTCGAGCCTGGGAGTCAAGCCCCTGGCCCGGATAGTCTCCTATGCGCACGCCGGAGTCGACCCTCAGGTCATGGGAATCGGCCCGGTGCCCGCGGTCAACATGGCCCTGGATAAGGCTGGGCTTACACTCGACGACATCGATATCATCGAGCTGAATGAGGCCTTTGCGGCCCAGATCCTGGCCGTGGAAAGGGAGCTCAGCTGGGACCGGTCCAAGGTGAATATACACGGCGGGGCGATCGCACTCGGCCATCCTGTGGGAGCAACCGGGGCGAAGATCCTGACCACCCTGCTCTATGCAATGCAGGACAGGGAAAAGAAATTGGGATTGGTGAGCCTGTGTATCGGGGGCGGACAGGGTGTCGCCATCGTTCTCGAAAGAGTCTGAACCTGATAAAGAACATCGGCATATTTTATGAATAATTCAAATAAGATATGGATTATTCACGGGCCGAGATTGGTGCAGCGACAAGGAAGCGGCTCATGAGGTGTAGTGTACTACATCGATTGGGCCGCGACGAAGTCGATGTGCTGAGATCGGCTCGCCCGAAGGGTAAAAAATGTCGATTATTTGAATTTGGAGGTTTTAGACCATAAATATCGACAGTTTTTATAAATAATTCATAAGAGGAGGAGAGGTATGGAAATAAAGAAACCTTTTGTGGTAGGAGCAGGGATCATGGGAGCCGGCGTAGGCCAGCTCTGTGCTCAGAATGGACTGCCTGTGACGATCATGGATGTGGATGACACGCTCGTTTCGAAAGCCCGAGGCAAAGTCGTCAAGGGTCTTCAGCGGCGGATCGAAAAAGGGAAGATCACCGAACAGGACATGGAAGCCGTCGTTTCGAAGATGAGCTGGACCACGGACCTGAACGATGCGGGAGACAGCGATTTCGTGATCGAGGCAGCCTCGGAAAACCTGGATCTGAAGAAGGGCATATTCCAAAGATTGGATTCGATCTGTGCCCCGGCTGCCATCTTTGCCACCAACACCACCGCCCTCTCCGTGAGCGAGATCGCATCCGCTACGGAACGGCCGGACCGGATCATAGGGATGCATTTTTTCAACCCGGCCGTGATCATGAAGCTGGTCGAGATCATCCGCGGCGACGGTACATCCGAAGACACCATCGCCACCACCAAGGAATTTGCCGAGAAGCTGGGGAAAAACCCCATCGTCACATCCAAGGAAGCCCCGGCCGGGATCGTGAGTAGGGTCCTGGCGGGACTGTTGAATGAGGCTGCGATGGTCTATTCCGACGGGATCGCGAGTGCGGAAGACATCGACGCAGCCATGAAGCTGGGAGCCGGGCTTCCCATGGGGCCTTTGGCCCTGATCGACATGATAGGGCTGGACATCCATCTGGCAAAAATGGAGACCCTGTACGGCAAGTTGGGAGACGAGCGTTACAAACCGCCTGAAGTTATCAGGGAAATGGTTTCCCAGGGCAAACTCGGTAAAAAGGCCGGGGAAGGATTTCATAAATACTGAGACTGATTCGCTCCACCCATGCCTCGTGTTTCGGCAAGCCGCAATATGCAATTTATTCTCTATCGAGACAGCCGGACCATGAGCGGGCAAGGTTCGACACATAAGCAAGGAGGAGGATCCCATGGATTTTGACCTGAATGAAGAACAAAAGATGATCCAAGAGACGATCCGGAAGTTCTCTGTGGATAAGATCGCACCCGTCGCCGGAGATAATGACAAGAGCGCCAAGTTTCCCCTGGAACTTTTCAAAGAACTGGCCGATCTGGGCTTTCTGGGAACTCCCATCCCGGAAGAGTATGGGGGCGCAGGATTCGATTACATAAGCCATGCCCTGGTAGCCGAAGAGCTGGGCCGTGTCGACTCATCCATGCGCGGGGCGTATTCGGTTCAGGTCTCCCTGGTCGGGCTTCCCATCTTCAAGTTTGCCAACGAGGAACAAAAAAAGAAGTACCTCCCGAAACTCACCTCAGGTGAATGGATCGGCTGCTTCGGCCTCACGGAACCGGAAGCCGGGAGCGACCCTGCCGGCATGTTGACAACGGCCCGGGAAGATGGAGAGCATTATATCCTGAACGGCCAGAAGACCTGGATCACCAATGCCGGCATCGCGGATCTGGCCATCGTCTACGCCAAAACCGACATGGAGAAAGGGGCCAAAGGTATAACGGCATTTTTTGTCGAGCGGGGGACCGAAGGATATTCGACCAGCGACCTCCATGACAAGCTGGGGCTCCGCGCCTCTAACACGGGAGAGATCTTTCTCGAGGACTGCAGGGTGCCCAAGGAGAACATCCTGGGAGAGCTGAATAAGGGATTCAAGATCGCCCTCGGCACCCTGGATTTCGGCCGCTATACCGTCGCGGCCGGATGCGTCGGCCTGGCCCAGGGATGCCTCGACGTTTGCAAGGAACATGCCAAGAACAGGAACCAGTTCGGGAAGCCCATTGCCAGCTTTCAGCTCGTCCAGCAGATGATCGCGGACATGGTGGTCGACAGTGAGGCGGGCCGCCTCCTCGTGTACCGCGTCGGGGACATGAAGAACAAGGGTCTGCCCAATACACGGGAAACATCGATCGCGAAATATTTCTGCAGCGAGATGGCCAACCGTGTCGCCTACAAGGCCATTCAGATCCACGGCGGATACGGCTTTTCCGGTGAATATGACGTTGAGCGTTTTTACCGGGATGCCAGGATCAACACCCTTTACGAAGGGACCTCCCAGATCCAACAGCTCATCATAGGGGCCTATGAGCTCGGAATCCGGGCGTTCGTTTAGAAAATAAGGAGAGCTTGGGATCATGTATAAAACACTGATTTACGAAAAGGAAGGGAGCATCGGCCTGCTGACCTTGAACCGCCCCGACAAAATGAACGCCCTCTCCACGGAATTGACGGATGAGCTCGCCCAGCTTCTGGGACAGATGGAAAACGACGAGGAGCTCAGGGTCCTGGTCATGACCGGGTCCGGAGAAAAGGCGTTTGTGGCCGGGGCGGACATCCAGGAGCTGGTCGAGCGGGATGCTGCGATGGGGAGAAGGGTCACGAAAGACAGACAGGAGATTTTCGCCAGGATCGAGAACCTGCAGGTTCCCGTAATCGCGGCCGTAAACGGATATGCTCTGGGAGGGGGGCTGGAGCTGGCCCTCGCCTGCTCCATCAGGATCTGCTCGGAGAATGCCCAGTTCGGGGCCCCCGAGGTCAAGCTCGGCATCATCCCCGGCGATGGAGGAACCCAGCGGCTGCCCCGCCTGGTCGGAATGGGCCTGGCCCTGGAGATGATACTCACGGGAGATTTCATCGATGCCCCGGAAGCCTTCCGCATCGGACTGGTGAATCGTGTCGTTCCCCAGGAAGAGCTCATGGATGAAGCCATGGGGCTGGCGAAAAAGATCTCGAAGAGGCCCCCTTTGGCGGTGAGGTTTGCCAAAGAGGCGGTGATCAGGAGTCAAGACAATTCCGGATCGGGTTATGTGCTCGAATCCTACCTGCATGCCCTCACCTGCACGACCGAAGACAAACGCGAAGGAGTGGCCGCATTCCTTGAGAAGAGGAAGGCTGATTTTAAAGGAAAATAAGGAGGAAAATATGACACTGGACTGGCTCAAAAAGACCGGAGGGATCGAGGACCATTCATTATGGGGTGATGAACACTGGGGAACGGAAGCGCCCAGCACTGTGTACGAAAAGCGGCCTATCCTGGATTCCACAGGGAAGCCGGTGGAAGGCCTTTTTTCGGCCTGGATCATCCTTAATAATCCTGCCCAATATAACTCTTACACCACAGAGATGGTGAAGGGCGTCACCGCGGCTTTCCAGAACGCATCTCTCGACCGGAGTGTGGTGGCGGTGGTGTTCACCGCTGTCGGCGATCGGTCCTTCTGCACGGGCGGCAACACCAAGGAATATGCGGAATACTATTCGGGAAAGCCGCACGAATACGGCGAATACATGGACCTGTTCAACGGCATGGTGGATTCGATATTGATGTGCAAGAAACCCACCGTATGCCGCGTCAACGGCATGAGGATCGCGGGGGGACAGGAGATCGGGATGGCCTGTGACATCACCCTGGCCGCGGACACGGCCCTGTTCGGACAGGCCGGTCCCCGGCACGGCTCCGCCCCGGATGGAGGCTCGACCGATTTTCTCCCCTGGTTTTTGAGCATAGAGGACGCCATCTGGAACTGTGTATCCTGCGAGCTGTGGAGCGCCTACAAGATGAAGAGGCTGCGCCTGATCACCCAGGTCGTGCCGGTCATCAAGAAAGACGGAGGATTCATCCGCAACCCGGCCGTTATCACCGACAGATACATCGAGGACGGGGAGATCGTCTACGGGGACACTGTGAGAGGGGGGGCGGGAAAAGAGGCCCGGGCCTTTCTCAAGACAGCAGAGATCGACTTCGAGCTCCTGGATAAGGCTGTGCAGGACAAGATCTGGAGATTCACGAACCTCTTCCCCGGCTGCGTGATCAAGTCTCTGGACAGTATGCGGGCAAAGAAGAAATACTTCTGGGATCAGCAGAAAAACTACAACCGGCACTGGCTGTCCGTAAACATGATGACAGAGGCCTACCTGGGCTTTAACGCCTTCAACACCAAAAAGATAACCGGCGAAGATGTTATCGACTTCATCAAATACAGGCAGCTGATAGCACAGGGCTCGCCTGTGGACGAGGCCTTCATGGAAGCAGTCCTGGCCAGTCCTAAGGGCGACGAATAAAATCGCCTGCACAGCCTCTTAAGGCACAAAGTCAGAGGAGAACGAGCATGCCCAAGGCAAAGAAAATATTTCACATCCCGGAAAAGGTCAACGGCGGAGGCCCTGCCCTCATGAGGGAGAAGAACCTTAAGATCGTCTTCCTGTCGGCCACGAGGACTCCGTTCGGGGCGGTGGGAAGGTCATTCAAGGACATCCCTCCCATCGAACTGGGAGTCTATGCGGCCAGGGGGGCGGTGAAAAATGCCGGCCTGGAGGGCCGGGAAGATGTCATCGACGAGGCCATCTTCGGCAACGCGATGCACACGAGCATCGACTCTCATTATGGGGGCCGCCATGTTGCCTTGAGAGCCGGGCTCAGTTTTTTCGCGCCGGGTCTGACTGTGAACCGGATCTGTTTTTCCGGAGGAGAGGCCGTCATCCAGGGTGCCAAGCAGCTCCTCCTGGGTGAAAGCCAGGTGGTTCTGGTCGGGGGCTATGAAAGCACGAGCCAGGCTCCACTGGTCCAGTATGGGGCGTCCTTCGGGTTTCCCTACATGGGAGGGCCGAAGTTTTATTCCCTGTTCAGAGACGGCCTGATGGATACGTACATCAACGACGACATGATGGGCACCGCAGAGAACCTGGCCAAACATTACGGAATAGACCGGAAGGATGCCGATGACCTGGCTCTCTCTTCTCAAGAGAAGGCAGAGGATGCCCGCCTCAAGGGCCGCTTGTCCAGGGAAATAACACCGGTCGTCCTGAAGACGCGAAGGGGGGATAAAGTCGTATCCGCTGACGAACATCCCAGGCCCCAGACCACACCGCAAACCCTGGCCGGCTTACATGCGGTCAAGCCCGGTGGGATACACACCGCCGGAAACGCGAGCGGGATCGTGGACGGCGGCGCCGCCCTTATCATGGCCACCGAGCAGCGTGCCCGGGAATTGGGGATCGAACCCATCGGGGAACTCATCTCCTGGGGAACGGCCGCCGTGGATCCGCATTACATGGGGATCGGTCCCGCTCCAGCCTCGAGGATCGCGCTGGTCAGGGCCGGGATGGCCCTCGAGGACCTGGATTTCATCGAGATCAACGAGGCCTTCGCCGGCCAGTACGTGGCGGTGGAGCGGGAGATGGGACTGGATCGGGCCAAAGTCAATGTGAACGGAGGCGCCATCGCCCTGGGGCATCCCCTGGGCGCAACCGGCGCCAGGCTCATCACGGCCCTGCTGACTCTGGGCGGGACGGGATTGGCTTCCGCATGTATCGGAGGGGGTCAGGGCGGTGCGGTCATCCTCCGAAGCCATGCGGAAAAATCGCCACTCTAGGATGTCGGGATGGAAAAAAGGGAACAAACAAAAATGAAATCGTCAGAGGGAATAAACTGGGATGATGTCGAGGTGCTGATCGTCGGTTCCGGTACCATGGGAGCCAGCCTTACTCAGACCTATGCGCAGAGCGGATTCAACGTCGGCGTATTGGATATCAGCGAGGAGATCCTCGAACGGGCGAAGGATGCCATAGGCCGGGAGCTGGACACGGCCCGGAAATTCGGCATCTTCTCAGAAACCCAGGTAGCTGAGACCAAGGGCCGGATCCTGACCTCAACGAGCTACGAGGAGGCCTGTCAGGGGAAAAATCTCAAGCTTGTCATCGAAACCGCGACCGAGAATATCGAGATCAAAAAGAAGATCTTCATGCAGCTGGATGATCTCTGTCTCCCGCATGTCGTCCTGGCGACGAATTCCTCCTCTCTGGATACGAACATTCTGGCCGCCTGCACGAAAAGGCCGGATAAAGTGGTCTGGATGCACTATTTTTACCTGCCGCACAAGAACCGGGCCGGGGAGTATGCGGGATCAGACAGCGCTTCCCCAGACAGCCTGGAGGTCGCGGCCAGGTACATGAAACTGGCCGGGAAAGTGGCGACCCCCATTCTCAGCAGCCGCAAAGGCGGGGCCGCCGATGTGATATTCGTGTCACTCCTCACGGAGGCCGCAAGAATGGTCGAGGAAGGCTTCGACATTCCGAGCATTGAAGAAGCAGGCAAAAAAGCCTTTGACATGCCGCTGGGGTTCCTCGAGCTGATGGATGTCACCGGGATCCCCATCGGGATCTACACCATGTATTCTTTTTCCGATTCTTCCAACCCTGACGACCCTCTGTACCAGGTCTACGGTAACTACTTTTCTCCGCCGGAAAGTTATATGTCCCTCCTGAACAAATACCAGCAGGCGGAAGACAAGTCTGCGGTGAGGTGGCTCTCAGAGGATGCTTCCAAGGGTACTGCACCCGACAGCGAGGTGGTCGAGAAGCTCATGAACAGGCTGTGGGCCGCAGGTTTCATGGCGGCCGTGGAAACCGTCGGAGCCGGGGTCATCGAGCTGGATGAGGTCGAACGACTTTGCCAGAACGCCTTCCTCTGGAGAGAAGGCCCCTTTTCGATGATGAACCGGATCGGGATGAATAAGGTCTGGAACATTATCAACCAAAGAAAGGAGGAACTGGAAAAACAGGGGATTCAGTTTCCTGTCCCCCAGCTCTATGCAACCCAGGCCGAGAAGGGCGAACCATGGCCGCTCGTGCTGAGTCCTGTGGCCAGCCGACAGGAGCAGAACGGCACGGTCGCCCGGGTGAGCATCTCGAACCCGAAAACCGCGAATGCTCTGGACAGCCGGGTATTCGAGGATCTCAGGGAGGCCTTCCAGAAAGCCAACCAACAGGAAGAGGCGCAGGTCATAATCTTCGACTCGGCTCCCATCAAGACCTTCATCGCAGGGGCCAATGTTCCGGATTTTATCGCAAACATCCGGAAGGGCAATTATCAGGGCATCAAGGACAACACCGTCAAGTGGCAGGATGTCCTTTTCCATGAGATGACCGGAGGAGGCAAACCCAAGATCGCAATCGTCGATGGGGCCGCCTTCGGAGGAGGTGTCGAGGTCGCCCTCGCCTTTGCTCGTGACCCTGATTCGACAGTTGTGATCACGGAACGCACCTCATTCACTCTTCCGGAAACGCGCCTGGGGATATATCCCGGGATGAGGGGAACCCTGACCCTTCCTCAAACCATCTATAATGCGACCGGTGATGCGGAGCTAGCCATAGCCATGACCCGGTATTACATCCTGGCGGGAGGGACGACGACCACCTCTCCCAGGATCATCAGACACCTGGGCCTTGCGGACTATCTGGTTCCGGCCCGGAAAAGAGACGAGGCGGCGGAGGTCATAGCCCAGGCTATCATCCGGAACGGCGGGAAACCCCTCTCCCAAGAGCAGCGGGCCGCCCTCGAGATCGAGGAACTGCCGACCGAACTCACCTTTGAGGAGAAAGAGGAGCTTCGCCTCATGACGGATCTGTTCATCCGCAAAGATCTCATCCCCACCCTCTATGCGTACGGCCGCGGTCAGGCGGAAATCTTTTTCTCCGGGGAGGACAAATCCTCGGCCATGAGGATCGCCCGGCGGGTCGCCAACAACTCCTACCATGCCGTAAACGTGGCGGACGGTTTGATAAGCGGTGGATTCGACGGCTTCCTCAAGGGAAAATCCATGGATGAGATGGCCCAATGGGAGCTGGATTATTTCTTTGTAACCACCTTCCAGCATCCGGATGCCCTGGAAGGTCTGACCGCCCTGGTTGAACGCCGGTTCCCGGATTTCAACCGCACATATCCATTCTGAGCAAGGAGGGTATCGAATGGACCTAGACGGAAAGGCGGCCCTGGTCACAGGGGGAAGCCGGGGGATCGGGGCCGAGATCTGCATCGATCTGGCCAAGGAGGGAGCCGATGTGTCTCTCACCTATCTCGAACCCGAAGAACAAGAGGCCGAATCAGTGGTCAAAACCATCGAAGCCCTCGGAAGAAGATGCGAGAAATACGTCATTGAGATCTCCGATTTCGCTGCGGTTCAAGAGCTGGTACGGAAAGTCCACAGCGACTTCGGGCGCCTGGACATCCTGATCAACAACGCCGGCACGAACTGGGACGGCGTGGTCTGGAAGATGACCGAGGAGCAGTGGGACCGCGTGATCGACGTGGACCTGAAGGGCGCCTTCAACACCATCCGGGCCGCCGCTCCGATCTTCAAGGAACAGCAGTCAGGCAGGATCGTCAACATTGCTTCCATCAATGCCATGAGAGGGCGGTTCGGCCAGGCAAATTACGCGGCGGCCAAGGCGGGGATGATCGGGCTGACCAAGACCGTGGCCAAGGAACTGGGGCGCTACCAGGTCACCGTCAACGCCGTGGCACCCGGGATGATCGAGACGGATATGATAAAGACCATGCCGGAGGAATTCAGGCAGAAATCTCTTGCAGAGACCGTGCTCGATCGTCTGGGTAAGCCGGAGGATGTGGCCCATCTGGTGTCCTTCCTCTGTTCGGAAAAGGCCCGGCACATCACCGGAGAGGTCATCAAGGTGGACGGGGGCCAGTACATATGACAAGGCGGGAAAAACCATGAACCTGAGCGATGTAGTGATCATCAGCGGGGCCCGTACTCCGGTGGGAAGGTTCGGCGGCACGTTAAAAGACGTGGCGGCGTATGATCTGGGGGCCGCGGCGATATCCGCATCCCTGCAGAGGGCAGGCCTGGAAGGAAAAGATATCGACGATGTCCTGCTCGGGAGCTGCCGTCAGGCGGGCAACGGGCCCAACCCGTCCCGAACGGCCGCAGTTAGGGGCGGCATTCCGGCGAGCGTCCCGACCATAACCCTGAACATGGCCTGTCCCTCGGGCATGAGGGCCCTGGCCATGGCATCACAGGCCATCCGGCTGGGAGAAGCGGAGGTGGTGCTGGTGGGCGGCTTCGACAGCATGAGCACGATCCCCTATCTCCTGAAGGATGCCCGGTGGCAGGGTTTCAAGATGGGAAACAAGGTCCTCCTGGACGGGTGGAGCGATTCCATCGATCCCCTCTGCAACCTGGGCATGGGCGAGACGGCCGAGAACCTGGTCGAGAAATACCGGATCTCGAGACGGGAACAGGATGAGTTCGCCCTGTCCAGCCACCAGAAAGCCGCCGGGGCCCGGGACGAGGGGTGGTTTGACGAGGAGATAACCGCGGTTCCCGTCTCTCATAAAGGCGATGATTCCCAGATGTTTTCCAGGGATGAGACCATCCGCGGGGGGACGTCCATGGAAAAGCTTGAAAAGCTGCGCCCGGCCTTCAAAAAAGACGGGACGATCACCGCTGGCAATGCATGCCAGATGTCTGACGGCGCGGTGGCCCTGGTGGCGGCCTCAAGGCCGAAAGCCGTGGAAGGCGGACTCCAACCCCTGTTTTCCATCCTGGCCTATGCCCAAACGGCGGTGAACCCGAAGTTCATGGGTGAGGGTCCGGCCGTATCCATCCCCCTGGCGCTCAAGAACGCCAACATGACCCTGGCTGACATGGACTTCATCGAGGTCAACGAGGCCTTCGCGGCTCAGGTCCTGGCCAATGAAAGGGTCCTCGAATGGGACCGGGACAGGCTTAATGTCCATGGCGGCGCGATCGCTCTCGGGCATCCCACGGGAATCAGCGGGGCCCGGATCCTCCTCACCCTGTATCATATATTGAGGATCCACGACGGGGAGACGGGTATCGCAGCCATCTGCGGCGGGGGCGGTGTCAGCACGGCCATGATCATCCGCAGGGAAAGCTGATATTGTCTCAAGTCAAATTCCATTCCCCCTCCTCCCTGACAGAGGCGCTCAGGCTTCTGGGAGAGCTCGAGGATGCGCGCATCCTGGCCGGGGGGACGGATCTTCTGGTCGACATCAAAGAAGGGCTGGCAGAGGTCAAGAACCTGATATCCATCCAAGACCTCCCCGGACTCAACCGGATCGAAAGGGTGGACAACCGGATCAAGATCGGGGCCCGGGTCACGCCGCAGGAGATCGCAGGAAATCCTGATATCCAGCGGCACCTCCCCGCACTCGCCGAAGCAGCCGGGACCATGGCCTCCCCCCACATCCGGTCGATGGCGACGATCGGAGGCAACATCTCCAGCGCGGTCCCCTCCGCGGATCTTCCTCCTCCTCTGATCGCCGCGGAGGCCGCCGTCGAGCTGGCCTGTTCCGGGGGGCCCCGTGAGGTATCCCTGGCGGAATTTTTCTCGGGTCCCAGGCAGACGGTGTGCGCCGGAGGAGAGATCCTGACTTTCGTTCTAATCCCCCTGCCGCCCCTGGAAACCGGGGCCTGCTTCCAGAGGTTTTCACTCCGGGAAAGCAATGCACTGGCCGTAGCGTCAGTTGCTGCCCGGCTGACCCTCAAGGACGGAAGGATCGCAGCGGCCTCGATCGTGCTCGGAGCCGTGGCGCCCACGCCCCTCCCGGCCGCGGCAGCCTCGCAATTCCTCGTCGGCAAGAGCCTTTCCGATGACCTCTATGCCCGGGCGGCGGACCTGGCCAGGGAGGAATGCAGGCCCATCACAGACCTCAGGGGGTCGATCTGGTTCAGGGAAGAGATCGTTCAAATCCTGACGCAAAGGGCGCTGGCCGAGGCCGCGGGCCGCACGCGAACAGAACACTCAAAAGCCAGAGAACGGACATGACCCGAGAGAGAGATTCCCACCGCATCGTCGAGCTCAGTGTGAATGGAGAGACGCACACTGTAGCGGTCACGGATGGACAGTCTCTGCTGGATGTCCTCAGAGACAAACTGAGGCTTACAGGGACCAAGAAAGGATGCAACCGTGGGGTGTGCGGGGCCTGTACGGTCCTCATAGACGGTGAGCCCCAAAACAGCTGCCTGCTGCTGGCGGTGGCCTGCGAAGGGAAGGATATCACCACCATCGAAGGCCTGTCACAGGAAGGAGAGCTTCATCCCCTTCAGCGGTCTTTCATCAACCACGGCGCGGTCCAATGCGGCTTCTGCACGCCCGGGATGATCCTCAGCGCCTACGCTTTGATCCAACACAACCCGGATCCCTCGGATGAAGAGATCAAAGAGGCCCTCAGCAGCAACCTCTGCCGCTGCACGGGTTATACCGGGATCATGAAGGCCGTGAGAAACTGGAAAGAGTCCCGGCCGGACCCGGATCCTCAGCCTTCCTCCCCGGACAAAAAGGGACACGCTTCTGTAGGGGAAAGCCTGCCGCGTGTGGATGCCGCCGACAAGGTCTCAGGCCGGGCGAAGTACACGGGAGATCTCTTCCTGGAGAACATGCTCTTCGGAAAGATCCTGACTTCACCGGTTGCCCATGCTTATATCACGTCCATCGATACCAGCCGGGCCGAAGCCCTGCCCGGAGTCAAGCTGGTTCTCACGGGAAAGGATGTGCCGGATATCACCTACGGAGTCAATCCTCCCCGCTACGATGAATATGCGCTGGCCAAAGACAAGGTCCGCCACGTCGGGGATGAGGTGGCGGCCGTCATCGCCGTGGACGAGGAGACGGCTGAGCAGGCCCTGAAGCTCATCGAGGTCGAATACCGGGAACTGCCCGCTGTCTTCGATCCCATGGAGGCCATCGCGGAAGGCGCGCCCCAGCTTCACGAGCGCTACAAAAGGAACACCAACACCCATGTCGACCATGAATTCGGCAATGTGGAGAAGGGGTTTGCCGAGGCTGATTGGATACGGGAAGAAGAGTTCGTCGGAAACCACGTCTACCAGAGCCCCATCGAACCTCACGCGGCGATCGCCTACTGGGACAACGACGGCCGGACACTCGTACTCCATGCCTCCACTCAGGTCCCCCACTACCTCCAGTACATGGTCGCCCGCGTGCTGGAAATGCCGTTGGGAAGGATCCGCATCCTGCGGCCGCATGTCGGAGGAGGTTTTGGTGGAAAGCTGGACACGACTCCGCTTGACCTGATCACTGCGATCTCTTCCCGGCGGTTGGGAAGGCCCGTCAAGATGGTCTACAGCCGCAGGGAGATGTTCCTTCACGGCCGGGGAAGACACAAGCAGCACATGCGCTTCAAGATCGGCGTCAAAAAGTATGGGACCCTGACCGCGGTGGAGAGCCGTATCCACCTCGACGGAGGGGCCTATTCCTCCTACGGTGTCATCACCGCGTACTATGCCGGCAGCATGATTCCCACGCTCTACAACATCCCGAATTACCGGTACGAAGGATTCCGGGTCATGACCAACAAGCCGGCCTGCGGGGCCATGCGCGGGCACGGCGCTCCCCAGCCGCGCTTCGCCTTCGAGTCCCTCCTCAGCATGATCGCTGATGACCTGGGGATCGATCCCGTAGGAATCCGCCTGCTTAATGCCGTCGGCCCGGATACCCGGACCTGCAACGACCTCAACATCCAGAGCTGTGAGTTCAAGCAGACCCTGAAAGAAGTGGAGAAAAAATCCGGCTGGAAGCAGAAGTACGGCAAACTTCCTCCGGGTAAGGGGATCGGTATCGGGTGCGGTGGATTCGTCTCCGGGGCCGGTTACTCGAAGTACAGGGGGCAGGTGCAGCTGAGTTCTGAAAAAGAACTGGAGGCCTTTGTCAAGAAAGCAAAATTCCCGCATTCCAATGCCATCGTGAAGATCAGCGAGGACGGAACAGCGGCCGTGCTTCTCATCCTGGCCGCGGAGATAGGTCAGGGCGCGCTCACGGTCCTGTCCCAGATGTGTGCGGAAGCTCTGGGTATCAGTTATCACAGGGTCCGCATCCGGACAGAGGACACGGATATCAGCCCCCTGGATCTCGGTGCATACTCTTCACGGACGACCCTGATGGGAGGGAATGCGGTTGTCCGGGCCAGCCACGACGTACTCAAAAAACTCTTCGTCCTTGTTTCCCAGGAATGGGGCTGTGGGTCCGACGAGCTCGAGGCCAGGGGCAACTTGATATTTCACAGGCAAAATGAGTCGCAGAGCATGGACTGGGCGGAAGCGGCCAGGATGTACTTCAACGACAACGGGCCCTTGGTGGGAACGGGCTGGTACAAGCCTCCGGATGATCTCGGGGGGGATTACAAAGGGGCGGCCGTCGGGTCCAGCCCGGCCTTCTCCTTTTCGAGCTCGGTCTGTGAGCTGAGCGTGGATCTCGAGACGGGTAAGGTGAAACTGGACAGGTTCATCGATTTCCATGACTGCGGCACCCCCATCAACCCGCAGGCCGTCCACGGCCAGGTGGAAGGCGCGGTGGTCATGGGCGCGGGCGAAACCCTCATGGAAGACGTCCTCTACGATGATAAGGGGAACGTCCTCAATCCCAACCTCCACGACTATCTGATCATGACGATCAAGGATGC
>CBFDBC010000017.1:0-28718 GCA_965602945.1 uncultured bacterium | reverse complement strand
TGTCATTGCGGTTGCAGAATTCGATCAGCCTGAACCAGTTCCGCCACTGGCCGGGCTCGACCTTGGTGGCCGTCACATACATCGCCAGAGCCTGCTCGGGATCTCGCCTGCGGTCGAAAAATGCACGGGCATGGTACAGCGGCGCAAAATCCGGATCCCCGCACGCATCCAGGAGGATCCGGGCCTCCTCCACCCTGCCCTTGGACCACAGCAGCAGTGCAAGATAATACCTGGGCTTCCAGGATTCCGGATCCGCCTCCATCGCCCATTCCAGAACCGGGATGGTCTCTTCCCGGAACGGGAAAATCCCAGAGGGTGATGCCTGGGCGGCGCGCGTCATGAGAGGCTCGCTCTGTTCCAAAGGCTCTTCGCGCAGGAGATAAGCCAGCCAGTAGTCAGCGACAGGGTACGGCTCAGCCAGATAAAAAAGGGCGGCTGCCTCCTCTTGCAGGCCCAGTCTGAGGTAATACAGGGCCATCTCCATAAAGGTCTCATGGGAGTATTCGTTCCGGATCAAGCGCCGGAAGTCGGTGAGCCGGGCTTCCGAGGGATCCAGCCTGTGCAGCTCGAACCTGGCGGTGTGATTGAGCGGATCGAAGGATAGGATCTGCTCCAGGATCTCTTCCGCGGCCTCCCGGCTGCCGGACCCGCGCAGGGCAATGGCCTGGACCTGAAGGGCATCGAGGTTGTGCGTGTCGTATTCGGCGGCCCGCCTTCCATATTCCAGGGCCGAGGCATAGTCCGTTTCCCGGAGATAGATCTCGGCCATCCGGGAATAGGCGGCACTGCGGTATTGGAGGGCCCGCGCCGCCCAGCCGAAGGTCTCTTTGGCATCGACAAACCGCCCCATCCGGCGGGCGAGAACCCCATAGGCGAAATTAGCGTCCGGATCGTACATGGCGTTGTCCAGTGCACGCTCCACAAACGGCAGGGCCCGGGCATACTCTCCCCGGCGCGTGTACAGCTCCGCCACCCGGCACAGCGCCCGGGTGTGGAGCGGCTCGAGCTCTAGAATCTCTAGGTATTTGGGCAGGGCCTGAATGGTGTTGCGTTCCTGCATCATCCGTTCGGCGGCGAGGAAGCGCCCCGCGACCGAGCCTTCCGCGTAATTCTGGAAACGAATGGGACGCTGCAGCCTCGCGGTATCGGGATCATCCGTGTAAACCAGGGTCTCTCCGACCCGAACCTGGAGCCATCCCTCGCTGGCCCCGGAATCGATGCCCCGTGTAATGGTCTCCATTGGCCGCAGATCAAGGCGCTCCCGGTAGATCTCCCTGCCTGCCTTTACAATAACCAGATCGTCCCCCAGGGCTTCGAGCGGGCAGACACCCAGCTTGATCCTCTCTGCGTCCTCCTTCAGGCTCAAAACAACCCTTGGGGTGGCCGTGACCATGGGGCCGATGTCCTTGTACGGGAACCACAGCTCCCTCCAGCGGTCGCCGCTCCCGGGCGGGAAAAATCCATGGTCGCTCTGATTGAACAGGCGTCCGGCCTGGGGTTCGCTGTACTGCCCGTCGCTGTCAGTGAGCAGTTCTTCCCAGACCATCCCCTGGCGGGAAAGGCCCCAGATCCAGACTTTCTGTCCGGGCACGTCATCGTAGCGCGCCCAGTGGCCGAAACCGAATCTCACATCATGCCAGTATCCCCCGAAGAAATCCGCGTATTCCCCGACGGTGAAGTAGCTCTTGTACGATCCGAAAGCGTTGTTGCGGTACCAAGACAGATCCCGGCCCTGCGCGTCCTGGGGCCAGGGACGGAGCGGGACGTTGTAGTTGTGTCCGATCCGGGAGGTTCCGGGAAAGATGTACTGCAGGTCTTCGCTCACACGGATCGCCCCGTTCATCCACACATAATAGGCCTGACGAAACGACGAGGGATTGTACCAGAAGGACCGCGTCTCGAAATAGGCTTTGTCCGCCGGCACCGTCACCGCCACACTCCAGCGTGTCCGGGACGGTAGGTCCAGGTTGCCTACCACACACGAGACGCTGCCGTCGGGATTGCTGCGGACCACATAGTCAACCGGATGAGCCCCCGAGGGCGTGTGGCCCACGATCCCGAAGTTGAATTCGATACCGCCCGAGGTCCAGGGCCCGCGCAGGGCGATATCACGGAATTTCAAGACCTTGTTGGTATAGATGAACTCACGGCCCGTCGATTTCTCAGAGGCACCCCAGATCTTGCCGCCCACCTCAGGCAGCACTGCCACCGTGATGTAGGGATTCTCCAGCCGCACAACGGTCCACTCCCGGTCTTCTCCTTCTCGGCTGTACTCGTCTATATAGGAATACGGGTAGAGCCGGGCTCCGCGGCCCCAGAGCTCGTTGGAGCGGGTCAGGATGGGTACGGGATCCGGCTCGCCGAAGGGATAGGTCTTGATGGTCTCCCGGGCCTCTTGAACCGTCGCCTGGGAACGTGGTGTGCACGCAGCATTCAGAGACAGCATCGCCAAGATCCCCACCACCGCAGTCAGTGACTTCGTGTTCATCCTTCTCTCCCTGCAGGACCGGACTCGATCCTGAACAAATGTGGCTTTGTGACAGCCTTCGGATCATTCCCCGCCGATCAGCATCTCCTTGATCCGGAACGTGGGCGCGGTCATGCTGCGGTCGAGGTCGAGGTCGGTCCCCAGCAGGTCGATCGAATTCAGCATTTCATCCGCGCTGCCGGCGATCGTAAGCCCCTTGACCGGAAAGGCGATCCGGCCGTTCTCGACCCAGAACCCTGAGGCTCCCCCGCTGAAGTTGCCGTTGACAGGATTGATCCCGTAGCCCGTGACTCCCTTGAGAAGGAGTCCGTTCTTCGTGGCCTCGAGGATCTCCGGCGGGTCGACCTCTCCAGCGGCCATGTAGAAACTGTGAGCTCCGATCCCTGGGAGGCTGCGGTACCCGCCGCGGCTGGCATTGCCGGTGCTTTTCACGCCCGCACGCCTGGCCACGATGGTGTTGTACATGAAACCCTTGAGCACACCCTTGTCCACGATGGTGCGCCTCTGTGTGGGCACGCCCTCTCCGTCGAAGGGAGAGCTGGCCAGGCTCTTGGGCCGCGTACCGTCATCGAAGATCGTGATGAGCTCAGAGCCGATCCTCTGTCCCATCCGGTCTATGAGAAAACTGGCCCCCTGAAGGATCCGCTCCCCATGGACGGCGGCCAGGATGCCGCCCAGCACGGCCCGGGCCGCATCGGGGTGGAAGATAACCGCCGCCGGTTGGGTCTTTACCATACGGGGGTCCAGCATGGAATAGGCATCCTCGGCGGCCTTGGCCGCAACCTCTTCGACAGGTTTAAGGTCCGCAAAGAATCGGCGCGAACAGTACTCTCCTCCGGATGACTTCTGGTCTCCCTTCTCCGCCACTACCGAGACACCGAAGGAACAGGCGGATTCCTTATAACTCTTGGAAAGGCCGTTGGAGTTGGCCAGGAAGACCTCTCCCTCCCCTTCCGAGAAACCGGATCCGGCACTTTTCGTGATGCGCCGGTCTTTCATGGCCAGTTCCTCCACTTTCTTCGCGAGCGCGATCTTCTCGTCCATGGAAACGCGCGTCATTCCCGGGTCGAAGAGTTCTCCGACCTCTGTGATCCCCTGGTCATCGGGAAGCATGTTGTTCTCATCCGCCGTTGTATGAGCGGCAAACTGAACGGCCCGCTGTATGGTGTCTTCCAGAGAGGTATCAGAGAGGTCGTTACAGTGAGCGAAGGCCATGCTTCCCTTTACGAAAACACGGAATCCGGCCCCGTGAGAAGCGGCCTCCTCCACGGTTTCCACCTCGCCGTTGCGCACTTCGATGCTGAGGTTCCGGCCCGATTCAAGGTAGACCTCGGCTGCGTCTGCTCCCTTGCCGAGGCATCTTTTCACCAGTCGTTCGGCTAGATCTTTATAGTCTTCCATGGTCGTTTATCTCCTCCGGCTTCCGCCCACATTTATTCCCCGGATGCGCACGGTCGGCTGCCCGGCCGAGACTTCACAGGACTGTCCTTTGCCACAGATGCCCGGTCCGAAGGCCAGGTCGTCCCCCACCGCATCGATGTTGGAGATGATATCCAGGCAGTTTCCGATCAGTGTAGCACCCTTGACCGGAGTGGTCTTCCTGCCCTTTTCGATCAGGTAAGCCTCACGGCAGGTGAAATTGAAAACTCCCGTGGTGGGATTGACGCTCCCTCCGCTGAGGCTCTGCACATAGATGCCGCTGTCGGTTGAGGCAAGGATATCCCCGGGGTTGTCCTCTCCCCGGTCGATGAAGGTGTTGGTCATTCGGGGGATGGGGATGTGGCGGAAGGTCTCACGACGACCGTTCCCGGTGCGTTCCATATCGATCTGCCTGGCGGAGAGGACGTCCGTCATGTACTTGACCAGGACGCCCTTGTCGATCAGGACATTACGCTTCATCTGCGTGCCTTCGTCATCGAAGTTGGTCGTACCCCGCATGTTGGGAAGACTGCCGTCGTCCACCATGGTGAACACATCACTTGCCACATTCTGTCCCAGCTTGCCCGTGAACACCCCGATCTCCCTGGCGATGTTGTCGGCTTCGAGCGGGTGTCCCACCGCCTCATGGACCAGGACCCCGCCCCATCCGTTCTGCATGACCACATCCATCTTGCCCGCCGGGCAGTCCTCGGCCTCCAGCATGGCAATGGATTCCCTGGCACAGGTCCGAGCCACCTCTTCGGGAGGGTAGTTTTCGAACATCTCGAAGCCCATGTGTTTGCTCAGGCGCTCCCTTCCCATGTGACGTGTGTTGTTACCCTCTCCCAGGGTCTGTACGATGAAGAACATGTGCGGCAGAGCGTCGCTGAGCAGAACCCCCTCACTCGTGGCAATGGTGCGTCCCCGGATCTCATCGTAGTAGCTGATGGAGGCCATCTTGATCCGGGGATCATAGTCCAGCGCCGCCTGGTTAGCCCTCTGCATGACCTCCAGTCTATCGGAATCGGCCACCTCATCCAGAGGCAGACGCACCTGAACGAAGGAGGGCCGTTCCTGGGCCTTGACATCGACGGGTTCCGTTCCCTCGGTATTCCGTGCCACATAGGATGCCACCTCGGCCGCCTTCGCAAGTTTGTCCGGGCTGACCTCGTCCGTGTAGGCGAATCCTGTCTTGTCTCCGGCGATAACCCGGACTCCAGCCCCCTGGCTGATCCCGAAAACTGCGCTCTTGAACCTGGATTCCTCCATCACGATGCGGCGGGAGATCCGGTTCTCGAAGTACACATCCGCAAAATCTCCTCCTTTTTCCAGGGCCTTGCTTAAGGTGGCGTTGATGAGCCCGGGCTCGACGGCCGCCCTGACCGCAGCCTTTTCCACGCCTTTGCAGGAAAGCAGCTGCATTAAAAGAGGGGGTGTGGCAGCCAGGGCCACGCCACCCTTGAGGCTCATGTTGAGGAACTTGCGACGGGGAATATCCGTCACGACATACTTGGTGATATCCATGTGTGACCTCTCTTCTGATTTTTGTCCATTATATGAAAAACACTCCCTCATTCAAACTTTAAAGATAATAAAGTAAGCATTTCCAAATCCGTTATAGAGTAAGGTGAAAAGAAAAAAGCATCATGAATTTGGGAATGCCTCCAATAATAAATAGGAGCTGGAGGGGTTTGAAGTGAAGAAATGGAAACGAATCAGGCCCTAATAGGTCATCTTGATGTTTTTCTTTTCCAGAGTGATGCCCATGGCCCTGTCCAGCTGGGCCAACGACAACACGTAATCGAGCGCGGCCCGCAGCATGGTGCTGCGTGCGTTGGCCAGGTCGCGCTGGTGCTGCAGGACGATGTAGTTGGTCGTCATCCCCACCCGCAGCTTTTTTTCCTCGACTTCGAGCTTCCTTTCCGCCAGGTCGCGCGCCACCTGATAGGCCTGGACTCGCTTATAGTTGCTGTTGACCAGGCGTACGGCGTTCCGCACCTGGAGAAAGATCTGCTTTTCCTGATTCTTGATCTGGGTCAGGGACTGATCCAGGGCCAGCCGGGCGCGTGACTCGGCGGCCCGGGTCAGGAAGGTGGAGGTGGGAATGGTCAGTGTGAGGCCGAAAGCCCAGTTGCGGTACGTAAAATTGAGGGCATCCTGCAGAGAATCGAACCCTGTGCCCGGGATCTGCCCGATGATATTGCCGGTATAGGGATCGTTGTTCTCATAGATCAGCTGGGTCCCCGAGATCCCAGGACTCCAGTAGTTGAAACCCAGGCTGAGGTCGGGCAGCAGCTGGTTCCGGGCGTAGTTGAGGTCGAGCTCCCGGTTCTCAAGGTCATAACGGCTGGCCTGGAGGTCCGGGCGGTTGAGGAGAGCGACCTTCAGCGCCCCGTTCACATCGATCACCTGCTCGTCGAATTCCGGCCTCTCCGTCGGATCGATGAAAATAAGGGGGCTTTCCGCATCGGTAAACGAGTTGAGCAGTGTTTTCAGGATATCTTCGCTGTTCTCCACCGCAACCTGGGCCTGGAGTATATCCGCTTCGCGTGTTGCCACCTCGGCCTGGGCTGTGAGGATCTCGATGGGGGCCAGAGTCCCGACCTCCACCTCTTTTCTGTTCTTACGCAGGAGGTCCTGGGCCAGCTCCAGGGACTGAGTCATGACCTCGAGATTCTCGATGGTGAACACCAGGTTCCAGTAGGCTTCCTCCACATCGAACACAGTCTGCAGGAGAGAGGTCTTGAACTGGCTGTCCGACACGTTGAGGTTGTTCTGGGCGAGGATGATCTCCCGCCTGCTGGTCTTGAAACCGAAGTTCTTGAGCAGCGGCTGCTCGAACCCGAAGGACAGCGTCGAACCGTAGCGGGGATTGATGATTTGGAAGGACTGGTTGGTATCATTCTTGTAGGACATCAGGTTTATCGTGAAACGCCCGCCGGTGGGGATCTCCTGGTCTAGGCTGGCCGTCCAGTCTCCATAGTCGGATACCAGGGTCTCATCGGTGTCCAAAAACGAATATGAGGGGCTCTGCCGGCTCTGCTTGTTGAATCCAAAGGTTAATTGAGGCAGGAATCTTTCCGTGGCCTGCTTGATCGTCATCTCGGCGATCTGTGGATTGAACACCTGCACCGCGATGTCAAGATTGTTTTTGACGGCGGACACGATGCATTCGTCCAGTGTCATCTTGAGCTCCCGCTGCTGGCCCCAAAGGGGAGAGAGGACGGCCGCTATACCGAAGAGGACTAAAAGAGATCTTATCTTTGCCATGGGCTTGACTCCATTCTCACTGATTCGCACCTGGTGAACCTCAGCGGGATATTTCCTTACTCCTGAACCCAACCGTCCAGCAGGTTGATTATCCTCTGTCCGTAGCCGGCATTCTTTTCCGAATGCGTGACCTGGATGATGGTGGTCCCTCCCTGGTTCAGCTCCTTGAACATCTCCATGATGCCCTCGCCTTCCTTGGAGTTCAGGTTCCCTGTGGGTTCATCGGCCAGGATGAGCTTGGGCTCGATGATGAGCGAACGGGCTACGGCCACACGCTGCTGCTGGCCCCCGGACAGCTGGTTGGGAAAGAGCTTCTGTTTGCCTACTATGTTGAACTTGTCCAGCATGTCGCACACCCGGCTCTTGCGCTCCGAGCCCTTGACCTTCTTGTACAGCAGCGGGGTCTCCAGGTTTTCGTAGACCGTGAGGTCGTCGATGAGATGATAGCTCTGGAACACGAATCCCACATGATTCTTGTGGATGTCAGAGCGCTGTCGCTCGCTCAGGCGGTGGATCTCCCGGTCATAGAAAAAATACTCCCCTGAGGAAGGCGTGTCCAGCATCCCGAGGATGTGGAGCAGGGTGGATTTCCCCGCCCCGGACGGCCCCATGATGGTGAGGAAATCGCCTTCCTTCACCTCCAGGTCGATATCGCGCAGCACGAATGTCTTCACGAATCCGGTGGAGTAATATTTGGTGATATTCCGCAGTTTTAGCATTGTCTTTCCGTACCTCCTCAACCGTCGCCCCCAAGTATCAGGCTCGTTTCAAAGGGGGAAGAGCGGCCGGCTAGTTCCTAATCCGACACCTTTTTCTGGAACATGATCGGGATGTTTTTCTTAGAGGGGACTCCGATCTGTATCAGCCTCCAGTCACGATCATGCTCTTTGATGACCCGTTTGATGGTTGAAACCTTGTCCAGGGTCTCCAAATCCTCGTTCTCCCACTCGACGATCTCGACCCGGTACTTCAGCGTTCTCTTCTTGCCGTTGATCCGGACATCGATTTCGATGTTCTGTTCCGATTCATAGGTGGGGATCTGTACCACGACTTCTTTCATACTCAACCTCCTTCACGCGGCCCGAACCTCGTTGAGTAACGGACCGGTCTCCGCAGGCGGCTCCTTTGTCCCGGGCCCTAAATCCGAAATTCTTTCTGGATATTCTCCGAAACAACATGGCCGTCGAACAGGTGGACGATGCGCTGGCTGTACTCCGCGTAGGCCGGTGAGTGCGTGACCATCACGATGGTGGTGCCGTTCTCGTGCAGTTCGTTCATGATCTTCATGACCTCTTCACCGTGCGCGGAATCCAGGTTCCCGGTCGGCTCGTCGGCCAGGATCAGCTTGGGTCTGGCGACCACGGCCCGGGCCACGGCCACGCGCTGCTGCTGCCCTCCGGACAACTGCTGCGGGAAGTGATTCTTGCGGGCTATGATCTCCATGGTTTCCATGGCTTCAGAGACACGCTTCTTGCGCTCTGCTGAAGAGTAACCCAGATACAGAAGGGGCAGCTCGATGTTCTCGTAGACCGTGAGTTCATCGATCAGGTTGAAGCTCTGAAACACGAAGCCGATGTTGTTCTTGCGCAGGTTGGCGCGCTGTCTTTCCGAATACTTGGAGACCTCTTCTTCATAGAAAAAGAATTCTCCACCGCTCGGCTTGTCGATCATTCCCAGGATGTTCAGAAGTGTCGATTTGCCGCACCCGGAAGGTCCCATCACGGCCACATATTCTCCCTCTTTCACTTCCAGGTTGATGTTGTTCAGGGCCGTTGTCTCGACTTCCTCCGTCAAATAGACCTTGGTGAGGCTGGTGAGTTTGATCATACTTTTCCTCCCATTGTTGGTTGTTGGCTCGCTGACAGCCTGTGGCTCTCAGCCTTGTTTTTTATTATCATATTTATTTCGGGATCGTTTTTCCATCCCAATGTAACTATATACGTTACTTCAATACCAGGCGTTCCATGTCGCCGAAGCTCTCATAGGATGAGGTTATGACCTTCTCGCCCGGCTCCAGGCCCTCGACCACTTCGTAGACCTGCGTGTTGTAGCGGTTGGTCCGGATCCGGCGTTTGACGGCCAGGGTTTCATTGGCGTCGACCACGTACACCCAGTTGCCGCCCGTCGTCTGGAAAAAACCACCGCGGGCCAGAACCACGGCCTCTTCCAGGTCTCCCAGGTTGAGCCGGATGTGCAGTGTCATCCCGCGGGTCAGCCCCGCAGGCTTTTCGCCGTTGAAGAGCATGTCCACCTCGAAACTGCCCTCCGTGACTTCCATGTATTTACGGCTCACCTTGAGTTCATAGGAACCACCCGAGAAATCGAAGGTCCCGATCCGGTCTTCTTCCACGCGGGCGAGCCAGTGCTCATCGATGCGGACAACCACCCTGAAGGCGTCCAGCACATCGATCTGTCCCAGCCGCTGCCCCGGATTCTTACGCTGGCCGATCTCGGCATCCAGGGCGGTCAGGAACCCGGAGATGGGGGCCCGCAACACCAGGTTCTCCTGTTTCTCTTTGACGATGTCCAGATTCGCCTGCATCCGGCGGAGCGAATCTTCGAGCGCCACGACCTGATTCCCACGGAATTCGATATCCTTCTGCTGGCTTTCTTCCGTAAGTGCTCGGCGCTTGACCCAGTAATCGTATTCATCCTTGGCCAATTCGAACTGATGCTGCGAGATCAGATCTTCCTTGATCAGTTCGTTGTAGCGGTCGTATGTCCGTTTGCTCTGTGACATGGCGTTGTCCACCTGGGCGAGCTGCTGGCTGAGGTTCAGTCGCTGTTGATCCAGGCTCAGCTGCGTGTTGCGCAGGTTGTTCTGGGTCTGGAACAGCTCCGCCTCCCGCCACATGATGGTCATGAGCAGGTCCGTGTTCTCCAGGCGAAGAATGGGATCTCCCTTGGCGATCCGGGTCCCGGATTCGATAAAGACATCTTCGACCACACCGCCCTCCACGGCATCCAGGTGGTAGGAATCTATCGGTTCCACGGCTCCCATCACCGGGATGAACTCCTGGAACGGCTCACGCTTCACGGTCGAGATGGTCAGGCGGTCCTTCTCCACATTCAGGGTTGATTTGTTCAGCTTGAAAAGGAACAGATACAACACCACTACAATAAAAGCCGCGACCGCAGCAAACGCCGCGATCCGCTTGGGCGGCCATTTCTTCTTCTTTATCGTGCGATCCATGCCCATTTTCGTCCTCCTACTTCATTTTGATGCGTTTCGGCATGTGAACGTTGTCTCATCAGGCGATAATTTAAGCAATAATCATGCCACATTCGATTTTTCGTTCAAAATGTTCCCATGCTTGGGGGAATAAGGATACGATTGTTCTACGATCCGGATTCGGGATTGACAAAGAGTGTACGATGAGTTAACAAAGAGTGTACGATATCGGACAACCCTACCGGTCTTAACGGGGAGGAAACCCAGGAAGGGTGAAACGGCACACTTCTTGCACAAAAGTATGTCGATCTGGATTACTTTGATGAATAGTTTAGGACGCCTGGATTATTCACGGGCCGAGATTGATGCAGCGACAAGGAAATGGCGCATGAGGCGTAGTGATCTACGCCGATTGGGCCATGACGAAGTCGATGTGGTGAGATCGGTTCGCCCGAAGGGTAAAAGGTGTCGACATTAGAAAAAGAGGTTGTTCTATTGGAAGTGTCGGCATCTTTTATGAAGAATTCATGTGCCTGGATGATTCACGGACCGAGATTGATGCAGCGACAAGGAAATGGCGCATGAGGCGTAGTGACCTACGCCGATTGGGCCATGACGAAGTCGATGTGGTGAGATCGGTTCGCCCGAAGGGTAAAAGGTGTCGACATTAGAAAAAGAGGTTGTTCTATTGGAAGTGTCGGCATCTTTTATGAATAATCCAGGAAAGGACGGGAGCAATGACAAAGAAGAGCGGAAGGGTTCTCATTATCGACGACAACCAGGACATCCTGCAGGCCGCGCGGCTTTTCCTGAAACAACACACGACACTTGTGCACACCGAGAACGACCCCAAGTCCATTCCCAGCTGCCTCAAGAACGAGACATATGATGTGCTTTTCCTGGACATGAATTTTGCCAAGGGGGCCACAAGCGGCCAGGAGGGATTCTACTGGCTGGACCGGATCCTGGAGATCGATCCCTCCATCATCGTGATCTTGATCACGGCGTTCGGAGATGTGGACATGGCCGTCCGGGCCATCAAGGAAGGCGCGACCGATTTTATCCTCAAGCCCTGGCAGAACGAAAAGCTGTTGGCAACACTGTCCGCCGCCTTGAAGCTGCGCAGGTCCCGCATGGAGGCCAGCAGCCTGCGCTCCCGGCAGAAGCAGCTGAGCGCCGACCTCGATCAACCTTTCCATGATTTTATCGGCATCAGCCCGGTAATGGAACAGGTATTCGAGATCATCCAGAAGGTGGGGCAGACGGATGCCAATGTGCTCATCCTGGGCGAGAACGGGACCGGCAAGGAACTGGTCGCCCGGGCCCTGCACCGCCACTCCCCCCGGTCCGGCGAGGTCTTCATCAGCGTCGACATGGGGGCGCTGAGTGAAACCCTGTTCGAGAGCGAACTCTTTGGCCATGTCAAGGGCGCTTTCACCGATGCCCGCGAGGATCGGACTGGCAGGTTCGAGATCGCATCGGAAGGTACATTGTTCCTGGATGAGATCGGTAACCTGCCGCTCACCCTGCAGTCCAAGCTCCTGCGCGTGGTCGAGACGCGCAGCATCACCCGCGTGGGTTCCAACAAGGCCATCGATGTGGACGTGCGCCTCATATGCGCCACCAACCTGCCGATCCAGGAAATGGTGGCACAAAAAGAATTCCGGCAGGACCTGCTCTACCGCATCAACACGGTGGAGCTCCAGATCCCCCCATTGCGGGAACGGCCCGAGGATATCCCGCTCTTGATCGAGCATTTTCTGAAAATCTACAGCAAGAAATACCAGAAGAACGTCAAGCGTCTGAACACCACCACGCTGAAAAAACTGGAAAAATATCACTGGCCCGGCAATGTGCGGGAACTGCAGCATGCCATCGAACGAGCCGTCATCATGAGCGAGGAAGAGGTGCTCCAGCCCGCGGATTTCTTCTTCGCCTCGGCGGAAGGCGGGGCCGACGGAGTGGTGTTCGACAACTACAACCTGGACAGCATCGAAAAGACCATCATCCGCAAGGTCATCAGCAAATACGGCGGCAACATCAGCCACGCCGCCAAGGAGCTGGGGCTCTCCCGCACATCCCTGTATCGCCGGCTAGAGAAATATGGTCTTTAAACGCTTCCGCATCCACGTCATCGCCCGCACCCTGGTCCTGGCATTCTCGGTCACCTTCTTCTCCTTCCTCCTGTTCCGTACCCAGCTGTTCGCCGCGCTGTTTATCATGGCGGTCCTCATCATCTACCAGGTGTACTCATTGATCAGATACGTCGAGGTGACCAACCGGGACCTGACACGATTTTTCGAATCCATCAAATACGGCGATTTCACCCAGTCGTTCAAGGACGACAAGCTGGGTCGTTCCTTCGCGGCCCTGCGTCAAACCTATAACGAGGTCGCCGATGCTTTCCGGGCTACGAGGGCGGAAAAAGAGGAACATTATCGGTACCTCCAGACCGTTGTGCAGCACGTGGGGATCGGCCTGATCGTCTTCCAGCCGGACGGCGAGGTTGAGCTTATCAACACCGCCGCCAAGCGGCTCCTGAACATCTCTCACCTGAAGAACATCAAATCACTGAATTCGCTGAGCCCCAAGCTGGTCGAGACCCTGTTCCGGCTCAAGCCGCGCGAGACGGACCTTGTCAAGGTCGAAAGCGAGAGCGAATCCCTGCAGCTCTCACTGTATTCCACCGAGTTCAAGCTGCGCAGCCAGGTCTTTTCGCTGGTGTCGCTCCAGAACATCCACAGCGAGTTGGAGGAGATCGAGATCGAAGCCTGGCAGCGGCTCATACGCGTGCTCACTCACGAGATCATGAACTCCATCACCCCCATCTCCTCGCTGGCCTCCACCATCCAGCAGCTCATCCGGGATGGCCTCGAGAGCCTCGACCTGCCCGAGGGATCCGATCCGGAGATGCTGGACGACATCCAGCAGGCGCTGCACACCATCCAGAGGCGGAGCAAGGGGCTGATGCACTTCGTGGATGCCTACCGCAACTACACCCTGACGCCGAAGGCCAACTACTCCATTTTTCCAGTCGGGGAACTCTTCGCAAGAGTAGAAAAGCTGATGCAGGCCAACATCAAGGACCGCGGCATCCTGTTTAAAAGCGGTGTCGAGCCGGAAAACCTGGAGCTGACAGCCGATCCCGAGCTCATCGAACAGGTCCTGATCAATCTCCTGCTCAATGCCCTGCAGTCCGTGGAAAAAAAGGAGGGCGGGCGGATAGACATCCTGGCCTTACTCGATGCTCAGGGCCGCATCCTGATCCAGGTCAAAGACAACGGGCCGGGTATCCTGGAGGAAAACCGGGACAAGATCTTCATCCCGTTCTTTTCCACCAAAGAGGGCGGTTCAGGGATCGGTCTCAGCCTGTCGCGTCAGATCATGCGCCAGCACAAGGGGACCATCTCGGTGCATTCAGATCCCGAACAGAAAACCGTGTTCACACTCAGGTTCTAGGTCCCCTTTCACCGGCACCGGTCAATCTAGCTCCAGTGTTTCCAGGTATTCGGGCACCGCTACGTCCCATCCCATGCGGTTTCGTACAGCTTCCGCCAAGCTGCGGATGGCCCCTTCTTCCCCGTGGGTCAGAATGACCCGTTTGGGCGGTGTCTCGAGGAAACCCAGCCACTTCAGGAGTGCGCTCCGGTCGGCGTGGGCCGAGAAGCCTTGTATCTGGTGCACTCCGGCCCGCACAGGATAGCCCCTTCCATGGATCCGGACCTCTTCCCTGCCGTCCAGGATCAGGCGCCCCAGAGTGCCGCGTGCCTGATATCCCACGAACAGGACCTGGGATTCCGGGCGTGAGATGTTCTGGACCAGATGGTGTTTGACCCTCCCTCCCGTGCACATACCCGACCCCGCCATGATCACACAGGATCCCTTGATGGAGTTGATCGCCTTGGATTCCGCCGTGGAGCGCACCAGTCTGAGGCCGGGGAAGCGGAACGGCGGCTCTCCCTCCCGGAACAGCTGGTGCGTCTCCTCGTCCAGGTATTCCCGGTGGTTTAGGAAGACATCCGTGACATCCACCGCCATGGGGCTGTCGAGGAACATCATGAGATACGGGATGCGGTCTTCTCGGACCAGGCGGCTGAGATGGTACATCAATTCCTGCGCGCGCTCGATGGCAAAAGTTGGGATGACTACGTTTCCTCCGGCCTCAACAGTCCGGTTTATAGCGTCACACAGGAGGTTTTCCACATCGCCGGAGGCCCCATGGTCACGGTCCCCATAAGTAGATTCCATCACCACGTAGTCCGCCTCCCGGAAGATGGACGGATCATGCACGAGCGGCTTGTCCCACTGGCCGATATCTCCCGAGAAGAGGAGCTTCCGGCTGCTTCCGTTCTTGCTGTATTCCAGCTCGATCATGGCCGCCCCCAGGATGTGGCCGGCATCGTGGAAACGGGCCCGCACGTTCCCGTTCAGGGCGACATCCTCTCCATAACGGACCGCCTTGATGAGGGGAAGGCACTTCTCGGCATCCTCGACGGTGTAGAGGGGCACCTCGGGATGAGGCCCCTTGCGGCCCTCTTTTTTGTGTCGCTTGCGCTTGTATGCGGCGTCTTCTTCCTGTATCCGGGCGGAATCCAACCACACGATCTCCATCAAATCCTGGGAAGCCGTGGTGGTCAGGACAGGGCCGGCATACCCCTCCCGGACGAGCTTGGGGAGGAGCCCGGCATGGTCCAGGTGACTGTGAGTGAGAAGCACAAAATCGAGGCGTCCCGGAAATACGGGAAAGGGTTTCCAATTGCGGGACACATACTCCCGTTCCTGGAAAAGGCCGCAATCGACCAGGATACGGAGTCCGTCGACCTCCACAAGATAGCAGGACCCGGTGACCTGACGGGCCGCTCCCAGGAACTGGATCCGCATCATATCTCACCTCCGGTCTCCCAGAAACTCAGGCGGGGGAAGTAAAAGACAAAGAGAACAAGGGAAAGGAAAAGCAGATAGTGGAAATCCCGATGAGATCCGGTCAGCAGCACCATCACAAGCCCCAGTATGGCCGGAACTTCACAGAGAGTGCTGGTCAGGATGGATGTCTGGAGCAAGCGAGTGCTCCTTTCCGGTTCAGGGACATCCGGCCCGGTCTTCAGCCAGACCGGAAACCGACGGATGAAGAGGATCAGGAGCACTGAGATCCCATAGAAGACATAACGTAAAGAGCCGAAGCCCCCTACCTCTCCGGGAGGCGGCGACAGATCCATGCGGCGGAAGACGATCTCAACCAGCAGGAAATAGATGAGCAGGCTCCCCATCAACGAAACATGGATCATGACCGCGATCCGGCGCCTACCGGACTGCCGTGTGTTCGGATCTTGCATCATAAGACCTTCCTTTCGTGGATCAGCCAGCCAAACTGAAACGTCAGCCCGCTCGCCTCCGGACGGCTTCCTCTCCAGCTTGCCCGACTGATCCATCAAGCAATGGATAGACAAGGTTTTGGAGTACTTCCTATAAATAATGGGCTGGAAATAACTCGCGCTGTATTATACTATTTTTTTCGAATAAAATTCACATCCCGGCGGTAATTCGTCCGTTACAGTCGGCGCGTGTCGAAAAAGAGGTGATCGAATGACTCGGAACAGTCTGAGGATCTGGGGGATCTGTTTCCTGGCAGGGGCCTCGTTCGGCCTGGGGCCCTCCCCTGCCGGAAGCGTGCAGGATGAGCTCGTAGACAAAGGCCGGAGGTTTCTCGAGCTGATAACCCGGGCCGAATTCACCGCGGCGGTCGAGGATTTTGACGCCACCATGCAGGAGAAGATGCCGGCCGGGCAGTTGGAAAAGGTCTGGGGGACCATCACCCGCCAGGCTGGGGGTTTCCAGGAGCTGACAGGTACACGCCTGGAATCGGCCGGGGGCTTCACGGTCAAAGAGGAGTCCGTGGATGATGCCCTGGCCGCTGCGGCCCTGCTGCGGCGAACCCCCGGCATCGCCCCGGACAAGGTCTTCGTCCTGGGCCACAGCCTGGGAGGGATGCTCATCCCCCGCATCGGCCGGCTGGATCCGGAGGCCGCCGGCTTCATCATCCTGGCCGGCGCGACGCGTAAGGGAGAAGAGGCCATCATCAAGCAGGTGGAGTATATCGCCTCTCTGGATGGATCCATCTCGGAAGATGAGTCCGACCGTCTACAGGAGTACCGGAATACCGCGGCACGGATCAAGGAACTGCGGCCCGAGGACCTCGGCAGCGAAGAGGTGTTGTTCGGGGCCTATGCAGCTTACTGGCTGGATCTCAGAGACTATGATCCACCCCTTTCCGCCCGCGACCTGAAGCGCCCCCTGCTCATCCTTCAGGGAGAAAGGGATTACCAGGTCACAACCGAGGACTACCACAACTGGAAAACGGGCCTCGAGGGAGTACCGGGGGCGGCATTCAAGCTGTATCCGACGCTCAATCATCTGTTCATGCCGGGCCGGGGGAAGATCAGACCGGCCGAGTACCAGCGCCACGGGAATGTCTTGGAGGAGGTCATAGAGGATATCGCGGCCTGGATCAAAACAGGGCATGTACAGGAGACAAGATGAGGGTATTGGGGATCGACATCGGAGGGTCCGGTATGAAGGGGGCGCCCGTGGATACGGCCCGGGGCTCCCTGGCCGGAGAACGCATCCGGATCCCGACACCCCAGCCCGCGAAACCCGGGGCGGTGGCCGCGGTTGTGACCGAGATCGTGCGGCACTTCGAGTGGCGGGGCGCCATCGGCTGCGCATTCCCCGCCGTGATCAAACGGGGAGTGGCCTACAGCGCCGCCCACGTGGATGAGTCCTGGATCGGGACGGATGGGGAACGACTGCTGGAAGAGGCGACCGGGTGTCCGGTGCGGCTGATCAACGACGCGGATGCCGCTGGCCTGGCCGAGATGCGCTTCGGAGCCGGCAGGCGGCAGAAGGGTGTTGTGATCGTACTGACTCTGGGGACCGGGATCGGGAGTGCCGTTTTTACGGACGGTCAGCTGGTCCCCAACACCGAGTTCGGCCACATGGAGGTCCGGGGCAAGGATGCCGAACACCGGGCTTCGGACCGTGCGCGCAAAGTCAATGAACTGAGCTGGAAAAAATGGGCCGGAAGGATCAACGAGTTCCTCGCCCGGATGGAAGCCCTGTTCTCACCCGACCTGTTCATCATAGGGGGCGGAGTGAGCAAAAAGCATGAGAAATTTTTGCCGTTTCTGAGGGCAAGTGCCGTCATCCGACCCGCCGAGCTCCGCAACGAGGCCGGGATCGTCGGAGCAGCGCTGGCTGCGGAGAAACTCGCAGGGCGGACGCCGTCGAACCCAATAGCTGGATAGACGAAGGGATCAACGCCCTTCCAGGACCTCGGTCATCTTCCCCAGGAACTCGTCTTTTTCGACAAATCCCACCTCGCGCAGGTCCGAGGCTTCCGAGCCGTCGCCATATAGAAATATCAGTGTGGGAACCCCTTTGACGCCGAACCTGTTCTTTAGCCTCTGGGCTGCGGGATCGCTGGAACCCGTCAGATCGACCTTGAGCATCACGAAACGCCGGGACATCTCCACCACCTCGGGATCGGAAAAAGTGGATTTGTCCATCTCTTTGCAGGGGATACACCAGTCGGCCATGAAATCTATGAACACGGGCGTGCCTTGAGCAGCCGCCTCATCGAAACGCGCCGCGCTTCCCGGCATCCAATGTATCTCGTTTCCCGTGGAAAGTCCGGAGGCCGCCCGGGCCTCAGCCAGGGCCGTCGCCACGTAGGCCCGGATACCGGAGGTGGCAAATACCAGGGCCAGAATAAAAAACGCCAGTCCGACGAGGTTTCGGATCAGCGCGAACATCTTGCCCGGCATCTTGGTGGGCTCCAGCCAGGCCATGAATATCCCGCCGGTGAACAGGATCGCGGCCAAGGTCAGATGGTATACCAGTGTGTCCGGGAAGAGAGGACGCAGGAAATAGACCGCCATAGCGATCAGGATGAAGCCGAAGATGGAACGAACCCATACCATCCATGCTCCCGAACGCGGAAGCCGATCGATGCTGCCGGAAAAAATGGCCAGAAACAGAAAGGGAACGCCCAGGCCCAGTGCCAGCACAAAAAACATCAGGAAGCCCAGCAGTGCGTCTCCCCTCTCCCCCACATATGTCAGCAGCCCCAGCACGAAGGGGCCGATGCAGGGGGCGGCTACGAATCCCACTGTGAGCCCCATGAGCAGCGTACCCATGAAGCCCTTTTTCCGGCCGCCCGCCATCCGGGTCAGGAAAGCCGGCAGACGGAATTCATACAGGTCGAACATGCTGAGGGCCAGGGCCACCATGACCAGTGCGATGCCGCCCAGCACGAACGGACTCTGCAGGGCCGCGCCGAAAAGGCTACCCGTGAGCGCGGCGATCAGCCCGAGTGCGGAATAGGTGACAGCCATGCCCAGGACATACAACACCGCGTGGACGACCACACCGCCTTTTTTCCCCTGGGCCTGTCCCCCGAAATACCCGATGGTGATGGGGATCAGAGGATATACGCAGGGCGTCAGGTTGAGCGCCAGGCCGCCCAGGAAGATCAGGACAAAGGAGACCAGGAGACTCCTTTCGTTGAGTGCCTGGGCCATTCCGCCCTCTGCTGAGACCTCGGGTTTTCGCTCGACTGAGGCGCTGGGAGCCTCCCAGCCCTCAAAAACCTCACTGTTCGCCGCACCGGCCGTCTCGCCGGCTGCGGCAACGGCCAGGACTTCCTCGAAGGCCAGTTCGGCCGGCGGGAGACAGGCGTTGTCGTCACAAGCCTGGTACTGGATGGATCCGGACACCTTGATGTCTTTCGCTGCATAGGCGGCATCCAGCGTCAAGGTACAGAATACTGTAAAAGTGCCTTCATAGACCTCAAGGGGCATGTCGCTGAAAGACAGATTGCGGGTTTCCGCGGGGGGGAATTCCGCTAAAGAATACCGCACACCTTCTGTGTCCGCAAAACTGACAGAGGTAGGCACCAGAAAATCCTCTGTGGGAATCTCAGAATTGATATGATAGGGTTCCTTGATCTTGATGATCAGAGCTATAGCCTGAGGCGGCCCGGGCTGCACCCTTTCCACGGACGCGAGGATCCGAACGGAAAGGATACCATCCGCGTTCTGCGCCGCGGCCGCGCCAGCGGCAACACATATCATCAGGAACAGCAAAGGCCATAGGCCTGTTTTTCTCATGGTCTCACCTTGATAACGTCACTTCAACTGAGAAGTCCGCCCATTATAGCATTTCGTCTCACTATCATCCATATGGATACGGGATCGTTGTCGTATATGAGCTCCAGGCTGGTTTTGAGAGCCAGTTGGGGGCTTATGGCATAGGCCGTTTCAAAAACCCCTGTGTAGAAACCGCCATGCCGGATGTGAGGAACGCTTATCGAGGCCCGGCCTCAATCCTTTTTTTCGGTCTTGTCCTGCTCTTTCTTCCAATGGTCCAGACAGCCGATATCGCAGAAATATTGGACATACTCCGCGCCCTCGGCATGGAATGCCGCCGATTTGGGGATTTCTTTCTTGCACACCTGGCAGGCGATCTTATGATCATCGTGTTCATGTTTCATGACCTGTTCTCTCCTTTAACAGACTTTTATAGCACCGGGCGGGAAATTTTTCAAGTTATGACCAGAAATGCGATGCCACTGAGGGAACCCGAAGGCACGGGCTCATTGATGTTTGATCACGAAACAGACTTGAAGACGTGTCTATATTCGACTGATCTATTGACCAGACCGAAGGATGCTGATGTGGAGTCACGGAGCCGGCCATTTTCAGTCCGAGCGCATGGGGAAGGTGGGGGGGTCTTTCGCTCGGACTGAATAGGCCGGGAAGAGAAAGGAAAATCAGGCAGAAGATTCCAGGGCCCGGAACACGAATTTCCCGTCCTTCTCCGCGATCCGGCCGAAAAAACAGTCGGGGTCGTGGTTGAAGGCCACGATCCAGTCCTCCTCCATCGCCTGGCGAAAGAACCTCAGTTTGTTATCCATGGTCTCCTGGGGGAACAGGTCGTAGCTCATGATGTAGGGAAGACCGACATGCCCGGACGTAGGGACCATGTCTCCGAGGAAAAACAGGGTCCGGCCCTGGGACTGGACCTTCACGCACTGGTGGCAGGACGTGTGCCCTGCGGCGATCACAGCCGTGACTCCCGGGACGATCTTGCTGTCTCCATCCACCAGACGCAGCCGACCGTGCTTCTGCAGGGGCTGGAAGGTGGAGCTGAAGTAGCTGGGTTTGTCCCGGTTCGAGGGATTCAAGCCGGCCTCCCATTCACATTTCTGGATTATGTAGTCCGCAGATGGGAACGTCGGCACGAACTCCCCCCCCGCATCCCGATGGGTATTCCCTCCGCAGTGATCGAAATGCAGGTGTGTGTTGATCACGAAATCGATGTCTTCGACCTTGAATCCGATCCTCTCCAGGGCTCCGGGGAGCCCCGGATCCCGTTCCAGGGAGTAAAACTCACTCATGCGGGAGTTCAGATCCGGTCCGATCCCCGTGTCTACCAGAATGCGGTCATCGCCCGTGTCGATCAGGATGGAATTCAGTCCCAGGCGGATGCGGTTTTCAGCATCCGACGGGTAGATCTTCTGCCACAGGACTTTGGGCACCACGCCGAACATGGACCCGCCATCCAGCCAGAAAAAACCATCCCTGACACCATAGATCTGGAAAGTGCCTAGAGTGAGGCGGTCAGGCGTCATCCTGTGAGTTTCTCGAGGTCGTAAACCAGGTCATCGCGGGAATAGCGGGCCAGCTCGATCTCTCCGGTATCCATGCGGATGGCGTCTTCCGGGCAGGCCTCGACACAGAAACCACAGAAACAGCACCGGTTCAGGTCGATGATAAAATTGTCGGGATACTTCTGGATCTCGGCATCGGGATCTTCGGCGGCCTCGATGAAAATGCATTCGGATGGACAAACCGTGGCACACAGCATGCAGACCACGCAGCGGGGCTTGCCGTCCTCGCGGCGCATCAACCGGTGGAGGCTGCGGTGGCGTTGGGCCACCTCGATGGGAACCTCGGGATACTGGCGCGTAACAGCCCCTTTTCTCTTGGTCTTGATCCCGAAGAGGTTCAGGATATGGAAGAACATGTTGACGTTAAAATGCCGGGTCGTGATAAGAAAGCCCCTGACGATCTCCAGGAAATATCCGAATTGCTTTATCATTTTAGTATTCTATCTCAACAGAGTCATGACGATGGCCGTGGCCACGATGTTGATTACGCTTAAGGGGACCAGGAACTTCCAGCCGAAATCCATGAGCTGGTCATACCGGAAACGGGGATAGGTCCAGCGGATCAGGATCTGCATCCAGCAGAAGAAGATGACCTTCACGTTGAACATGATGATCTGGAAGAGGACAACGATCCCGTGGGGCAGCAGCCACTCTCCTCCCCATGGGAAGTGGAACCCATCGGAGGAAAGCCAGGGCACATGATATCCACCGAAAAACAGTGTGGTGAGAAGGCAGGCGATCAGGAGGACCTTCATGAAGCCCGTGAACATGTAGAGGCCCCACTTGAGTCCGCTGTATTCCGTGAAGAAACCCACGATCTCCGACTCCCCTTCCGGCAGATCGAAGGGTACCCGTTCCGATTCCGCTATGGAGGCGAACAGGAACACGAGAAATCCCAACGGCTGGAGGAAGATCCCCCATTGGGGGAGCCATCCGAACAGCAGCCCCTCCTGATAATTCACGATGGTGGAGAACCGGAGCGAAGGGAAAACCATCACCAGGCCGATGAGGGAAAGGCCCAGGGCTACCTCATAGGAAACCAGCTGCGCGGTTCCCCTGAGGCCGCCCAACAGCGTCCAGCGGCTGTTGGAGGCCCATCCGCTGAGCAGCACCCCATAGACGGTGAAGGACAGCATGGCCAGGATGAACAGGATGCCGACATCGAGGTCCAGAACCTGAAGCTTGATCTCCTTTCCGCCCACGCGCAGCACATCTCCGAAGGGGATGGCCTGCACGGTCACCGCCGTGAAAAAGAAAGCCAGGAAAGGCGCCAGGTTGTGTATGAACTTTCGGGAAAACGAGGGCGTGAAGTCTTCCTTGAATATCATCTTGATGGCGTCGGCAAAGGGCTGGAAAAGTCCGATCACTCGGATCCCGAAAAAGTCAGCGCGGTTGGCCCCGATCCTGTCCTGCATGACGGCGCTCTCCTTGCGCTCCAACCAGGTCAGATACAGCGTGAGGACGAGGAACCACACCAGGGCGGCAACGATCTTGATTAGCAGGATAAGGATATCACTCACCGTTCTTCTCGAAAAATGGGATTTCCCCGGTCATTTCCTGGAATACAGTCTCCGAGGACTTGAACCGGTTGTAGAACTTGAATCTGAGGTCGAGCGCTTTGCCCAGGTCGACCAGGAACGACCATTCCGCCCGGCTGTTCCCGAGCGCGGGCAGGGCGGATCTGAAACTCTGGACCACTCCCTCCGTATTTGTCAGGGAGCCGGCTTTCTCCGCCACCGGTGCCGCCGGCAGAAGCAGGTCGACTTGAGTGTTCAGCTCACCCTCGAAGGGTGTGACTAGAACCGTGGTCTCGATCTGTGTGAAACAGCCCTGGATATCGGAGAGACTGTGGGCGGACTCAAAATCGGGACCGAACACGAGGAGCAGATCGGTCTCCCGATTCAGGGCCTCCATGTCTACGGGGGCCAGATCCCATCCGATCTCCTCCGCCCCCTTCCGGTTGGGTGTCCTTTCCGGCGTCAGCAGCAGGTCGTCCCCCTCCCCCGGCTGCGGATCGGTAAAAAATATCCTGCCGACGCCCAGGTCATCCTGGAAGATCTTTTTGGCCAGGAAAAGCTCTTCGTTGGTGAGCCGGGAGGTGAGGATCACGGAGACACGTTTCAGCCGGTTGCTGTGCTTGAGCCGCAGTATCTTTTCGCTCAACCAGGCTGTCGCCTCCGGCCAATCGGGAGAGTGGCCGTCTTTCCTCGTAATCCCTGTGGCCCGCCCTTCATCCAGGTACGTGTATCCATACCGGCCCATGTCACAAATCCAGGGGCCGTTGACCCGGGGATCGTTCACGGCCTTGATCCGGTAGACGCGCTTGGGCAGCCGGAAGCGGGCGAAGCCCCTGTGAGCCTGGATCACAATGCGGCATCCCCGGCTGCAGAGCGGACAGACGGACTCGCCTTCCTCCAGGAACCAGGAACGGGTCTGGAAGCGGAAATCCGTATCCGTGATGGCCCCCACCGGGCAGAGTTGGGCCAGGTTGCCGGAATAATCGTTATTCACCTTCTGCCCCTCTTCGTACACGTTGACCTCGGTGTGTCCCCCGCGCTCGAAAACCCCCATCTCACCGGTACCCGTGACGTCTCTCAGGAAGCGGACACAGCGGCGGCAGAGGACGCAGCGCTCCTGATCATGGAGGAGGTATTTCCCCAGACTCACCTTTTTTTCGTGTTTGTCTTTGGTTTCGGCAAACCGGCTGTCATACAGGCCATACTCCTCGTAATAGTCCTGCAGCTTGCAGTCACCGGCCTGGTCGCAAATGGGGCAGTCCAGGGGGTGTTCGGCCAGCAGGAATTCCAGCACGCCCATGCGGCCTGCCCGAACACGCTCGCTCTGGGTGGAGATCTTCATGCCCTCCCGGATCAGAGTGGAACAGGCCAGCTCGAGCTTGGGCATCCCTTCGATCTCCACCAGGCACATCCGGCAGGTGCCCTCCGGGGCAAAGGCGGGATGGTAGCAGAAATGCGGGATGGGAATGCCGGCATCTTTGGCGGCATGGAACACGGTCGTGCCTTCTTTGACTTCGATATCTCTATCGTCTATGGTGATCTTTACCATCGTGCGCTCAATCTCCGGGCTCATCCGGTCAGAGAAGCCTCCAGCTCCTCCTTGAATTTTTCGGTCAGGGACAGAATGGGCATGGCAGCCGCGTCCCCCAGAGGGCAAAGGGTCTTGCCCATAATGTTGTCGGCCACCCTGCGGATGTTCTCGATGTCCCCGCGCCGCCCCTTCCCGTCCACGATCCGCTGGACGGTCTTTCGGATCCAGGGATTGCCTACGCGGCAGGGCGTGCACTGGCCGCAGGATTCATGGGAATAGAACTCCGAGACGAACCGCAGGACCTCCAATATGGATGTATCCTCATCGATGACGATGACCGCCCCGGATCCCAGCATGGATTTGGCTTCCATCAGGGAGTCACTGTCCAGGGCGATATCGATCTCGTCGGCTTTCAAGATCGGAGCCGACATCCCACCGGGGATCACGGCTTTCAGGGTCTTGCCTTCCCTCATCCCACCGGCATGGGTGAAGATCAGCTCCTTGAGGCTGCCTCCCACTGGAAGCTCATAGACCCCGGGCTTGTTTACCTGCCCGCTCACGCCGAACAACCGGGTCCCCCCGTCCTTGGGCATCCCCTTGCTGCAGAACCGGTCCGCTCCATGGCGGATGATCTGGGGAATGTTGGAAAGCGTTTCTACGTTGTTGATGACGGTGGGGCACTGGAACAGGCCTATCGATGCGGGAAAGGGAGGTTTGAGCCGGGGATTGCCCCGTTTGCCCTCCAGTGATTCCAGCAGAGCGGTTTCCTCACCGCAGACGTAGGCGCCCGCCCCGCGGTGCACATACACCTCGAGGTCGAAACCCGAGCCTATGATGTTCTTGCCCAGATAGCCCTGGGAACGCGCCTCGGCGATCGCCGCTTCCAGGCGCTGGGCGATGTTCTCGTATTCACCCCGTATATAGATGTAGGCGGTGTTGATCCCCACACAGAAGCAGGTGATGACTATCCCCTCCAACAGCATGTGGGGGGCGTAGGTCATCAGGTAACGGTCTTTGAAGGTCCCCGGTTCGCCTTCGTCCGCGTTGACACAGAGGTATTTAGGTTTGTCGACGGTTTTGGGGACAAAGCCCCATTTGACGCCCGCCGGGAACCCGGCCCCTCCCCGCCCGCGCAGGTTGGCGGCCTTCACCACGTTGAGGATATCCTCCGGTGTCATTTCTTTGAGGGCTTTCCCCGCCGCCTGATATCCATCCTGCTCAAGGTAGAACGCGAGGCTGTGGGCCCCTTCCTGATTGAAATACCGGCTTAGCACTTTTTCTTCCACGGTCTTCTTCTATTCCAGATTGTCTAAGATCTCGTCGATCCTGGTTGTGTCCAGGTCTCCATAATAATCGAAATTCACCATCATGCAGGGAGCCTGCTCACAGGCACCCAGGCACTGCACCAGAGAAAGCGTGAATTTGAGGTCCGAGGTGGTCTCGCCCGGCTGAAGTCCCAGCTTCTCGCTCAGATGGTCGATGAGCGAACGGGCCCCCAACAGCGAACAGCTGAGGTTGGAGCAGATCTGGACATGATACCGCCCCACCGGCTGCCGGTTGTACATGGTGTAGAAGGTCACGACCTCGTGGACCTTGGCCGGAGCGATATCCAGGAGACCAGCCACCGTCTTCTCCGTGGCGCGGGAGATATAGCCGAACTCCCTCTGGGCGGCGTGCAGCACGGGCAGCAGTGCAGCCTCCTTCTCGGGATAACGCACCACGATCTCGTCTATGCTTTTCTTTGTCTGTTCCGAAAATTCCGGGCTCATCGATCCAACTCCCCTCCGATCATGTTGGTGGAACCAAAAGTCGGGATGATGTCGGCGATATAGTGCCCCTGGATCAACTCCTCCAGTGCGGAAACGATGTGCAGGCAGGGAGCACGCAGATGCAGGCGGTAGGGCTTGTCGGTCCCGTCGGACACGATGTAGAAGCCCACTTCGCCGCTGCCGCCCTCAACGGAAAAATACACCTCACCCTTGGGGGGTCGGATCCCATGACCGCGCATGAAAAACTTGAAATGATTGATCAGGCCCTCGATGTTGGTATAGGTATCCTCCTTGGGAGGTACGATATATTTTTTACCTGCCGACAGGATATCCGGGTATGCATCCTTTTCCGATCCTTCCAAATTGGGCGACAGTTTAATGCGCTCGGTGACCTTCTGAGATCGGGAGTTTTTAATGGCCTCGGCCGGCTCTACACCCTTGGCCATCAGATCGGCTGATGAGGTAGCCGGAGGCATTTTGGCCACTGCCTGCTCGATGATGCGCAGGCTCTGCTCCATCTCTTTCATGCGCACGAGGTAGCGGTCGTAGTTGTCCCCCTGTTCTCCCAGTGGGACTTCGAAATCCATCCGGTCGTACACGAGGTACGGATGAGCCTTGCGCACGTCATAGGAGACGCCGGACGCCCTCAAAAAAGGCCCCGTGAATCCATAGTTGATCGCCATCTCGGGATTCGCCACTGCGACATCCCGGGTCCGGTCGATCCAGATCTTGTTCTTGTCCAGGAGGCCGCTCACATCCTTGAGCACATCCCTGGTCATACGCATGGCTTTGTCGAGCTTGGGCCTGAAATCCGGGTACATATCCGCGCGCACGCCGCCGATCCGGATATACGAGGTCGTCATGCGGGCGCCCGTGGTCTCCTCGATGACCTCCCAGATCTCCTCCCGGGCCTTGATGTAATAGAGGAACACGGTGAACGCACCGCACTCCATGGTCATGGCCGCCAGGGCCGTGAGGTGGTCCGATATCCTGGAGAGTTCGCACATGATCACCCGGATGTACTGCGCCCGTTCGGGGATGTCCAGGCCCAGCATCTTCTCCATGGTCATCACATAGCCGAGGTTGTTGATCAGGGGCGAGACATAATTCAGGCGGTCCGTATACGGGAGCATGTTGAAATAGGTCTTGTGCTCGCAGGTCTTTTCGAATCCCCGGTGCAGGTACCCCACCTCGACCTCGGAATTGCGCACGGTCTCGCCGTCCAGCTCCAGCATGATACGGATGGTCCCGTGCATGGCCGGATGGGAGGGCCCCATGTTGATCAGGAGGCTTTCCTGCTTGGCTTCCTTCTGTAACCTAGTCGTCATCTGTCTGCCTCAGCTGAATACAGGGCTGGCGTTTGCGCAGCGGGTAGTCCTTGCGCAGGGGATGTCCCTCGAATCCCTCATACATGAACAGGCGCCGCATGTCCGGGTGCCGGTTAAAGCGGATGCCGAACATGTCGTACACCTCTCTCTCCAGCCAGTTCGCGTTCTTCCAGAGTCCGGTCAGAGAATCTATGGTCAGATCCCCCTCCCCCACCGCGGCCTTGATCCGGAGCCGCAGGCTATGGGTCATGGAATAGACATGATAGACCATCTGGTACCGTGGCGTCTCTCCCATGTAGTCCACACAGGTGAGGTCCAGCAGCATGGTGAATTCATAAGGCTTGGGGTAGAGGAAATCCATGATCTCCTGAAGCGCTTTCTTCTGGATGACAAGCGTATCGTCTCCGAATTGAGCGGACACCTCCACCACGGCCTCGGGGAACTTCTCCTGCAGAGCTTCGATTACTTTTTGATTTTCCATCGCCAATCTTGTTTTTGGTGCTGGATCTTATCCTGGAGCCTCTCCAACGCATTCAGGATGGTCTCCGGCCTGGGTGGGCAGCCCGGGATGTAAACATCCACGGGAATGATCTGGTCTATCCCCTGAAGCACGGCATAGTTGTCGTAGATACCACCGCTGACCGCGCAGGCGCCGCATGCGATGACCCAGTTGGGCTCGCACAGCTGATCATAGACCGTCTTGAGCACGGGGGCTTCCTTCTGGGAGATGGTCCCGACCACAAACAGCATATCCGCCTGGCGGGGCGAGAAGGTGGTCATCCCTACCCCGAACCGGTCAAAATCCCAGTGCGCACAGGCCGCCGACATATACTCCATGCCGCAGCAGGCCGTGATGAAGGGGTAGTGGAAGAGCGAGTACTTGCGGCCCCAGCCCAACATGGTGTTGAGTTTGGTCGCGATGAATCCGCCGTTCAACGTCTCCTGGTAGTAGGCGCGTTTCTTTATTTTTCCCACTGAAAAGCCCCCTTCTTCCACGCGTACACGAATCCAAGACCCAGGATCGCAATGTAGGCGAACATGAAAATCAGTGCCGGGGAGCCGACTTCCTTGAAGATCAATGCCCAGGGATAGAAAAAGACCACTTCCACATCAAAGACCAGGAAAAGAAAGGCCACGAGATAGTATTTGATGGGGATGGGGTAGATCCGGTCTTGAAGATAGGGGCTTCCGCACTCATAAGGCGTTTCTTTGGTGGGATTGGTCCTCTTGGGTCCGGTGATCTTGTTGACCACCACGAGCAGCCCGCCGAGGACCCCGGTGATGAGAAAGACAAAGAATAGTTCAATCATGGGAGTTTTAAGGCACCGATTTTATACAATAAAAAAAAAAGATGCAAACATTTTTACAGCTTTTTTCTAAATATTTTGAGACCGGGAAAATTTGCCGGAAACAGGGACTCTCTACTTGATATATCCCAGGGCTTTGAGCATCCGCTCGCTCTGCTTGTCGAATTTTGGATCGATCTTGTCATTGAGGA